>JAZLMR010000001.1:0-33905 GCA_045598785.1 Kiritimatiellia bacterium
CACGGCGTCGAGTATTTCGCGGACGCGGTGCGGGGACAGTGGGCCATCGAGTCGAAGTACCACGCGCGGCGGGACTGGGCGTACTGCGAGGACGTCCGCACGAGGCGGTGCGACGAGAACGTGACGGGGGCGATGCTGCTAGCCCGCTCGCCCGTGTTCGTCTTCCTCGCGCAGAGCGGCATGGAGAACTGCCAGGCCTTCAAGGAGGAGCTGCAGTCCGACCGCAACCGCGTCTTCCGGCTCGTGACGAGCGGGACAGGCGCATAGGCACCGGGCGGAAAGTCGCTTCGGGCATCTGATGGCGGAGTGGACGCGCACTCCGCACGGAGACGCGCACACATTACGACAGAATCCGAAGCGACGGCCTTGCTAAAACGCGATAAACTCGGGAAAGAAGCCGTCGCGGTGACCGAAGCGACTTTCCGCCCGGTGCCGCCATCGCCAAGAAAATCGAAAAGGAGGAGTCGGGCGCACGATTGAAGATGCGATGAATGCGCCTGAAGCACCAACTGAAGCACCACGTCCGCATTCCGTGAGGCTGGACGGGCATGGGTCAGGGCCAAACTAAATCACCATGAGACTCGGCGGCTGCTTGACGGTTTTGGCGTGGACTTGATATAATCAAAGAAATTTTAGGGGGGGGGTAAATAGTATGAGTTATCTCCCGGTTTTAAGTGACCACCCACTAAGGAGTAATGGTATGGCGATCGGCTCAATGAAGCGTTGTTTGGCGCTGATGGCGTTGGCGGCAGTGGCCGGGTTCTCGGCGCGGGCGGAAACTGCCTACTTCAACAGCGGTTCCGACGGCTATCTGGCTTCCAGCTGGCACGATGCGTCGAAATGGCAGCTGAATGGCGTGACGTTGGGCGGGGCGGATGAAGATTTGCCCTCCGAATACGATTATGCCGTCGCCAATGGCAACACCTTGCGGGCCCCGTCGGTCACGGCCGACACCTTTCCCGGCCTGTCGCTGATGCTTGGCGAAGGCAATCGCGTCGGCACCTTGGTCCTGCAGCCGACTGACAACAGGGTGATTTCAGTCTATACGATCAGGAAGTTCTACCTGAACAACGGCCGCATTCAGAACAATACCGGCCGCAGTCCCGAGATAGCCGCCGACATTGTTGTCGGCAACACCGTGACCGAGGAGAAGCCGTTTGTCATCTATGACTACGCCGCCCAATCCGAGACCACCTTCTCCGGCAAGCTCACGGGCGGAGATACGGCGGCGTTTTGGATCTATTGCTGTGAATATGCCGACCAATACAAGAGTGGGGTGCCGACCGAGCGGACTTCGGGCGCCTACTTCAAGGGCGACATCCTGAAGGGCTATTCGGGCCATCTCATCTGCCATCCGTTCCAAAAGAAGGATGCCGCCGGCGAGCTGACCAATCCGGCGCTGTGCACGGTGTTGCGGACGGATGCGGTCATTTCCGATGCGA
Organism: Kiritimatiellia bacterium; assembly: GCA_045598785.1. Lineage (GTDB taxonomy): Bacteria > Verrucomicrobiota > Kiritimatiellia > RFP12 > UBA1067 > UBA1067. The sequence continues at coordinate 1,443 of JAZLMR010000001.1, forward strand.
AGGTGACGATTACGCCGCAGTGCAAGCTCGCGGCCGGTTCGACGGGCACGATTTCCTTCAAGTCGATTGACCTTCAGGACAATGCGGTGCTGGAAGTCTACTGCGACAAGACAACGGGCGCAGTTTCCACTTTCGTCGCGCAGGAATTGCTGACGCTGGGGTCGGGCATTAAGATTGCCTTTGATCCCAAGTTGACCTTTGCCAGCGGTGGTCTGCCGGAGCAGGTGCTGACGACGCCGATGGCGATTCTCAAGGCGCCGCTGGGGATGACTCTCGACCCGGCGGACTTCGATTTCGTCAGCCCCGTATTCTTCCCCGAGTTTAAGCTTTATGAGGCTACGGACCCCGAGGATGGTCGCTCGACGCTGTTCATCAAGCAGCTGCCGATTGTCCAGCATACGGTCAATGACGATTATTCTTCGACGCAGGCGAAAGTCACCGTTTTTGCCTACGGCGACCACTGGGAAAACGGCGTCCACGAGGAAGGCCCGGATCAGGATCACGCCTATTATTCGGCCTATCATACTTTGCGGGCGCTGTCGCCCGAAGGCGACGGCTACAAGCCTTATGTTAAGTTCCCCGGCTATCAGCTGACGATCGGCCCGGGCACGACGATGGCGCTTTTTTGCGAGCAGACCGAGATTGATCGGTTGCAAGTGGCGGGCAACGGCTCCACCTACATCTATTCCTATACTGCCTCTTACATCTGCGATTTGAGCGGCAAAATCGACGCCGCTTACCACGCCAACGACAATGCCTATCTTTACCTGCGGGCCTATCAGAATCGCGAAATGTCGGTGAGCGCGGACATTAGCGGCAAGCGCCGCATCATGATTCAGCATGGTGGCAAGACGGACGAGATTGGCAAATACACCAAATACCGGGTCGGGCTTTTGGGCGACAACCGCGGCTACACCGGGCGAATCAACTTCGGCTATGCCAACAGCTCCACCATGACGCCGCTGATCGAAGACAATGACGAAACCCTGGAGCTCTATTTCAACAACGGTTGGGCGCTCGGCGGCGACACGCCCGACTGGACTTACGATGCGGTTCGGCTCAACAACTATGCGCGGTTGCGGCCGACGGAATCGCTGACGCTCTCGGCGAAGAACCGCGGCATTTTCGTCGACGGCTACGGGCGGATCGTCTGCGACGAGGCGGTGGACTTTACGCTTATGGAGCGGCTCACCTACAACGGCGAACTCCTGAAGCGGGGGGCGGGCACGCTGTCGCTGGGCGGCGAAGCGCCGTTCTTTACGACGGATGGCGGCACCACGCCGACGGCGAACAAGAACTTGCTGGTGATCGAGGAAGGGGCGCTGAAGCCGGTTTCGTCCGAGGCCTTCCGCGGCGTCGACCTCCGGTTTGCGGCCGACACGGTTCTGGAGCTGGATTCGCCGGCCGATCCGACGGCGGGCGTCGGCAAGCTGGGCATGGACTTCACCAAGGCGGGTTCGTCGCTGACGATTGCCGACACCAAGCTGAAGACGGTGCTCTATCCGGTGCCGGGCACATCGCGGTATCGCACTACGCCGATTTGCACGGTCAATACGGCCGATCTCGGCATGATCGACGGCAAGTTCGAGTTGCCCGACGTGCCGGACCGCTATCAGTCGTCGTTTGACTATGTCGATAACGGTAACGGCACTAAGACGCTGGTCGTCAAGCTGGCGCAGGGCACGGTGATTTTCGTAAAGTAAGCACAGTTATGATTCCCAGCGATCATTTTGTTCGGTTCTATAACGAGATCTTCAAGTTCCTGGACGGCAAGGGGCCGGGCGAGCTTGACCGCTACTATGCGCGAGTGGCCGAGCGGCAGGCGTTCTTTACGCTGGAGGCCTTCAAGCGCGACGGGCTGAAGGGGATGTACGACTACTGGTCGCGCATCACGGTCGAGGAAAACTGCGACCTGACGCTGGAGCTGACCGACGAGTGCCTCACGATGACGATGAACGTGTGTCCGTCGCTCTCCAAGGCGCTTGACAACGACGCCGGCGCCTGCCCCAAGTATTGCGACCACTGCCCCGGGTGGGTTTGCCGGGTGATCGCCATGGCCGGCTATTATGAAGTTTATGATCTGGTGAGCCGCACCGAGCCCCGGTGTATCGAATACATCTACAAGGACCGGGCGCTTGCCGAGCGGAAATATGCCGAGGTGCTGGCGCTTCGCGGGCCCGATCTCGTGCGGAACAATTTTCAGCTGGTCGCGCAATGCGCAGCGTAATCGCGGCAGGCTTGGGGGCCGTCGTCGGCTGGACGGCGGCGGCGATGACGGCAGGGCAGGCGGCGCTGGCGCAATTGGACCATACTTCCGGGGCGGTGTTTTCGCCTGACGGCCGGCGGCTCGTTTTCGAGCGGCAATGCGGCGCCGCTCGCCATCTCGGGCTTTGCGAGCTTGCCACCGGCGCGATTACCTGGATTGAAGACGGTCCCGGGCTCGCGGGCATGGCGTCTTGGGGCAATGACGGGTCGCTCGTCTATACCGCCGGGGTCATCACCAATACCGCCCTTGAGGCCTATGTGCGCAAGTTGGCGGACGGCTATGGGCTTAGGATCTGGAAAGACGGGGTCAAGCGCGACTTTCTCCGCGGGCGGCGGCGGGACGCGACGCCTTCGTTTTCGCCGGACATGCAGACGGTCTATTGGGCGACGAGCGAAGGTAACGCCGAACATCGGCTGGGGCAGGACTATCTCTTTGCCGCGCCGATTGCGGACGCGAGCCGGCGGCGGCGCATTTTCTTCAATCAGTTCAAGCATATCGACGCGGCGGCGAACCAGCCGCAGGTCTCGCCCGACGGACGGATCCTGGCCTGGGCGCAGCTCGACTGCATTCAGGACCGCTGGTCGATTCGCTGCGCCCGGCTGGAGAATCCCGACGACAATTACGTGATGACGGCCAACGACCTGATTGCCTACGAGCCGCGCTGGAGCGCCGACGGCGAGTATCTCGTCTATACCGGTTTTCGCGAGGGCGACCCCGGCTGGTCGGTTTATCTTCAGCAAGTGTCGACGGGGGCGGAAAGGCGACTCGTGAAAGGACGGGAGCCTTCGCTGTCGCCGGACGGCAAGTGGCTGGTCTACACCGACATCGAGGCGGAGCGGCTGCGCTTTCTGGAGCTGAAGGCGTCGGATTATCCGCAGGGCAGCCGCGGGCGGATCCAGTCGGTGGTCTACGAGCAGCCGGCCTTGCGCGACGAGCAGGTGGTGTTCGCTTCCGAGCAGGAGTGCGAGTTGCCGCCGGCGGCCGCCTTCGCCGATGGGGAGGAGACGGTCTTCATGCGCGCGGAAGTCGAATGGAGCGGCGATGCCGCGAAGGTGTTTCAGCGCGTGGTCTGGGCCCAATACGGGCCGGGCAGTCATGAGGGCCTCAATTTCATTTTCTACATGGGCGCACCGACGCTGGCGATTTGCGACGGGGTCGATTCCGACTTGATCGATCGGGACATGCCCGAGCAGACGAAGATGCAGATTGAGGCGCCGACGGCGGTGAAAAAGGGCGTTTACGTCCTGACGGGCATTCGCGCCCGGGACCGCGTCTACCTTTCGGTCAACGGGTCGACGCCGCTCCAGCGGATTCCGCGCTGGCCGCACGCCGACTTGTCGAAGCCGGGGAAGCTGGTCTTCGCCGAGCGGCTGGGCGGCGCGGCGAAAGTGCGGCGGGTGGAGCTCGGCACCGGTTGGCCGCGCAATGTGCCGAAGCCGCTCCGGCGAATCGATCTCTGGCCGCGCGCCGCCGCGCCGCGGCGGTCGGCGGAGGCGGTGAAGGGCGCGGCTTTTGAAAAGGTCGCGCTCGTTGATTCCCTGGATTATGCCCAGATCCTGGATTGCGAAACTGCCGAAGGCACGCGGCAGATCGTCGACTATGCCGTGGATGACCTCGGGGCGACGGCGCTGTGGTGGCGGCCGCAGACCGGGGGCATTCCGCGTTATGATTCGGTCGAGGAGTCGTCTTCGCGCCATGTTCCGCCCTTTGAGAAGCGCGTGCAATTTGGCGGCGACCGGATTTACGGCTGGCTGAATTTGGCGCGAGGCGGGCTGATGGCCGTCGCGGCCGAGGCCATTGCGGCGCGGGGTGCGCGCGGTGGCATTCATCTTACCTGGGAGGAGAATCACCATCAGAGCGCCAGTTGCTCGCACTGGAATCTCGATCACCCGGAATTCTCCTGCATGACGGCGGACGGAATGGCGCGGCCCGGGTATACGAGTTCGCTCGGTTATGACGAGGTGCTGGCGCACAAGCTGCGGCGGTTGGACGAGCTTTTGAAGCTGAAGCCGGACACGATCTATGTTGACATGTGGCGGCAGGGCGGCTGGTATGCCGCCGTGGAATATACGCCGAAGATGCGGCAGGAATGGAAGCGGCTGGACGGCGGCGAACTGCCGCCGGCGACCGACGAGCGCTGGCGGCGGCTGGTGTCGAAGTTCGTGCATCGCTATTTTCGGGCGCTGCGCCAGCGGCTGGATGCGACGGGGCGCCAGATCGAACTGATCGTGGGCCTGCCGTACATGGATTTGGCCGACCGCGGCGTTTGGGAACGCTATGCGCTCGACTGGAAGGCCTTGGCCGCCGAAGGCGTGCTGGATGCAATTTCAGTGATGGGGGTCGTGCCCGAGCCGGGGCGGGAATTCGAATCGACGGCCGAAATCTACCGCTATGTCGTGGCGCATCGTGGCCAGGCGAAGAAGGTTTATTTTCCCTTGGCGGCCTATGACTACAATTTCGGCTTGCCGTCGTATCGGCGGGCGACGGGGTTGTCCACGGAAGCCTGTGCGGCGCGGCTCCTCGACCTGGCGAAAAGCTGTGGCGGCGCGGGGGTGACGCTGGAATGCGTGGACTATGACAATTACGGGGACAAGTTGCGGAAATTGATTCGGGAGTATCGGTGATGAGAAAGGAACAATGATGTCCAAGGCATTGGCGATTGGGGATTATCTGGTGATTGCCGCGTTCTTTGCGGTGATGATTGGCGTCGGCGTCTACTATAGCCGCAAGTCCAAGAGTTCCGACCAGTTCTTCGGCAACGACAAGTCGGTGCCGTGGTGGCTCTCCGGCGTCAGCTTCTACATGAACAGCTTTTCGGCGCTGGCGTTCGTGATGTATTCGGCGCTGGCCTACAAGTTCGGGTTCGTGCCGGTGACCGTGAGCTGGCTCAGCGTGCCGGCCGTGCTGCTCGGGGCCTGGTTCCTCGCGGTCCGCTGGCGACGGGCGGCGACGGGAAGCCCCATCGACTACATTGCCACGCGCTATACGCCGAAGATGTGCAAGACGCTCGCCTGGCTGGGCTTGCCGATGCAGCTCTTGGACAATGCGCTCAAGCTGCTGGCCATCGGCACCGTGGTGGGCGTCGGCATGGGCTTTCCGCTTTTCTGGTCCATCTGCATTTCCGGGCTCATCATCGTCCTCTACACCTTCTTGGGCGGGCTGAAGGCGACCTTGACCTGCGACTTCATTCAGTTTCTGGTGATTCTCGCGGTCGTGCTGGCGCTGCCTCCGCTTTGCCTGCAGAAGCTGGCGGCCGTCGGGGCGAGCGGCGGCGCCGCGCCGACCGGAATCGGGGCGCTGGTCGACGGGTTCCGATACTTTATCGAGCATGCGCCGACCGGCTTCTTTGACTTTACCGCCGGCAAATACACCTGGGTCTACATGCTGGTCTTCTTCGGTTGCGTCGGCTCCACCTTGTCGACCAACTGGTCGTTGGTGCAGCGCTATTATTCGACCAAGAGCGAAAGGGACGCGAAGAAGATGGCCTATCTGGTGGCGACGCTGCTGTTTCTGGGGCCGCCGATTTTCTTTTTCCCGGCGATGGCCGCGCGGCTCTTCCTGGCGCCGATTCCCGATACGGAAATGAACGGGGTCTATGCGATCCTTTGCCGCGAGGTGCTGCCGACGGGCATGATCGGCATGGTGATCGCCGCGATGTTCTCGGCCACGATGTCGTCGCTGGCCGGCAATTTCAATGCCGCCGCGGCGGTGATTACCGATGCGCTGAAGGCCAAGTCGATGCTGGCCGCGCGCGTGGCGACGATTGCCGTCGGCGGAGCGGTGGTGGCGCTTACTTTCGTGATGCAGTATGCGCAGGGGGCGGACGATCTCTTTAACGTGTCCAACAAGGTGTTCGGCGTCTTCTTGCCGCCGATTGCGATTCCGATGCTGGCGGGCATCTTGACGCGGCGCTGCTCCCGTCGCTCCGGCATGTGCGCGCTTATCGGCGGCATTGCGGTCGGACTCGTGGTGTTCGTGGTCGGGGCGCGGCCGGAGCTGGCGTATTTGCGCGAAATGGTCTGGATCTTCCCGATCACCTCGGTAGCGACGGTGTTGCTGCTGATCGTAGGATCGGCGCTTTTCCGAGACGGTGACGCCGACCGGCGGACGGTCGGGGAATTCTTTGCCAGGATTGACGCGAAGGAAGTGCGGTGATGGTGGATGCAGGTTGGATAGATTTGCAGGTCAACGGCTATGCCGGGGTCGATTTCAACGCGCCCGGGCTGACGGTCGCGGCGGTGAAGGCGGTTTGCGAACGGCTTCAGGCCGACGGCACCGCGGCGTTTTTGCCGACGCTGGTGACGGGCGACCCGGAGATGCTGATCGGCACGGTGCGCACGGTGATGGCCGCGCGGCGGCAGCATGCGGTCTGCGAGCGCGCGATTCCGGGCTTCTTCCTGGAAGGACCGTTCATTTCCGACCGGCCGGGCGCCGTCGGGACGCATCCGATCGAATGGGTGCACGCGCCGGACTGGCGGCTTTTCCAGCGGTTCCAGGACGCGGCCGAAGGCACGATCCGCATGGTGAACGTGGCGGCGGAAGTGCCCGGCATGCCGGAGTTCGTCCGCGCGGTGGCGGCGAGCGGAGTGACGGTGTCGCTCGGGCATCAGCTCGCGAAGTCGCCGGCCGACATCGAAGCGTGCATGGCGGCGGGCGCCAAGGCGTTTACGCACCTCGGCAACGGACTCCCCAATGAGATCAACCGTCACGACAACATTCTCTGGACGGCGCTCACGGAGGACCGGGCCACGGTGATGTTCATCCCCGACGGGCACCACTTGCCCGACACGATGCTCAAGCTCTATGTGCGCGCGGTGCCGCTGGAGCGGCTGGTGGCGGTTTCAGACGCGCAGTATCCGGCGGGCATGCCGCCCGGCGAATACGAGGTGTGCGGTGCGCAGGCGCGGCTGGAGCCGAACGGACTCCTGTGGAATCCGGCGCGGAATTGCCTGGTGGGGGCGACGACGCCGATGGCGAAGATGATGAAGCTTTTGCAGGAACGGATCGGGCTGACCGAAGGGGAGTGTCTTCGAATCGGTCGGGAGAATCCGCTGAAACTCATTAACCTCAACTAAGGGAAAGGAAGGACTGAATCATGAAGGTATACATTGGCAAGGACAAGCTGGACATGGCGGCGGCCGCGGCGAAGATGGCGGGCGATCGCATTCGCAAGGCCATCGCCGAAAGGGGCGAGGCGCGCATCATCGTGGCGACGGGCGCGAGCCAGTTCGAGTTCCTGGCGGCGCTCGTCAAGGAGCCGGACATCGACTGGTCGAAGGTGACGGGCTTCCATCTGGACGAATATATCGGCATTCCCGTCACGCACAAGGCGTCGTTCCGCGGCTATATGCGCGAGCGTTTCGTCGCGAACACGCCGCAGCCGCTCAAGGCGTTCAACGAGGTCAACGGCGAGGCGGCCGACCCGGAGGCGGAGATTGACCGGCTGGAGCAGCTGATTCGCGTTGCGCCCATCGACGTCGCCTGCGTCGGCATTGGCGAGAACGGCCATCTCGCGTTCAACGACCCGCCGGCCGACATTGACACCAACCGCGCCTACAAGGTGGTGCCGCTGGACGACAAGTGCCGGATGCAGCAGGTCGGCGAAGGCTGGTTTGCGACGAAGGACGAGGTGCCGACGCATGCGTTCTCGATGTCGATGAAGCAGATTCTCTGGTCGAAGGCCATCGTCTGCACCTGCCCGGACGAGCGCAAGGCGGAGGCGACCCAGGGGGCGGTGGAAGGGCCGATTACCAACATGCTGCCGAGCTCGTTCATGCAGCTGCATCCCGACTGCGGCATGTTCCTCGATCCGGGCAGCGCCAAGTTGCTGGGCGAGACTTCTCTGTGCTGGCGGCGGGGCGATTGTTTCCGGCCGGTCCTTTTGATATAATATGTCTCAGGCAGAGGCGTGTTTAACCTACATTACGTCTCAAGGTGCAGACTAAAGAGGAGGGGCTATGGCTATTTTATGCAAGATGCGCAAGGGGTCGCAATTCTTGGAATATGCGATGCTTGCCGCGCTCATTGGCATTGTCGTCGCCGTCGGCGCCATGCGCTACGGCAAGCAACTGCTCGAGTTCTTCGATGCGCTCGGCGACAAGACGGCCGAGGTGACGCCGAAGAAGAGCTGATCGATTTCGTCAATCTGGTGCACCAGAAAAACAAAAAAAGGAGTACTCAAAATGAATAAGATGCGCAAAGGCGCTACGTTTATCGAATATGCGTTGCTCGCGGGTCTCGTGGCGATCGTCGTCGCGGCTGCGGCGATGTACTTCGGTCAGGACCTCAAGGAGCTCTTCGGCGCGACCGGCGCTCAGGCGAGCAAGGTCTCGACCGGCGTCAGCAAGGTGACGTTTACGCTCGACACCGAGAAATCGAATTAATGGCACCGACGCCAAAGTCGTTTTGGCGCAAGGTGGCGTCCGAACGAGGCAGCGTATTCGCGGAATATGCGATGCTGACCTCGTTCGTGACGCTCGTGGCCATTGCGGCGTTTGCGCCCGGTTCCCGTTTCATGAACGGCATCGGGTGGGACTACAATTTCCGCGAGCTCCTGATCAAGCTGCCGATCTTCTGAGCGTTTTTCCGCGATGGAAATGCCGTTTGTCTATCTGGTTCTTCCTTTGCTCTTCGCCATCGCGTGCTATGGCGAGGTCAAGGCCCATCGCATTCCCAACTGGCTGACGCTGCCGGCGATTCTCCTCGGGCTCGGGGCGGCGGCGATCGACGGCGGCTGGGAGCTTTTCTACGACGCCTTTCTCGGGTGTGTCATCGGCGGGGGGATGTTCCTCCCGTTTTGTCTGCTGGGCGTGGTCGGCGGCGGCGACATGAAGCTGATGGCCGCGACCGGCGCGATCGTCGGCTATCCGCTCGTTTTGCGCGTCCTCGTCTCGACCTGCCTCGGCGGGGGGCTCCTCGCCGTCGGGATCATGGCCTGGAACGGCATTCTCCTCTCTTCCCTGGCCAACGCCTTCCGCATCATGGTCGGCATGCGCCGCGACGTGCGGGGGCTCAAGAAGGTGCCGATGGTGCCCTACGGCATCGCCATCGCGCTCGGGACGCTCTACGCCGTCTTCATCCAGACGTACTGACTTATGTTCTTCTGGCGTCATGACGTGAAACTCCTTGCCCGTGCGCGTCAGCGCGTGAAGAGTTCGCGTGGCGCCGTTTTCGCCGAGTTCGCCCTCATCGCGCCGATTCTGGTCATGCTCGTCTCGGGCATGATCGAGGTCGCCGGCTTCTTTGACGCGCAGGTGATGGCGAACCACACGGCGTGGACGATCGGCCGCCAGGCGACCGTCCACATGGACGAGCTGACGCAGATCAAGGTCGACGAGAAGACGAAGGCCGAGACGATCACCGGCTACAACGCCCACTTCATGCCGACGACGCAGAACCCGTGGCCCGACAGCATCTTCAAGGAGCTGGGCGGGGTGCTGGCCTCGCTCGGCGACTTGCGCGACCACGGGCGCGCGACGGCGGTCTTCCTGATGTCCACCTGCGGCATGGGCTACTTCGGCCTCACGCCGGGACAGGCCACGGCCGAGGCGCTGAAGGCGCTGCTCGTCTCGCCGATCAAGGAGCTCTTCAAGAAGCTCAACGACCTCTTGAAGGAGAAGATCAAGATCACCATCGACCTGCCGTTCGGGCTGACGGACTTCCTGAACAAGCTCGTCAACAAGATCCTGAGCTTCCTCATCGAGAAGCTCATCCAGCCGATCGTCGACAAGGTGACGGGGGCGATCGCGGCGAAGATCGAGGAGCTGATCGGGCCCATTGACGGGGCGCTCGACAGCAACAAGGCCTGGGCCAGGCGCTTCAAGCAGATCTTCGGCGCCGCGCAACGCGCCGTCAACAACACGTACAAGGACGAGATCTACAAGATCACCTATCCCGCCTACAATGCGATCGACCCGGCGATCACCGATGTCTGGCGCATCGACTACAAGCACGATCCGCTCGACTACCCCGGCGCGTTCTGCTCGGCGAACAATCCCCCGCCGAAGATCGACAACTACGTCGTCAAGGGCTACACCGGCTGGCCGCCGCGCGAGCGGCTCTTCCCGATGATGCGCGTCTCCGTCAAGTGGCCGTATTCGATGATGTGGATGTTCCCCGTCGTCTCCGGCTTCGGCGGGAGCGGCAAGGGCGTCGTCGCCGAGGGCTCGTCACTCGTCTTCCCGCAGCCGATGATCGACAACGACTACCTCAAGTCGGAAGGCGCGAAGGTCTATCCCGGCGGGAGCGAGGACCGCTCGCTGGCGGACGCGCTCGAGGAAATCGCCAAGAAGGCGAAAATCTACCTCGAGACGATGATCTTCGCGATCGACTACCGGCTGCGCGAGGAGACGCTCCAGCAGGTCAACCATGAGCGCTCGGGTGCCTTTATCTTTCATGACGATCACTTCTACAAGCCGCTCATCTACTTCTGGTTCGATGACTACCGGGAGAAAATCGACCAGAACAAGAAGAACTCGAAGGGCGACAAGTCGAAACCGTGGGGGAAGGTGGGCTCCTCGACGTCCGGCACGATTCGAGACCCTGACCTGGGCTACTGCAAGACCGTGCGCAAGATTACGGGTCAGAACGACACGAATACGAAGGAAAAGACCTTCACCAAGCCGATCGACGGTCAAAAGCAACGCAACAAGGATCGGTACTTCGTCTGGGAGAACGGCACGCTCCGCAGCCGCTACGATGGATTCTCCGGCGGCTGGGGCGGAACGTTCTTCTATCAAGATCGCGCCAGCGACATGTCTAAACTCAGAACGCTTCTGCATATCTACCGCAAGGAGCTGAACGACGCGCTGCAAGGTCAGGGCGAGGCGACCAAGGGTCCGGCCGCCCTCATCGACCCGGAGGAGCTCAACAAGCTTGACCTGTCGGACACGAAGAAGGTCGTCGAGTACTTCAAGAAGAAGTGGGAGAAGATGCGCGCCGAGTGCGAGGCGGCTTACGGCAAGCTCGACAGCCATGTCTACAACATGCAGGAGCGCGCGAAGGCGTTGAACGACTGCTGCAAACGGTGGCACGACTATAACAAGAAGTCCGAAAAGTGGAAGAAAGAACATCAAGACGAGATTCACCAGTGCGATGTGGAGGGGAACCGGCTGACGAATCAGCTGGCGTCGGACTTCAAGACGGCGAAGGACCTCGAGGACGAACTCTGCTGCCTGCTCGGGTCCCAGACGGCGGCCGAGGCCAAGGGCAAGGACATTGACGACGTCCTTGACGACCACGGGAAGCGGCCGGACGACGGCGTCGATCCGAATCCGTTCGAGCCGGGCAACGACTCGGGCGGCGGCATCGACCAGGATTACTGGAAATGGACGCGGGAGAACGGCTGGCAATGAGGCGAATCCTGACAATTCTGGGGGCGCGGCTCAAGTCCGACCGCGGCAGTGTGGGCGTTCTCATCGCGCTCGCGATCTTCCTCGTCTGCGGGATGCTGACGATGACCTGGAACACGGTGCAGCTCTCGAAGGAGAAGATGCGTCTCCAGAACGCGGCGGACGCGGCGGCGCTCGAGTACTGCATCTGGCAGGCGCGCGGCATGAACGCGGTGCAGAACATCAACGACGAGGCGTGGGTCGTCTTCGACACGGGGACGAAGCTCCTCAATTATACGGTCAAGACCGAGACCGCGCTGCAGCTGATCCCGATTCCTTTCCTCAAGGCGGCCGCCGAGGGTCTCCTCTGCGCCGTCCCGGGGGCGCTCTCGGGGCTGATGACGCACTGGTGCGGCGACATCCTCCTGAAGGGCGCGTCCTACTTCTACGTCTACGGCTCGTGTGCGTTCGGCCACCTGGGGGCGCAGCAGTTCGCCGCGCAGAACGGCGCCTCGGGGATTGTCGGCGACTGGTTCCAGGTCGTCGACTTCAAGTGCGGGCTCTACACGCTCGGCTGCTCGATGAATCCCGTGAGCGACTTCGTCTGGCTGCCGCTCAAGCAGGACCAGAAACCGGGCGATCCATTCCAGCGAACGGAGAAGGCGAGCGAACAGGGCGTGCTCGCCGCCTCGATGATGAAGGGCCTCTACAAGATCGCCGGGACGGGCAAGAGCTGGGACTTCAAGCCCTTCGTCTCCAAGCGCGAGGGCGTGTCGGGCCTCGGGCCGCTGCCGACGGCGACAATCTGGGTGGCGCTCAAGTACAAGAACGAGATCCAGACGATGGACCTGAAGACGTGGGCGGGCGACGAGGCCAAGTCGGGCATGCACAACTCGCCGATGTTCGCGATCGCCGCGGCCAAGTGCTTTACGGGCGATGTCATCAAGCATAACCAGGAGCCGGAGAAGGACGGCTCGTTCAAGGTGACGAACAACCGTCCCGTCGGCTTCGGCACGGGGGCGACGGCGAAGCTCGTGCCGGTGGCGCAGGCGGTCAAGGACCTGCCGGGTGCGTCGGTCGGGTCGGTGCTCGGCAAAGTGCTCAGTACGATTGTCTATCATTAAACCTATATTCGGTATTTGGAGATGTTGTTTTTAAACACAGAGGCACAGAGACACAGAACCGGCAAGTTTCAACTGCCGTTTTTAGGTTAAAGGGAAAACATGTGAAGACGAGCGACGAGAAGATTTTCGAGCGACTGTTGCGGCGAATCCGTTCGCCGCGCGGGACGGTTTTCCTCGAGTTCGCGATGTTCGCGCCGCTGGCGGTGATCCTCATGTGCTTCGCGTTCGACTTTACGCGCATCCTCCGGGTCGAGCAACAGCTCGAGATCGGCGCACGGGCGATGGCCGACCTGGAGACGCACTGGGCGAAGATGAGCTACGACGGCAGTCCGCCCGCCCAGACGTTTCCGCGCATGAAGAGCAAGAAGCTGGTCAAGACTTATCTCGCCTCGACGATTCCGGGGCTCCAGCCGGGGAACTTCTACTGCAAGGCCTTCGCCGACTACGTGCCCGGCATCCAGAAGCCGATCGGCTACATCCTGGACTTCATCAACGGCACGACCGCGGAAGGCACGCACTGGGTGCTGAAGCTCATCTCGAAGATCCTCAAGGCGGCGCTCAACATCTTCACGCTCAAGACGCACCAGTACTTTACGGCGATCGTTCCCCGCGACCGACAACTTAAAGTGTCGTTTTCGGCGACAATGCCGACTTTGCTGCCACGACGCTTCTATAACGTGCTGGGCTTCGCCTCGCCGACGCCAGTCAAGACCGACACGGGGCTGGCGACCATTTCCCAGTTGCGCCAGAAGGTCAACTACTCCGCGACGCCCGGCCAGAGCACGCTGAACCCGAACGAGCGCGAACGCTTCTATTGCGTGATGCCGGTCATGGACTCGGCGGTGCAGCCGCCGGTCACGTATGCGCGGCAGATCAAGGGCGTCTTCAACAAGTATATCCCCGAGTGGCTTCAGAAACTTCTCTTCTAATGACGATGCGCGAAAAACTCCAGCGACTGGCGACGACGGTGGCGGCTCTGGCCGTGACCGTAGGCGTCGTTTTCGCGATGCGCGAGATCACGCAGGACGTCGTCGTGCGCTTTTCGCTCGTCGACGCGCATGTCGATGTCGGGCAGCCGCCGATGCCGCTGGAGCCGGCGCCGCGCGTCTATGACCTCGGCGAGCTCGTGCCGGCCGACCTCGCGTTCAATGTGGGGGGCATGGCCTGCACGACCAAGGTCCGCCACGAGCTGGCGCCGGTGGAGGTCTCGCTTGAGCGGGTTTGCGCCGAAGCCGAGGCCCGGGGGTGGCACCGCCTGCGGCCGACGGTGGCGACGATGATGCGCGCGCCGGGCCTGGCGATGGAGGAGAGCTTCTACACGCCGCAGGGCGAGTTCGTCTCCTACGGGGTGCTGCCGGACGGGGACGGTGCGTCGCGCGTCTCCGAGTGGCGCTTCCCGTTCGTGGGCGTCGCGCAGCCGTCGAAGTCCTCCGCCCTGCCGCTCCAGGACGCCGCCGCTAAGTGCGGGCCGGAGATCCGTCGGCGGCTCCCGGCCGTCATCGGCGAGCTGGTCGACGGCAATCCGATTCAGAGCCAGCTCATCCCCCGGAACGGCGGCCACGGCTACTACCTGACGTATGTGGCGCCGTACGGAATCGAGGCCGAGCCGCAGAAGTTCGCGGAACGGGCGGCGGCGGCGGGCTGGGCGCGCGCGAAGGAGGTCGCCGGCGAGCCGCTGGCGCGCTATGTCAAGGACAACCTGTCGCTCTTCTGCCAGTTCGTGCCGTATGCGACGGGGCACTGCATTGTCATCTGTCGGTTCTCGGACGACGAGAACGTCATTTCATTGAATGGAACAAACAAAAGGAGCTAACGCATGAAAAGCAACACGCAGACAAAACTCGCGGCGGTCGCGGCGGTCCTGGTGGGCCTCTTCGCGATCATCGCCGTCAACAAGTACATCGCCACGAAGACGGCGGTCGCGCCGACGCCCAAGGCGACGATCCTCGCGGTGACGCAGGAGATCAAGGAGGGCGGCGAGATCGGTCCGGAGATGCTGACGGTGAAGGAGATTCCCTTCGACGCGCTCTCCAACATCCACATCTCGCTGCCGTCCCAGAACGACGCGGGCTTCGCGAAGGCGTTCGAGGACGCCAAGTCCAAGATCGTCGGCCGGCGCGTGAAGCGCATCGTCGCCGCGGAGACGCCTCTCTTCTGGATTGACATCGACACCGAGCCGAAGGTGCCGTTCGCGGACCTGATCGGCGACGGCAACCGCGCCGTGACGATGCCGGTCGACGGCGTCTCGTCGGTCTGCGGCTTCATCCGTCCCGGCAGCCGCATCGACGTCGTGCTGACCGCGCCGGCGAACAAGATGGGGCTGGTGGCCGGCCCGGTTGCGCCGGACAGCGGTTCGCAGTCCGTCACCTATGTGATATTGCAGAACGTGCCGGTCATCGCGACCGACCGCCTCTATGACCTGCAGTCGACGCCGGAGGGCTACGGCACGATCACGCTCAACCTGCCGCTCAAGGCGTCGCTGATGATGATTCAGGCGCGTTCGATCGGGCAGCTCACCTACCTGCTGCGCAATGTCCACGACACGAAGACCGAGGTCGACCGCACGCGTCTCTCCGTGGCGCCGGGCGCGTCGTTCGGCGAGGCCATCCATCAGTTTGAGAAGTGAGGTGTGAGATGAACGTGATGAAACTGACAGTTGCTTCCGCGGTTTTCGCCCTTGCCGTTTCGGCTTCCGCGGCGATCCGCCACCTGGAGCCGGTGACGCTTGTCGAAGGTTCGATGACTTCCGTCAAGGCCTACAACGCCACGGGCGTACAGGCGGTGACGCCGAACGTCGCCGGTGCGGCGGTCCGCGGCGCCGAGGTGGCGGTTTCGGGCCTTTCGCTCGGCACGAGCGAGGTCCAGCTGACGGACGAGCGCGGCGTGTTCGCCTCCTTCCAGGTGCGGGTCGTCCCGGGTTACTGGGAGGTCCTGACGAAGATCTTCGAGGATGATCCCGAGGTCAAGTGCGAGATCATCGGCGGCAAGGTGGTGCTGTCGGGCACGACGGCGAGTCCGCTCACCTTCGAACATGTCCGGCGCGCGCAGGAGCTCGACCCGTCGCGCATCGTCTCGCAGGTCGCCTGTTCGCCCGAGGCCGTCCAGGCCGCGGTGCAGGACTTCCTCGCGGCGTCCGCGGTCTCGAACGTGACGGCGGCGGTGACGGGGCGCGAAGTCTACCTCAAGGGCCGCGTCTATGACGCGCAGTCGGCCGTCGCGATCGGCAAGCGCGTCGAGCAGTTCCTGGCGGACTTCAAGGAGTTCTCGGTCAGCATCGAGGGGCTGAAGGTCTTTCGGCAGAAGATCCTGATCAACATCGAGTTCCTGGAATGGGACGACACGCGCGCGCGCAACCTCGGCATCAAGCTGGGCGACACGATCGACTTCGACGGAAAGGCCAACTACGGCGCGAACTGGAGTTCGGGCGAGGGCGGCGGCAGCTCCGGCAGCGACACGGGCGGCGGCACCGGCGGCGGCGAGTCGTCGGGCGGCAACGGACAGAACGCCGGCGTCAGCGTCAACGCCTCGATGAAGGCGACAATCAACCTCGCCAAGCGCAACGGCGTCGCCCGCAAGACCTACGGGACGCAGCTTTCGACCCAGTCCGGCGAGGAGGTCCGCTTCCAGAACGGCGGCACGACCTACATCCGCACGACGGCGGGCGTCGGCTCGTCGGGCGAGCTGCGCCAGTTCGACTACGGCTACCAGATCACGGCCACGCCGCTGATCGTCGATTCGGACACGCTGAACCTCACCTTCAACCTCGACTACTCGAAGCTGAGCGACCGGACGGCCGCGCAGCAGCAGTCGGGCGACTACTCCATCAACCGCTACCAGACGAAGTCGAAGTACGTGATGCGCCCCGGCGAGTCGATCCTCATTTCGGGCTTCGACTCGGTCGAGGAGAGCGAGGCGAAGGACGGCTGGCCGCTGCTGTCGCACATCTGGGGGCTCCAATGGCTCTTCGGCAACACCGACCGTGCGCGCGAGCACAAGGAGATGGTGCTGGTCGTCAACGTGGATTGGGCGGTCGAGGACACGGAGGGCGCCAAGGCGCGCGTCAAGGAACTGAAGGATCGCGAGATCAGCGTGGAGATGCCCTGACATGAAACCGCTCATCTTTACGCGAAACGGCGCGCGCATCGCGACGCTGACCCCGCAGGAGGGGAAGGCCGGGCAGACGTTCGCGCTCGGTTCGGCGCCGTCGTGCGACGTCGTCATCGCCCGGGAGTTCGCGCTGGCGCCGCAGCAGGTGCAGTTCCAGCCGTTCGGCTCGGTCTGGTGGGTTGCGGATGCCGCGGGCGACGGTCGGCTTGAGGTCAACGGCCGCCTGACGGCCCGCGAGCCCGTCGCCGGCCGCGCGACGATCCGCGTCGGCGACTTCACGTTCGAAGTCGAGTGCGAGGCGTCTACCGACCGCCGCACGCGCCGCGAGACGGCGGCGGACATCCTCTACGCCCATGCGATCTCGCGCCTCTCGCGCGACATGGAGCGCTCGACCGAGGCGGAGGACGCCGAGCTCGAGTCGCGCGTCACGGCGTCGCTGGACGAGATCATCGCCCGCCGGCCGCCGGAGCTCTCGGGCTTCGACGAAGCGGACTTGGAAACGCTCAAGCGCGAGACGGTCGAGGACATGCTCCGTCTCGGGCCGCTTGAACCGCTGATCGCCGAGGACGCGATTACCGAGATCATGGTGATCGACTATCGTCACGTCTACATCGAGGAGAAGGGCAAGGTCCGCCTCTCCGACCGTCATTTCCGCGATCCGCAGCACCTCATCCGCGTGATCGAGCGCATCGTCAACAAGGTCGGCCGCCGCATCGACGAGTCGAGTCCGCTCGTGGACGCGCGTCTCGTCGACGGCTCGCGCGTGAACGCGGTCATTCCGCCGATCACGCCGGACGGGGCGTGCCTGACGATCCGCAAGTTCGGCAAGTCGCTCTTTACGCTTGAGAAGCTCGTGTCCTTCGGGTCGATGACGCCCGAGATGGCGAAGTTCATCGGCGCGTGCGTGCAGCTGCGGAAGAACATCGTCGTCTCCGGCGGCACGGGCTCGGGCAAGACGTCGCTCCTCAATGCGATTTCGCTCTGCATCGGCCCGACCGAGCGCATCATCACGGTCGAGGACTCGCTGGAACTGAAGCTCCAGCAGGCCCACGTCGTCCGCATGGAGGCGCGTCCCGCGAACACCGAGGGCAAGGGCGAGGTGTCGATCCGCCGGCTGGTGAAGAACTGCCTCCGCATGCGTCCCGACCGCATCGTCGTCGGCGAATGCCGCGGCGGCGAGGCGCTGGACATGCTGCAGGCGATGAACACCGGTCACGACGGTTCGCTCACGACGGTTCACGCGAACACGCCGAGCGACACGGTCGCGCGACTGGAGACGCTGTCGCTGATGTCGGGCATGGACCTGCCGCTGAGCGCCATCCGCGCCCAGATCGCGAGCGCCGTGTCGGTCATCGTGCAGACCGCGCGGCTTTCGGACGGTTCGCGCAAGACGATCGAGATCGCCGAGGTCGCCGGGCTGGACGAGAACGGCAACGCGAAGCTCCGCACGATCTTCGAGTTCAAGCGCGAGGGCGTCGACCCGAACACGCGCAAGGTGCTCGGTCGTCATGTCGCGGTCGCGAGGCCGACCTTTTACGAGGACTTCCGCCTGCGTGGCGTCGAGCTCGACGAATCCGTCTTCAAGGGGGTTCCGGAATGATGCAGCAGGTCGTGATCACGCTGGCGCTGGTCGTCCTGGCGGCGCTGGTCGGCTGCCTCGTCCGACATCTCCTGTCGCTGAACGAGGAGCTGAAGGCCGCTACGGCCGGCGACGACATCCTCGGACAGGTCGCCGGCAAGGTGCGGGGCGATTTCCTCTCGCGGCTGAACGTCCGGCGCCGCGCGCAGAAGGTGCGCGAGCAGCTGCCGGACGCGCTCGACATGATCGCGAACTCGCTGACGGCGGGGCTGACGCTGCCGCAGGCGCTGTTGCGCAACCTCGACCACCTCTCGCCGGAGGTGCAGGTCGAGATCGCGCGCGTCCTCTACGACTCGCGGCTCGGCTACTCGATCGCCCAGGCGTTCGAGAACTTCTCCCGGCGGCTGGGAATCCGCGACGCGAAGCTGATCGCCACGGCCTCGCAGATCGGCGTCGAGCACGGCGGCAACCTCGCCGACAGCTACCGGATGCTGTCGGCGCTGCTGCGCGACAACCTCGCGTTTGAGCTTGAGCTGACGGCCATGACGACGGAAGGGCGCATGCAGGCGATCGTGATGAGCTGCCTGCCGTTCGCGCTCATCCTCATCCTCCTGGTCGTCAACACGGAGATGATGCTGCCGCTGGTGACGACCGCGACGGGCTGGACGGTGATCGCGGGACTGTGCGTGATGCTCGGCATCGCCTACGCCTGGATCCGCAAGATTGTCGACATCGAGGTCTGACGATGAACAACGAACTGATCATTCCGATTTCGGCGGCGGCCCTTTCGGCGGGCGCGCTGTCCTACCTGCTGGTGCGGTCGCTCTTCGTGCCTGCGGAGGAGTCCCGGTCGGCGTCCTCGGGCATCCGGGCGCTGCTGGCGCTGCCGGCGGCGTTCGTCGCGCGGCGGCGGGTGCTCGACGCCCCGCTGTCGCGCAAGCTCGACGACCTCGACAAGTTGCGCGTGCAGGCGGGCTGCCGGTTCCTGGACGGGGCGACGTCGGCGGAGATCTTCGTCGCGCGCTACGTGCTGCCGGTCCTGGCCGCCGTCTTCTTCGTCACGCTGGGGACGGTCCTGCGGCTGCCGGGGGCGTTTGTCTTCCTGCTGGCCCTTTTCTTCGGCGGGCTGCTCTACGCCTGGCCGGAGACGGGACTCAAGGCCGCCGCCGCCCAGCGCACGACGCGCTTCACGCGGGACCTGCCGATGGCGCTCGACGTCATGCGGCTCGTCTGCCAGGCGGGCGGCGACCTGCAGGGGGCGATCGCCTCCTCGATCGGCGTCATCGACGCCGGTCCCGTCCGCGAGGAACTCATCCGCGCCTCGAACGAGGTGGCGATCGGCATGTCGCTGCCGAAGGCGCTCTCGAACATCGGCGAGCGCATCGGAACGGCCGATGCGAACGCGGTGTTCTCGACGCTGTCGCAGGCGCTGGAAATGGGCACGTCCGTTTCCGAGAACCTGAAGAGCGCGTCGCAGCTCATTCGCCACGCCCAGCGGATCAAGGCGCAGACCAAGGCCCAGAAGGCCGTCGTCGCGATGACGTTTCCGCTGCTGCTGCTGATTCTCCCGGGGGTTTTCATCGTGCTGTTCGCCCCTATGATCATTCAATACGCCAATCGGTGAGGTTGTCATGAATTCACCTAAAAAACCCCAGATCGTTCCGACGCTCCTGTCGTCGCGCGTCCTCGTCTGGAGCGCGGTGCTCGTTCTGCTTTTCGCAGGCCTGACCTCGCTCTACTTCTCTCATCTCGCGTATCTGCGCGTACGCGCGGAATTCGCCAAACCCGTGGCTACCGCGGTCGAGCACCCGGCGCTGACGGTCATCGAGCCGCCCGGCTGGAAATCTTATGCAAAGGATGAGCACGGCGTCTGGCTCTTCCGCGAGTCGCCGGCGGCGGGCGCGTCCATCCGCGTGATCGTGCAGCAGGACGAGTCCCTGCGCTATCAGGCGCTCGACCTGAACCGGGCGCTGCTGCTGCGGCGGCTCGCGCAGGCGATGAATACGTCCGGCAGACTGCCCGATTCGAATGCCAATGCCCTGTCGCTGGAGCTTTCCGGCACGGCGGTGGTGACGGTGCGGCCGGGAGTCCTGGGCGTCCGTTTCGTATTCTTCGACTCCCTGGGCCGCAGGGGGACGGGGCTTTACTTCCTCTACGGCGAGCGCAGTTTCCTGATCTACGGTCTGGCGAATGTCGGGGATGACGCCACGTGGGCGGAAATCGAGAAGTTCGTCACCCGTCCCGAGGAGTCGATCGTGCTGGCGACGGCGTTTGAGGACATCGAACGGCCGGTTGTCGATTCCGCGCTGCTGACACCCGAGCGCAATCGCGAAGTCCTCGGCGAAGTCGACCGGGAGCTGGCGATGTGGCGGCTCTTTTCGGAGCGCGCCGAGACGGAGCCGGCGGCTGCGTTGCTGCCGGCGATCGAGCATTTCCGCGATGCGGTGCGCCTGCTCTCGTCAATCCGGCAGGAGGCGACGCTCCTGTCGGGCGCCGAGTTCGACCGCTATCGCGTGC
Organism: Kiritimatiellia bacterium; assembly: GCA_045598785.1. Lineage (GTDB taxonomy): Bacteria > Verrucomicrobiota > Kiritimatiellia > RFP12 > UBA1067 > UBA1067. Next base: position 22,365 of record JAZLMR010000001.1, read on the forward strand.
TCCTGGAACGGCGGCAGGCGACGTTGCGCGAATGGGTCGTGCTGCTGGACAAGTTCCGGGCGATGAAGGACTTCGAGGGCGCCAAGCGCCAGGCGGACTTCATCCGCCGGCATGCGACGCTCGTCGGCGAGGCGCCGTATGCCCGGCGTGCGCTTGACGTCTATAACGAGATCTTGAATGAAGAAGCCGCACAGCAAGGAGGTGTCCAGTGACGGACCAGTTCGAAACCCTTCATGTCTATGACCTCGACGGGAAACTGCTCGCCGAGCACGACCTTGCCCAGGCCGGGACCTCGGTGCAGGTCATCCGGTCGGCCGACGGCACGGTCGGGTTCGTTGACGTCGTCGCGGCCGGGCAGACGGTCGTTGCCGCGCTCGTGCGCGACGAGGACGGCTGGACGCTGGTGGCGGCCGAGGCGGAGCATCCCGTCGTCTCCGGCTCGAACGAGGCGCCCGACGCGCACCTGACGGCGGGGATTCCGTGCCGCATCGACCAGACGGTCTTCCGGCTGGAGCGGTCGCAGGAGGCGTCCGGCTCCGTGCTGGTCTGGCGCTACGCCGGCTCGCCCGTCTCGGTCGACGTGGTGCAGGACGGGCGCAACACCGTCGGCATCGACCGCGAGCTGCGGCATCCGAGCGTCAACGCGATGATGGCGGAAAGCGTGCTCTTTGACTTCTATCCGACGGCCGACGGGATTGACGTCGCCACCTCGGGCGATTCGGCCGGCCGGCTGTCCGTGCCGCCGCTGACGCTCTTCTCGGTCGGTTCGTTCGAGGGCATGCTGATGAGCTCCGCCCAGGCGGCGACGGCCCTGAAGGCCTCTTCGCCGTTTGCGTGGCCCAGCCGTCGGTTGCGCCTGGAGCTTCTCGTCACCGGCCTGGTCCTGGTCGGCATTTTCGCGCTGGTCGCGCTGCTGCGGGCCCAGACCGCCCGCGTCGAGCGGCTTAACGCCGAGCCCCACGGGGCCGTCGAGGTCGCGCTGTCGGTCGGCGGCGCGGCGCCCGCGCACGAGGACGACATCGTCTACGACCTGGCGTTCATTCGCTCGTTGCCGGCCATCCTGACGGCCGAGCCCAATGCGGTCACGCTCGACCTCATCCAGCGCGGCGAACAGCTCGCGAAAGTCAATCATGACGCCGCCATCGCCCGCAAGGTCAAGTTCCTCAAGGACGTCCGTGCGATTCAGGAGACGATTCGGACCGGCCGCTGGGACGACTTCAGCACCGTTTTCGCGAAGATCGACCGCGAGATGTTCATGAGCGCCGACGCGGACGAGTTCATGGCCGATGCGGACGAGGTCGCGACCTTCCTCACCCGGACGGTCACGGGCCGGCTCTCTGAGGTCATCAAGCCCGGCCAGTCCCAGCGGATGGAGACCGTCCGGCGGGAGATCCAGCAGAGCCTTGACGACCTGAAGGACAACCTCTTCATGACCGGCGAGGTCCTGCAGCGCGAGTACGAGAACATCAAGTTCCGCATTGAGACGGTCGACCGGTGCGTGAAGGCGCGCGACGCCGTCCTGGCGGCGCTCGACGCCAAGCCCGTGAGCCTGCGCGCCGACCAGATCGCCGAGCTCTGCCGCGCCTGGGAGCAGGCGCTCTCCGTCCGCGACGCCGGCGTTGCCGACGAGAAAATGCTGGATGCCGGTTTCATGCGCAGCCGGGAGCAGCTCAAGGACATCGTCATGCTCGCGCTGGCCTACGTCGAGGACGGCAAGGCGGAGTCCGGCCGCGCGAAGGCCCTCATGCTGGAGCCGCTCGCGGACCTGGCTGCGGCGTGCGGCATGGAGGAGGCCCGGCTGAAGGAATGGCGCGCGCGCGCCCGTCAGGCGCGCAAGGAGTTCGACCGCCGTGCCCACGAGCTGTATTCGCGTTACCGGCGCGAATGCATGCGGGATCCCGACGGCTCCGTGCGCATGCTGGACGAGATCCTGTCCCTCGGTGTCGTGGACAGCACGTTTCACGTCTGGGCGCTCCGCGAGAAGGCGCGGATCGACCAGGAGAAGAAGGAGAAGGCCCAATGATCAAGAAACTCAACCTCGCGCTGGTGCTCGTCTTCGGGCTGATGGTGCTCGTCAAGCTCCTGCGGCAGGACGGTCCCGCCAATTCCGCGCCGGAAGAGCTCTTCCGGAATCCGACCGCAACGGAGCTGCGCAGCGAACTGGCGCCGCGCGTCTACTACGTCTGGAGCCCGCCGTTCTGCAAGATCGATCCGCTCTCCAATCACAACGGCTTCGTGCTGGACCAGCTGCGGGCGATTTTCCCGCGGGCCGAGTTCGTCGAGTGCGACGATTTCGAGGGGGCGAACTTCGAACGCTGGCGGTCGGATCCGCGGGCGGTCGCCTGTCTGCTCGCGGATTCCGTCCTGTTGACGGAGTTCCCGAAGGCGGAGAGTTCTCCCGCCTGGATCAACCTGCACGTGCTGACGCCGCGGGCCAAGCCCTGGAAGTATCGCGGGCCCGAGTCGCTCAAGGGCCTGCGCCTGGTGGCCTCCAAGAAGCTGGCCTCGTCGCGTACCGTGCAGAAGCTGGTGAAGGAGCATGACCTCGTGCTGTCGGCCTGGGAGACGCATGTCCCCGGCAAGGACGAAGTGGACGGCCTGCTGGAGGACGCTTCCAGCGACTGGTCTTTCGCCTCGGCCAACACGTATTCGTTCGACTACGAGAACTACCGGCGTTCGCCGTCAGTCGGCCAGCTGAAGATGGCCCTGTTCGCGAACAACGCCGATACGAACTTCTCCGCCGCCGTGATCCGTGACTTCGACGCCGGATTCAAGCGGCTGCGCGAATCGGGCGAACGCCAGCGGATCTGCGAATACTACGGTTTTCAGAATTGAAGCCGCCCAAGACGCTGCTGGCGATGCTCGCGGTCGGGCTTCTGCAGGCCGCGGGCTACATTTGGGCGGGATGCGATGCGCGTGAGGACGCCGGCTTTGCGCTGACGCAGCCGGACACGTTCTTTTACTGCCAGGCGGCGCGACGGATCGTCGAGGGCCACCCGTTTTCCTTCTCGGAGGGCACGGCCGTCTCGACCGGCACCACCAGCGTCCTCTATCCGTTCGTCCTGGCCGTCCCGTACGCGCTGGGCGCGACGGGCGACCGGTTGCTGCTGGCCGGCGCGGCGCTCAATGCGGTCTTCTACCTCGTCTTTCTCTTCGGATGGTCGTGCGTCATCCGGCGGAAGTTCGCGACGGACGGCGGGCGGTGGCTGGCCTCGCTGCTCCTGGCGTTCTTCGGCCCGACCGCTTACGTCGCCTTCGACCACAGCGACATGGGCCTCTTTATGGCGTTTAGCGCGCTCTTTGCGGCGGCGCTGGCGGCGGACAGCCGCCGCGGCATCTTCGCGTGCCTGATCGTCGGCCCGTGGATCCGTCCCGAGGGGATGATCCTCGACGTTGCCTATGTCATCGTGATGCGGCGCGGATTCGTCCCGGCGGCGCTGTCGATGGGCGGCGTCTTCGCGCTCAACTTCGCGTTGACGGGGGCCTGCCAGTTTTCGTCCGTCGCGCAGAAGGGCTATTTCCGGACCCTGCCGTTTGTCGAGGCGATCCAGCGCTCGTGCGCTGACACGTGGGATGCCGCGCGCATCTACTTCCTCGGGCTCGGGTACAAGGAGAAGTCGGGCTCCTGGGGTTGGTACTTCCCGCCGCTGCTTACGGCCGCGCTCATGTGGACGGGCGTTGCCGTCCATCGCTGGCGGTCGCCGGGCGCCCGCGCCGAGTTGGTGTGGATTCTGGCGGTCGCCGGCGGTTTCGCCACGGTCGTGACGAGCGGCTGGCTGGGGACGAACTACGACCGCTATCTCGCGTGGACGACGCCGACGATGCTGCTTTTCGCCGCGGCGGGCGGCGCGTATCTCGCTGGCCGCGTGCGCGTCCGCGCGCTCGCCGTCCTGCCGTCCGCGCTGTTGCTCGCCTTCATCGCCATCTCCGCGGTCGTCACGCTGGCGTTCTTCCACGTGGGCGCGGCGGCGACGGACCTTAGACGGGTGTTCATGGTGCGCTGCGAAGAGCGGCTGCCGAAGGGCGCCAGCGTCGGCACGACGTGCGAATGTTCGGCCGCCTACGCGCTGTCGCCGCGGCGCCTGGCCTGCATCGGCGGCGTCTACTCCCCTGAATTCATCACGCCGCTCGGGACGGCGTCCTTTGAAATCCTCAAGCGCGAACCGACGACCCGCTTCGACTACTGGTACGAGGACGGCGGCCTCGGCGGGGCGCTGGAACGCGCGGATCTGCCGGCCCTCGGAAGGACGATCTTGACGAACGAATTGAAGCAGGGCCTCATCGAGGCGTCCTGGACGGCGTTCGATGCCGGGGCGGAGATGCCGCGCGTCGACGGACTCCGCCTGGTCGACCGCGTCGACATTGCCTATGCGCCGGACGAGGCCCGCGCCCGGTTCGAGGTACTGGGACGCCGCCGGGCGCATGTGCATCCGTTCTTCCGCCTCGCGCCGGGACCGGACGGCGTCGTGCGTGCGGAAGGCGGCGTTTTTGCGAAGGAGGGCGTTGCGATGGACGTGCGGCTCACGCCGGGGCGCGATGTCACGGGTGTTCTGCGCGTGTTCCGGACGGGAACCGAGGAGCGAATGGAAGGCTTCCGCGTCAAGGAAAAGGAGCCCCCGCGGCTGACGGACGCACGGCTTCGCCTGGAGGTGGACGGCGTTGCCTGTGGCGTGGCGGACTGTCCTCGCGGCACCAACGCCTTCGATGACGTGCGCTTCGCAATTCCCGGCGCGCATGTGGTCCGCTCGCCGTGCCGCCTGTCCGTGAAGGGCGCCCTTGCCGTCGGGGCGCTTTGGTTCTACCAATGACCGCGTCTCGTCGGATCGTCGTCCTCGCCTCGGTCGCCGTCGCGCTGACGGCGACCTGGCTGGTGCTGGCCTTCGGGACGGACTTCGGTCCGGCGCAGCGTCGCTGTCTCGTCCATGGCGGTGCCTGGCCGATGCTCGACTGGAATTTCGTGCGCCTGGCGGCGGATTTCCCGGACGCGTATGTGAAGACGGATCTCCCCGAGGCCTTCCCCGGTTCGGGGCCGATCGAGCGGGCTGACATCTGCAATCCGCCGCTGCCGATGCTCCTGGTGCGAGTTTTCCCCGCCACTTTTGGCGGCGGACTCGCGGCGACGGCGATCGGCGCTTTCGCCTATCTGGCGGCCGCCGCTTTCTATCTGCGGCGGCGGGCGGGAATTGCGACGGGCTGGGCGGTGGTGGCGCTGGCCGCGACGCTACCGTTTCTTTTCGCCGTCCAGGTCGGCAATGTCATCCTCTACGCGGCGGCGGCGGGAGTTGTCTTTCTCGCCTTCTGCGATTCGGAGTCGAGGTCCGGGCGGATTGCCGCGGCGCTGGCGCTCGCCTTCGCCTTCGCCGTCAAGATTTCGCCGGCGGCCCTGGGCGTGTTGTATTTCGCCGCGTGGCGGAAGCAGTGGCGGTATGCGGCGCTCGCGGCGGCGGCGGGCGGGTTGCTGCTGACGGTTCCGTTCGCGGCCTATGGCGGGGTGGCGGGTTTTGCGGAATGGCTGGCGTGCGCGGCGGCTAACACGGAAAAATACGAGTTCCGCAACGTGATTGGCCTTTACGGCGTCTTTTACGCGCTGGGAAGGATGCTCGGCCGCTATCCGGAATGGTATGCGTCCGCCCATTCGCTCGTGCATGCGCTTTCGGCCGTGATGGGAGCCGGAGCGCTGGCGATGTCCGCGTGGCGGAAGGCGGTTCCGGCCGAGCGGGCGTTCCTGGCGGCGGCGGGCATGCTGATGCTGCCGCCGACGATGATGATCTACACGCTGCTTTTCGTGCTGCCGGCGATCCTGGCGCTGCCGGGCCGGGCGGCAGCGCTGACGTTTGTGGCGCTCGCATGTCCGCTGCAGGTCTTCGTCGGGGAAAATTCGCTGCTGCCGCTGCTTTCCGCGGTTGCTTTTCTGGTCCTGGTGATCAGGGTGCTGGTGACCAGCGGCGGTGAATTGCGCGGTGAATTGCGTGGGGACGCCAAAGCCAACAATTTGGTATAATTTGGGCATGAATCAAGATCGGGTCAATCGGGCGGAAGCGCTCTTTACGGGCGGTTGCAATTGTGCGCAGGCGGTGTTTGCCGCGTTTGCAGATGAATTCAATCTGGATGAAGAGCTGGCGAAGAAGCTGGCCTGCGGTCTGGGCGGCGGCGTCGGGCGCATGCGTGAAGTCTGCGGCGCCGTTTCGGCGGCGGCCATGGTGATTGGCATGCGCCTCGGCCCCGACAAGCTCGCGGCGTATCCGGCGATCCAGGACTTCTGCGCGAAATTCAAGGCCGAGACGGGTTCGATTGTCTGCCGGGACCTGCTGGCGGAAACGGGGGCCACCGTCGGAGGGGCGCCGGAGGCCCGCACTCCGGAATACTACCGCAAGCGTCCGTGCGTCGAGTTGGTCAAGCTGGCCGCTTCATTGCTGTGATTTGACATGCAACAGACACCAGCTACCGAGGACTTCCTGCTCAAATGGCGTGGCGACACGCTGAAGGTGACGCTGACCTTGGATCGCCCCCGGCCGGGGCGGGCGGCGTTCCGCACCAATCTGGGCAACGCCGGCGTGCGGCGGCGGGAGATCATCGCCGAAACTGAAAGCGGCACCGCTCCTTTGGCGCGCGCCTGGACCGACATCCCGCTGGCGGAGGTGTCGCCGGGCGTCTATGCGGCCGAAATCGCGCTCAACGAGGTCGGGATCTTCTCCGGTAAGGCCTGTTTCTTTCCCGAAGGCTCGTCGGTGCCCGAATGGCCGGAAGGGCGCAACACCCACATCAAGGTCGAGCCGGCCGACACGCGTCGCGGCAATTCGATCTACTGCGTGTTTCCGCGGCAGTTCGGCAGTTTTCGCGAGGTTGTCCGGCGGCTGCCCGTCATTATGGACGAGATGGGCTTCGGCATCATCCAGACGCTGCCGCCGTTCCCCGTGCCGACGACGTATGCGGTGATGGGCGAATACGGCTGCCCGTTTGCGGCGACGGACTTCCTGTCGGTCGATCCGGCGATGGCGGAGTTCGACGAGTTCGCGACGCCGCTTGACCAGTTCCGGGAGCTGATCGACGCGGTGCATGCGCGGCGCGGGCGGTTTCTGATCGACCTGCCGGCCAATCACACCGGCTGGGCGTCGACGCTGCAGACGCATCATCCCGAATGGTTTCGCCACGAGGTCGACGGCCGGTTTCACTCGCCCGGCGCCTGGGGCGTGAAGTGGGCGGATCTGGTGGAGCTCGATTATGCCAATGCCGAGCTTCGCGCCTACATGGCGGAAGTGTTCCTCTTCTGGTGCCGGAACGGCGCCGACGGTTTCCGCTGCGACGCGGGCTACATGATTCCGGCCGAGACCTGGGAGTACATCGTCGCCCGGGTGCGGGAGGAGTTCCCGGATACGATCTTCATGCTGGAGGGGCTCGGAGGCGAGCTGGCGGTCACCGACCGGCTGCTGGGCGAGTCCAATCTCGACTGGGCATATTCGGAGATCTTCCAGACCTACGACCGCCGGCAGTTCGAATGGTATCTGCCGGCGGCGATTGCCAGAGCCGAGCGCTACGGCGCGCTGGTGCACTTTGCCGAAACGCACGACAACGACCGGCTGGCCAAGGGCGGTGAAGTCTACGCCCGGCTCCGGGTGCAGCTGGCGGCGCTCCTGTCCTGGCAGGGCGCGTGGGGCATTGCCAACGGCGTGGAATGGTATTGCTGCGAGAAGATCGATGTTCATGGCAAGAACGCGCTCGGTTGGGGCGCAGCGGAGAACATGGTCGCTCTCATCGGCCGGCTTAACCGACTGCTTGAAACAAACCCGTATTTTGCGGGCGAGAACCATCTGCGGCTCATTACGCGGGGCGGCGGCAACACGCTGGCGGTCGTCCGCGACGGCGGCTTGCTGGTGCTGGCGAATCTCGACTGCGGCGCTCCCGCCGTCATTGACTGGGATCGGTCGGCCTTCGGCTTTCCGGCGGCGCGTGACCTGGTTGCCGGCCGGGAATTTGACCTGCGGCAGCCGGTCGAACTGGCGCCGGGCGAGGTGCTGGCGCTGGAGGCGCAGCCGCGGCCGACGGTGGTCCGGGGCGAGCCGGCACCGCGCGACCGGGCGCAGTTTGAATTCACCTGGCAGTATCCCCGGGACCTTCGCCGGGTGGTGGCGGTGCCGGCCGGCCGGCGGCTTCGGTTCGCGGCCGCCCATCCGTTTCGACTGCAGATCGTCGAGCCCGAAACGGGGCGGACGCTGGCGTGCGAAAAGTCGGCGGACGAGATGTCGGAGTCGGCGGTTACGGTGACGATGCCGCCTTATGTCGGCGACGGCACCGCCTGCCGACGGCTGGAGGCGCGGCTCGTGATCTTTGCGCCGGAGCGGCCGTTGCGGTTCGGGGCGCCGCTGATGGTGCCGCCGTCGTCACGGCGGGCGCGAGCGAAGCTGGCGATGTCGGGCGAGGAAGTGCGCCGGCAGCCGGACTGCCGGCTGGTGCTTTCGAACGGGGCGGGCGCGGCCAGTCAGCTGCGTGTCGGCTGGGGGATGATCGCGAGCCAGTATGATGCGATGCTGGCGGCGAATCCGAATCCCTCGGTGCCGTCGGACCGTCTCAACCTCTGGGCGCGGACGCGGTGCTGGCTGCAGCGCGAGGGCTATATGCGGGAGATTGACCGCCGGGTGGTGACGAAGGTGACTTGCGACCCGGCCGGGCGCGGGGCGCGGTGGGATCTGCATGTGCCGTGCGGCATGGGGCTGTCGGCGTCGTTTGCCTTTGAACTGACGCTTGCCGAGGGCGAGAATGCGGCGCGGCTTCGGGTCACCCGTTGTCCGCAGGGAGAGTCCAATGCCGAGGGGTCGGTGCGGCTGGTGTTCCGCCCCGATCTCGAATGGCGCAGCTTCCATTCCGCCACCAAGGCGTTCGCCGGGCTCGAGCAGCGTTTCCCGGGCTCGTCCGAACCGCTGCCGGGCGGAACGGGCGTCAGTTTCCGGCCTTATGAAGGCGAATTCCGGCTCACGGTTCCGGGCGGCTGCTATCACCACGAGCCGCAGTGGAGCTACAATGTCGGTCATCCCGAGGAAGCGGCGCGCGGACAGGAGCCGGCCGGCGACCTCTATTCGCCCGGCTGGATTTCGGCCGACCTCAAGATTGGCGATACGCTGGACATCGTCGGCGAGTATCTGCGCCGAGGCGAGGCGCCCGGCCGGAGCTACCAGTGGCGGATGGACAAGTTCCCCGTGGTGGTCGCCCGTCCGTTCGGCGAGGTGCTCAAGGAGTCGCTGGAGCTTTTCATCGTCCGGCGCGACGAGCTGAAGACGGTCATCGCCGGCTATCCGTGGTTCCTCGACTGGGGGCGCGACACCTTCATCTTCCTCCGGGGCATGATTGCCGCGGGCAAGCTCGCCGAGGCGATGAAGATCCTCAGGGCCTTTGCGGCCTTCGAGGAGAACGGCACCCTGCCGAACATCATCTACGGCCAGACGGCCGGCAATCGCGATACGACCGACGCGCAGCTGTGGTTCGTGCGTTGCGTGCAGGAGATCGAAGCGCGCGGTTGCGATGTAAGTCAATTGCGCCGCACCTGCGAATCGATTGTCGACCATTATCTGTCCGGCACGCCCAACGGCATTCGCATGGATCCGGAGTCGGCGCTGGTGTGGAGTCCGTCGCACTTCACCTGGATGGACACCAATTATCCGGCCTGCACGCCCCGAATCGGCTATCCGGTCGAGATTCAGGCGTTGTGGATTTCGGCGCTCAAGTATCTGGGCCGGCAGGAACTCGCCGACCGGGCGCTCGCCAGCGTCCGCCGGCATTTCGCCTGGGAGCACGGCTACCGCGACTGCCTGTCGGCGCCGCACGGCGAAAGCGCGGCGCGGGCGGTGCCGGAGGATACGATTCGTCCCAATCAGCTTTTCCTGATTACGCTCGGAGTGCTGGACGAGGTGTCGATCCTGAAGGCGACCGAGGAGCTGCTGATACCCGGCGGCATCCGCTCGCTCAACGCCGGCCATCCGCTTTACCGCGGCGTTTATGCGGGCGACGAGGATTCCAGCCGCAAGCCGGCCTATCACAACGGAACCGTCTGGGCCTGGCCGTTCCCGCAGTTCGCGGAGGCGCTGGTGATGGCGGGCTTGGGGTCGCGCGAGACGGCGCTGCAGCTGCTGGCGACGGCGGTGGAGAATTTCAATTGCGGCTGTCTGGCGCATTTGAGCGAGAATGCCGACGGCGACGCGCCCCACGCGCAAAAGGGCTGCACGGCGCAGGCCTGGAGCGATTCGGAGTTCCTGCGGGTGTGGCTTAAGCTTGGGGGCAAGTGACGGCCATGGGCTGGAAGGGCATGGCCATCGGCGGCTGGATCGGCAGTCTCTTCGGCGGTCCGCTCGGGGCGATTCTCGGTGCGGCGCTCGGACATCAGGTCGAGAAGCAGTTCGGCGGCGGCGAGGGCGCGCCGAAGGTGGCGTCGATGTCGTCCGAGCAGCGGGCGATGATCTTCTCCGCGTCGGCGGCGGCGATGCTGGCGAAGCTGGCCAAGGCCGACGGACGGGTTACGCGCAGCGAAATTGCCGAAGTGGAAAATGCCTTTCGGCGGCTCGGGTTTTCGGCGGCTACCCGCGAGTATGCGATTCGGGCGTTTCGGCGGGCGAAGGACGACGGGCATTCGATTTTCGAATACGCGCGCGAGTTTGCCGCGGCGGTCGGTTCGGTCGAGGTGCGCGAGCTTTTTTATGAGATACTCTGGGACCTGGCGGGCGCGGACGGAGTTTATAGCGCCGAGGAGCTGGCGATTCTGCGGCAAGTGCCGCGATCGCTGCGCATTCGTCTGGAATGGTTCGCCTATTTCGCTTCGCAGCGGCTCCGGTCGTCGGGAGCGCGTCCGGCGTCGGCTGAGGTCGATCCGCTGGCCGAGGCCTATGCGGTGCTGGGCGCTTCGGCGGCGGACGACGGCGAGACGCTTAAGCGCAAGTATCGCGAGTTGGCGAAGCGCAATCATCCCGATGCCTTGCGCTCGCAGGGACTGCCAGAGGAGATGGTCGGCAAGGCCACCGAGCGCATGAGCCGCATTAACGCGGCCTGGGCTCGGATCCGCGTCGCGCGCGGGCTGTGACCCGGGCCGGGTGGGATTTTAATTAGTTGGTGTTGGAGTGGAAGTTGAGGATGGGGTGGAACGCAAGTCGCTATCGCGACACGCAATAGGAGGCCGTTTTCCGATCCGGCTGACAACGCTCGGCCCAATAGATCTGTAATCGCCTTTGTATTGTCTTTCAGTTGCCGGCCGAGCTACGCCGGAATCGGAAACCGCCCCGCTGCGTTCTTGGACGTGTAGACGGGATCGGGTTTTGAAAAGCGGCCAGCTTGCGTTCTTGGAGGTGTGACACGGGGGCGAGCGTCGCTAGTCGGCCATTCGCGGAAGTCGGCCGACGGGCGGCTCGCGTCTCGGCTGCTCTGGCATCGTACGGGTGATGTTTGTAAAAACGCAAGTTGACCGTTTTTCGATTCCGGCGTAGCCCGCGCACCAATGTCTGGCAATTACGATGCAAGATTGTAGCCAAAGGCGCGGGCGTTGTCAGCCGGATCGGAAAACGG
>JAZLMR010000002.1:0-10665 GCA_045598785.1 Kiritimatiellia bacterium
GCTTCGCCCACCTCGCGCCCGCCTTCGCGGCGAAATCGCCGAACCGTCGCCGTCCGCTTCGCTTCGCTCGCCATCGCCGTCCGACCCCGCCTTCCTCAGTCAAGCGGCAGGTTTTCTACGTTGCGCTTGGATGCCGCTGGAGCAATCAGAACAATCGAACAATCAGAACAATCGAACAATTCTCTCTGCCAGTTGGTTCTCCCTTAGAGGCTCGCGGCGCCGATCTTTTGCGCTCTATCTCTCGCTTCATTCGCAATCACCCGCCCCTTAAAATTTAGCCGGCTTAAGTCAACTCAATCTCCAGCCCACTGCCGCTTAGCCATTTCAATGATTGCAGTCGTTTACCAGCCTCCCGGTGCTGCGCCCTCGCCCCGCCAAGAATTTCCGCACTGAATTCTCATTTTGGTTATCGCGGCGAGCCTACTGATTTGTCGCGCTTTCTCTATGCCTTACCGAGGCGGAGCTGATAGGCTGAGGGCGGCGGAGCCGACAGTCGCACGGGAGGAGCGCAGGGATCGTCCACCGCCTCGGTGGTCTCGCTTGTTGAAATGAGTTTCGAAGAGGGGAATGTCTCGTTGCGTCCGGTTGACTTCAGTGAGGCGGTGGTTACGACTCCCGTAGCGACGGTTCGGGCGAGCTCGTCGGGCCGCCGCACCAGCCGTAGGCCAGCAGCCGACATTGCGCCGTAAAACCGAGAAGGAAGAACTCGGCCGCGCGGTTGAAGGGCGCAAGTGGAGCGCCTTGAAGGCCAATGGCGGCGTGTCCGCAATCGTGGGCGCGGAAGCGGGCGGGAAGTTCAATAGTTTGCAATTGCACCCATAAGAGCGGCTTGCGGCTGATGACAACCTGTTGGCAACCTGGTGACAGCGGTAGATACTCCGGCTGCGGCGGCGCAGGCGGTTTTTGCTATAATTGCCGCCATGAACGATTTGAAGACACCACCGAACAATGTGGAGGCCGAGCGGGCGGTTCTGGGCTCGATTCTGCTGGACACGACGGGCAGAAGTGACGATCGCGTGCTGGACGAATGCCGGTCGCGCGGAGTGATTCCGGAAGTGTTTTACGATCCGTGCAACCGGGCGATTTACTCGGAAATGCTGGAGATGAGCATGGCGATGAAGCCGCTCGACGCGCTGTCGCTGATCGAGGAGCTGCGGCGGAAGCAGAAGCTGGAGGCGGTCGGCGGGGTCGGCTACATCCAGTCGCTGATCGATCAGGTGCCGACGACGGCGCATGCCGAGCACTACATCGCGATCATTTGCGCCAAGTATCTGCGGCGGCTGTTGATCGAGCGGGCGACGGAGGTGGTGTCGAAGAGCTTTGACGAGGCGGAGTATCCGGATCCGCAGGTGGTGCTGGGCGACGCGGAGAAGACTTTTCTGGGAATCGGCGGCACCGCCGGGCGCACCTTGCCGTGGTCGTCGGCGATAGACGACAGCTTTGCGCGCATCGACCGGATGTTCGAGTCGGGCGGGCGGCTGATGGAGGGGCTGTCCACCGGCTACAAGTATCTGGACGAGACCCTGCAGGGGCTGAAGGCCGGCGAAATGATCGTGATCGCGGCGCGGCCTTCCGTGGGCAAGACTTCGCTGGCGATGAACATCGCCGAAGCGTGTGCGCTCGGCGAAATGATTTCGACCGGGATGCCGATGGAGTCGGACGGCGGCAAACGCCATCCGGTGGCGATCTTCTCGCTGGAAATGCCGGTCGAGCAGCTGACCAAGCGCATGCTGGCGGGGCGGGCGCAGATCAACATGTGGCGGCTTAACCGCAATCTGGTCTCGCGCGATGAAAAGCACCGGCTGACGGAAAACCTGATGCGGGCCTCGGGCCAGCTCAAGGCGGCGCCGATCTACGTCGACGATACGGCGGGACTGGACGTTATGGATCTGCGGGCGCGGGCGCGGCGGATGAAGAAGCAGTTCGGCATCGAGCTCATCGTAATCGACTATCTGCAGCTCTGCTGCTGCCGCGAGGGCGCGCGCCAGGGGCGGCAGATCGAGGTGTCGATGATCTCGCAGCAGATCAAGGCGATGGCCAAGGAGCTGAAGATTCCGGTGATTGTCCTTTCGCAGCTGTCGCGTGCCAACGAGCAGCGCAACGACAAGGAGGAGAAGCCGAAGCTTTCCGACTTGCGGGACTCGGGCGCGATCGAGCAGGATGCGGACGTGGTGTTCCTGCTGCGGCGGCCGTCGCGGACGGCCAGTTCGAAGGAGGCGGCCGATCTGACGCTGGCGATTGTCGACATCGCCAAGAACCGCAACGGCGAGACGGGCGAGGTGCGGATGAGCTTCATTCGCGAATTCACGCGCTTCGTCGACCGCGAGCCGGAGCGGACGGGCACCGACAACTTCCAGTCTTCGGAACCGGTGCCCGAGCAGGGCGAATTCACGGAAGATCCGAATTTGTAGACGGCGGCATTTATGATAAATATGTTCCTTGGGCTTGCGGACGGCCGTAATGACAAGGAACACAAATGAACAAGTCGGTAAGGGAAGTCGTAGTCGTTGACCAGGTGCCGCTGGAACGGGAAATCCTCGTGCAGCTGCTGAGTCGTCGGGGTTGTGCCGTGGTGGCGGCCGGTTCGTTGAGCGAGGCCCTGGGTATTCTGGGCAGCGACATCGCGGCGGTGGCGGTCTGCTTTGTCGAAGCCGCGCAGTTGACGGGGTCAAATGCGTTGGCGGCCTTTAGGCGCAACGGCGGCTGCAGGCTGGTGGCGCTGGTCGGCACCGGGCGACCGCCGTCTCCGGCAGAACTGGCGCGCCAAGGCGTCACGGAGATTCTCGTCAAACCGTATGCACTTGATTCGCTGACGGCAATCGTCGGCTGATCGGCAACTCATCAACATCAATCAGGCCGTCCGCCAGTCCGATACATGAGGTTGCCGTTTTCAGTCGCTAATTTTGGTATAATGCGGGGGATGAAATCCGGAATCCTGAAGTTTGCCCCCGTATATTTCAATGCGCCCTGGGCGGGCACGCTGATCAAGCGCCATTTCCACCGCGCGGCGGCGCCGGAAGTGTGCTCGGAAAGCTGGGAGATCTCCGCCCATCCGCAGGGCATGAGCCGGGTGACAGGCGGCGAATACGCCGGCGAGACGCTGGCGGCGCTGGTGCAGCGCTTCGGCCGCGAACTGGTCGGCACCAAAGCGCCGCAGGCCGACAAGTTTCCGCTCCTCTTTAAGCTCATTGACGCGCGTTGGCCGCTCAGTCTGCAGATTCATCCCAACGAGCAGACGGCGAAGCTCACCGGCGGCGACCCGAAGACCGAGGCTTGGTATGTGATCAAGGCCTATCCGGGCGCAGTGCTCTACGCCGGGCTCAAGCGCCGGTTTTCTGAGGCACAGTTGCGTGACATCGTCTCGCAGGGGCCGCTGCTGCTGGATCAGCTTAATCCGCTTAAGGAGAATGCCGGCGACATCCTGTTCATTCCCGGCGGCATGACGCATGCGATCGGCGGCGGTTCGTTCATTTACGAGGTGCAGCAGACGAGCGACACCACCTATCGCTTCTACGACTGGGACCGCAAGGGCGCCGACGGCAAGGGCCGCGCCCTGCATATCGAGGAGTCGTTCAAGTCAATCGATTACGAGCTGCCACCTGCCGAACTTAATCGCAGCGGCGAGCTCCAGACGCGGTTTTTCCATATCCGCGAGCAGACGGTCGACGGGGAACTGGAGCTGGCGCCCGACGGCACTTCGTTCATCGCCGGGTTCGTGCTGGAGGGCGCGACGGATGTCGCCGTCGCCGGCGAGTCGTTTCTGGTGCCGGCGACTTCGGCGCCGGTCAAGCTGAAGTCCGATGGTCCCGCGAAACTGCTGCTGACCACGCTTTGAAGTGCTGATGAAGGTCCGATTCCAGGTCAACACCGACAAACCCGAGGCCGCCGCGGCGGAAGTGCGGCTGACGGCGAAGCTGCTGAGTCTCGGCGCGGAAGTCGCGGATGATGCGGACATGGTCGTGTCGCTGGGCGGCGACGGCACTTTCCTGCGGACGGTGCACGAGTTTCCCGGGCTGCCGATACTGGGGCTGAATTTGGGCGGGCTGGGTTACCTTTCAAGCGTTGAGGAAAAGGACTTCGACCGGGCGATGGAGTCGTTGGCCGCGGGCGCGTTCCGAGTTTCCGAGCGCCGGTTGCTCGAAGTCAACGGGCAGTTCGCGGCGCTTAACGACATTGTGATCATGCGTTCGCAGAGCGGGCATTCGGCGCGGCTCGATTTGGTGGCGGACGGCCGGTTGGTGACGCATTACCTGGCGGACGGGCTGATTTTCGCGACCCCGACGGGCTCGACCGCCTATTCGCTGGCGGCGGGCGGTCCGGTACTGATGCCCGACTCCGAGAGTCTGGTGGTGACGCCGATGAATCCGCATGCACTCGGAGTGCGGCCGCTGGTGGTCAGGGACACGGTGCGCTTTACGGTCACGGCCTGCGCCCGCACTTCCGGGAATCGGATGAAAATCGGAGTGTATGCCGACGGGGAGGATGTTCTGTCGCTGGACGAGGGCTGTTCGGTGGAGATTGCCAAGTCTTCGCGGACGGCGAAACTGATTGAGCTGGACGGTTACGATCCCTATGGGGTGCTGGCCCGCAAGCTCGGTTGGTCGGGGAGCAACGTAAAATGACGTTAGAAGAGCTCAATGGGCGGATTGTCGACGGTTCGGCCGGCGAGATGATCCGGGTTTTCGAGGCGAAGCAGGTCAAGGCGCTTTCGCGCATTGCCGATGACATTTGCTCGCGTCCGGGGGTGCGGCTGGTGTTGTTGGCGGGGGGCTCGTCGGCGGGCAAGACCACGACCTCCAAGCGGCTTTGCACGCAGTTGCGGGTGAATGGACGCGAGGCGATCTTGCTTTCTACCGACGACTATTTTGTCGGCGATGCGCGCAATCCGCGCGACGAACAGGGCCAGTTGGATTACGAGCATGTAGATTGCGTGGACATTCCGCTCTTGGTGTCTGACCTGGCGGGGCTTTTCCGCGGCGAGCGCGTCCCGCTTCGGCGTTTCGACTTCGTTCGGCATTGTCCGGCGGAGCCGCAGGCCGAGTTGCAGTTGCCGGCGGACGGCGTGGTGGTGATTGAGGGCCTGCACGCGCTTAATCCCAAGTTGACCCAGGGCCTCGGCGATGCGCTCAAGTATCGCATTCACATCGATCTGCATCCGACGCTGAAGCTCTTTGGCGACCTCGTGCCCAAAGCTGCCGACGTGCGGTTTTTGCGGCGAATGGTGCGCGACAATCAGTTCCGGAAGATGAGTCCGGCCCAGACCGTGGGGATGTGGCCGAAGGTGCTGGCGGGCGAACGCCGGTGGATCGAGCCGTTTGTCGCGGGCGTGGACGCGGAATTCGATTCCTATCTCGGCTATGAGCTGGCGGTGCTCAAGATGTATGCCGGCGGGCTGTTGGAGCTGGCCCGGCACGAACTGGGCGACGACCGGCAAATCCTGAACATGATTCGGCTGCTGACGCCGATTTCGCCGCTCAGCTGCGAAAAGGTGCCGGGCGATTCGATTTTGCGGGAAACCATCGGCGGCAGCCAATTGGAGTATTGAGTTATGTGGGAAGTTACGGTTCTTTCGGTGCTTCAGGGCGTCGCGGAGTTTCTGCCGATTTCCAGCTCCGGGCATCTGGTCTTGGGCAAGCAGTTGCTGGGGTTGGGAGAGGTGGGCCTGCGGCTTGACGTTTTCCTGCATGTCGGCACGCTGCTGGCCGTCTTTGCGTTTTACTTTGCCGTCATTCGCCGGATTGTCCTGAATCTGGAATGGTCTTACCTACTTAAGGTGATCTTAAGCGCAGTTCCGGCCGGGGTGGTGGGAGTGCTCTTCAAAGCTGATCTGGAAGCGGCCTTTGCCAGTTCCCGGATGGTGGGGGCGGCGTTGATTTTCACGGGGTTGGTCCTGACGTTGACGCGATTTTTGCCGCGCGGCGACAAGGAGGTCTCGTTTGGCCGTGCCTTGCTGATGGGGCTGGCGCAGGCGGTGGCGATTCTGCCGGGCGTGTCGCGCTCGGGGATGACGTTGGCCGCGGCTCGGGCGAGCCGGGTGGAGGCAGAGAAAAGCGCGGAATTTTCCTTTTTGATGTCGGCGCCGCCCATTGCCGGCGCGGCGTTGCTGGAAGTCCTGCAGGCGTTGAAGTCGGAGGTGACGCTAACGGAAGTGAGTTGGCCGCTCACGGTTTACGGCGGCGTTCTGGCGGCGGTGGTGGGTTATTTCTCGCTTAAACTGCTGGTAAGTTCGCTTAAAGGCCGCTGGTTCTGGCTTTTCGGGCCCTATTGTCTGCTCGCTGGACTTCTCACGCTCACTTTGGTATAATTTCACTTCAATAGCTCAAAAAAAGAGGATAAGGGTTCATTATGGCTAAAGATACGGTTGTGCGTAACAACATCTGGAAGTGGCTTACCTTGGCGTTGATTGCCGTGGTTTCCTTTTATGTCTGCAATCCGCCGGCGGAGAAGCTGCGTTTCGGGTTGGATCTGAAGGGCGGCACTTCCTTCACGCTGGGCGTGGACAAGGAGCGGCTGGCGGAGTCGATTCTCGCGGAGAATCCGTCGCTTACGCCGGAGGAGATCCAGGTCAAGATCGACGAAATGCTCAATCGCAACGGCTGCGATGACATGATCATTTCGGTGATTCGTCGCCGTGTCGACGCGATGGGCACCAATGAGCCGGTCATTCAGGGCATGAAGGATCATCGGCTTTTGGTGCAGCTTCCGGGCGCGGACGAGAAGACGCGCAAGGAGGCGAAGGCTTCGCTTCAGAATGCGGCTTACCTCGAGTTCCGCCTGACGCACCCGAAGAACGATCAGCTCGTCGCCAAGCTGCTGGCGAAGGATGTGGCGCCCGAAGGCTACAAGAAAGCGGGCAACGGCTATCAGCGCGCCGAGAATTGGGCGGAAGTTTCAAAGCGGCCCGGCTATGCGGCGCGGTTGGCGGCGTTCGAGACGCCGGATGCCCGCTATTCGATGATGCTGGAAGCCGAGGGCAACGGCATTTACGTGCCGAACTTCGTTGCGCGCACGACCGAGCCGAAGGTGACGGGCGGCGATCTCGTTTCCGCGGCGGTTCAGCGCGATCCGACTTCGGGGCAGCTCTCGATCGGCTTCAAGCTTAACGGCGAGGGCGGCCGCAAGTTTTCGATGCTGACGCGCAACTACAAGGCGCACGGGCCCAAGAACCCCACGGATCGCGGCCGGCAGCTGGCGATCATCCTGGACGATACGCTCATTTCCGCGCCGGTCATCAATTCCGAGATCGGCAGTCAGGGCGAGATCACCGGCCGGTTCACGGCGGCCGAGGCTCAGAAGCTTGCCAACGAGCTTAACGCCGGTGCGCTGCCGGCGCCGATGAAGATCCTGGCGGAGACGACGGTGGCGCCGACGGTGGGCGAAGACGCGATTCACGCGGGCATCATCGCGGCCGGCTTCGGCTTCGCGCTGGTGGCGATTTTCATGTTCATCTACTACTGGCGCACGGGGCTGGTCGCCGACATCGCGCTCTTCCTCGACATAGCGCTGTTGCCGACGGCGCTCGTGTTCGTCGCCAACATTCTCGGCGTCTTCGCGCACGATCCTTCGATGGGCGGCGGCGGTTCGATGCAGCTGCCGGTGCTGACGATGCCCGGCATCGCCGGTCTCGTCCTGTCGCTGGGCATGGCGGTCGATGCGAACGTGCTGATCTTCGAGCGCATACGCGAGGAGTTCCAGGCGGGCAAGGCCGCGGGGCCGGCGATTGCCAATGGCTACGGCCGGGCGTTTACGGCGATTCTCGACTCCAACCTTACGACGATCATCACGGGTATCATCCTCTTCGTGGTGGGCACGGGCCCGGTGCGCGGCTTCGCGATTACGCTCACGGCCGGCGTCGTCATCTCGATGTTCACGGCGGTGGTGGTCACGCGGCTGGTGTTCGACCATTGCGTCAATCCGAACCGGATGAAGCCGTTCAAGATGATGCAGTTCTTCAAGAAGCCGAACTTTGACTTCATGAAGGTGACCCGGTACACGGTTTGCGGGTCGTTCGCGGTTATCGCGGTTTCGCTCGTCATCTTCGCGGTTCGCTTCGTGAATAACAAGGCCGACGTCCTTTCGGTGGACCTCACGGGCGGAACTTCGATCGTCTACAGCCTCAAGCAGGACGCGAAGCCGGCGATGGCGGATCTCCGCGCGGCGCTTAACGACTTTGACAACGCGGCGGTCATTCAGTATCAGGAGGGCGTGGGCAACACGACGCTCCTGGTGAAGACCGGCGAGACGGCCGAGACCAAGAAGGGCCAGGCGCTGGAGGGACACGATGTCGGAGCTTATGTCACCAAGCTCCTGCAGGAGAAGTTCCCGACGTCGGAGTTCAAGGCGGCTTCGGTTGACGAAGTCGGCTCGATGGTCGGCGCCGACCTCAAGAAGAGCGGCACTTACGCGGTGCTCTTCTCGCTGCTGGCGATTCTCGTCTATGTCGGCTTCCGCTTCCAGTTCGGCTTCGGCCTCGGGGCGTTGGTGGCGCTGGCGCATGACGCGCTCATTTCGATCGGGCTCTTCTCGCTGTGCGGCCGTCAGATTTCGCTGATTGTCATTACGGCGGTGCTGACGATCATCGGTTACTCGGTGAACGATACGGTGGTCGTGTTTGACCGTATCCGCGAAATGCTCCGCCATGACAAGCGCCTGACGTTCAAGGACCTTTGCAATGCTTCGATCAACGCCTGCCTGTCGCGTACGGTCATCACCTCGGTGACGACGTTCTTCGCGGTGCTGGCGCTCTTCGCGTTCGGCGACGGTTCGATCTTCGACTTTGCGTTGATCATGCTGATTGGCGTGGTCGCGGGCACCTTCTCGTCCGTCTTTATCGCGACGCCGATCATGTTCTGGTGGTATAAGGGCCAGCGGCCCGATTTTGAGGCGGAGGCCAAGGCCGAGTAAGAATTCGGGGTTGATCCTGATGTCCCGTAACGAAGGCCGCGGCAAAACTGCCGCGGCTTTCATTTTGGTATAATTGCCCCATGAATAAACGGCTGAGCTTAGGAATCGCGGCGATTTTGTCCGCATTGGCACTGCATGGAACAACCGTCCATCGTAGTTTCCGCGGCGGATATCCGGCAGTGGCGCGAAGCGTGACTGTGGCCCGTCGGGCGAATGTCCTCACCAACTCGGTAAAGGTCGTCGGCGGATTCGCCAAGTTCCGCAACAAGTCCTGGGTGTTGGGCGCGGGGAAGGTAACGAAGGTGCTGAATGATGACCTTGAGCCGCCGTGCCATCAGCGGTTCATCCTGTCCGACGAGAGCGGGCACACCATCCTGATCGCCCACAACATCGATGAGTGTGAGCGCATACCCGATCTTTCTGTCGGCGATGTCATCGCCTTCAAGGGGGAGTTCGTCAGCAATCCGCAGGGAGGTGTCGTCCATTGGACGCATCCGAGCAAGTCCGCCTACAAGCCGGGCGGATGGCTCAAGAAGCTGAAGAGCGCGGAGTGAAACGTCTGCGTAAATCCGACTACGCGGTTGACGCGGTGACGGTGGCGAAGATGCTGCGCGGGAAGTGGCTTTGCCGACGGCTCAACGACGGGACGGTTCTCAAGGCGATGCCCCGCATCGGCATCGGTTACGCCACGAAGCGCGACCAGAACCGCAAATGGCGGTTTGTGGCAGATTAAAGGTTGTTGCGTGATAGTATAATTTGATGGCGGCGATTGACGCGAGGCGAAGGGAAGTGATATAATTTTGCCATTTGAGGGCTATCCGCCGAGGCGAAGCCGAGATTGCGAAGCAAGGCGCTAGCGCGGCGAGAAATCCTTTGAATCACCCGCAGTGCATTTGATTGCGGGTGGCGGTTCTGTATAATACATCACGATTTGATAAAGGTGGATAATGACAAAGAGAGCGCAGAGCGAAAGCCCGAAGAAACAGATCGTCATCACCGCACAGGCGAATGACTTCATCTTCGCGCAACCGCTTCCGGTCGTGAGCGCGTTTTTGGATGTGATTCACCGGCTGGAGGTGGCAGGATATCTTGCCATGCCCGATGCGCGAAAGATTGACAATGAACTTTTTGAGTTGCGTGTGAAGGTTGCGGGCAATCAATACCGGACGTTCTATTGCTACGCCGTTGGCAATCTCATTTACATTTTGTCTGGATTCATCAAAAAGACACCAAAGACGCCGCCGCAGGAAATCCGTAAGGCCCACCGCATTATGAAAGGACTCGGATTGTGAATGCCACTACTGTTAGCGAAGGTATCGGCAATTGGGAGCGCATGAAAGCTCTTGTTGCCGAAGCGCGTTTAGCCGATCAATCGTTGGCGCGTCGCAGTAAGCGATTTTCCGCTGCGCTCAATCGTCGCCAAGATGCCGCGCTTGTCCAGTTCGCAAAGCATCCCGAATCTCGTGCCGCGAAAGCATATGCTCGTGTGACGGGTCCGGCGTTTGCGTAAGGGGCCGTGTCCTTGAAGGTCGTCAAATGGATAGATCCCAGCGACAGCTCGCCATCTCCCGTGGCGAGAGAAGGTCATCCTGCCGATTACATGATTTATCTTCATTGCTCCAATTTGAGGCAAGGCGAAAAGGAGCGACTGGGGAATGAGGCCTGGGAGGCGGTAAAGAGCGAGATACGAGAGAAAGGGTATCGTTTCTCCGGCATGCAGCACATTGGACATCCAAAATGCGTCCCGGTCCTTGACAATGG
>JAZLMR010000003.1:0-6501 GCA_045598785.1 Kiritimatiellia bacterium
CACCGGCTGCGTGCGCAGGTTGCTCCTGGCGCCTGCATCCCCGGGCTTCCTCATTCGCAGGACTCCCGCCCTACGCCGACCGCGGAAGAGCCGATGGTCGACGACCGCGAGCGACGACCGGGAGCGATTGGGGCGCGAAGCCTTAAATAAACTCGTGAGCCGCTAATGGCTACGCCGAAACTCCACCTGATCGATCCACAGCGACTCAAACGCCGGATTTGCGGGAGTCTTATGTCGGTCAAAGGTGCCGGGCGCCATGTAAATCAGCTGCGACTTGCGTGGCGTCCACTCGCCGACTTCATACCAGCGATAGTCGTCCGAATCGGCAGCGGTAAGGAAATGCCGCTTCACTTCTGCGCCCGAAATGCCGACTTCCAGCATCTCCCCCACGCTCGCGCCGGGCCGCCGGTCGACCCGCGCGCGGACGCGCAGCCGATAGCGGTCGCCTTCGTCATAGCCGAAAGTTCCCATCGGCATATAGAGAATCCAATTGCCCGAAAAGGCGTTGGTCAGGCGAATGGCGCGGCCGCCCGAAGCCTTCGGCTCGTCCATTGCCTTCGCGCCGAATCCCGCCCAGATGTTGAAGATGTCTTCGGCCTCGGCGACGGCGACGTCGGCCGGCGGGATCGCCTGCTCCGGATCCGCCAGCCGCGCCCAACGCCCGCGAAGCATCTGCGTCCGGGCGCCCAAGCCCTCGCCGATCAGAAACTCAGGGCCGATTTCGTCCATCCGTTCGACCATCCACTTCGCGAGCTTGCGGATCCGCGCCTCCGGATAGGCCGTCCGCTTCACGCAAATGCCCGCCCCCTCGCGCTGCAAGATCATCGCCGCCGGACTCATCGCCCCCCAGCGGACGTGCCGCACGTAATCCGGGCCGTCCTGAGCGGCGGCGCGTTCCGCCTCCCGCCAGGTCGCAAGCGACTCCCAGAGAAACGCATCCGAATAGACCGGCGACGTGAAGTTCTCGTAAATGCCGAGCTTATGCCGGGTCGGATCGCGCGGCAAGGCGTGCAGGGCGTCAAAGTAGCGGCGCACGAACGGCGCGGCCGCCGGCCCGTAAAAGCCTTGGAAAAAGCGGTCAATCGCCGCCTGCACCTCCAAGTCGGGATTCCACATCAGCTTGGCGATGAGCCAGGTCTTCAATTCCGCAAAGGCCGCGTGCGGCGTCGTGTGCGCCCCCTCTTCATACAGGATCCGCACCTGCTGGTCGCGGAAGAAGCGAATGTTGCCCTGCAGCGTCAGCACGTTCGGAAACGGGCTGTAGTAGCTCTCGAAATTGGTGACGTAGTCGAAGACATAGAGCCCCGCCTTGGACGCAAGGCGCCCCCAGCCGCGAATGTCCTCGCAGATCTGCCGGCTGTCGGCCTGAGGATTCTCGGGCAACGGCCGCGAATAGTCGCTTTCAATCGGCGCAAAGTCGACGAGCACGTTGTCGCGCGGCCGCGTCAGCTTCGGCGGCCGCCGAGTGTACTGATAGGCGGGGAACTTGACGGTCTTGCCCGGCGCGAGCTTCTCCAATTCCTCGCCCAGCAGATTGCACATCCGCAGCGTCGTGCCCGCCTGCGAGCCTTCGGCGTCGTTCACCGCCTTGCACTTCGGACAGGTACAGCAGTTAAGCCAGTCGTTGTTGCCGAAAGAATAGCCGCTGGCCTCGGGGTCGGCCTTCACCGCCGCCACGAAATTGGACTTGACGAACTCGATCAGCTCGGGATTCGTGAGGCACAGCTGCGTCTTCTCGCGAACCCGCCGGCCGGCAATCTCGCTGAACCATTCGGGGTGCGCGTCGAAATGCCGCTCGACGGGGCAGAGGATATTGGCGGTGTGCCCCTTCAGCACCTTCGCGGGCCGACGGGCGAGCCCGCCCATCCGCGGCGGAATCGGCGTGCCCCAAGTCACGCAGTTGCGCCGAAGCCGGGCGGCGAACTCCGGATGCCGGTTGATGTCGTAGTCGAACGGCTCGCGAAACGGAAACGCCGGCACCTCGCGCATCGCCAGCGTCGCCGGCACGGCCAGCCGCTCGGCCTTCGGCACGACCGTCCACCAGCTCGCAAACCAGCCGATGCCGCCAAACCGCTCCAGCAGCTCGTAGACGCCGTAGATGATGCCGCGCTGATCGTCGCCGGCGCCGAAAATCCGAAAACGCTCGCCTTCAACCTGCAACCTGAAGCCGTCCGGCCCCAGTTCCGCCTCGCTGGCGCCGCCCAGGCAAATGGCCTTCGCCGGCGGCGCGGCGTTCGTCACCACCGCCAGCCGCACGCCGACCAGCCGCTCGGTCCAGTCCCGCAGTTCGGTCGCCGCGTATTCCAATACCGGCGTCGGCTTCGCCGGAACCACAATCGCATATTCGGCCGGCTGGCCGCGCTCGGCCAGCACCAAGTCCCCCGCCGCCGCCGTGCTTGCCAAGAGCGCCAGGGCCGCGCACCCCCAACCGGCCATCGGCTTAAGCATCACCGAATGAACCAGGCCGTGCCCGGAGCCTCGTACTTGAAGATGCCGATGCCGCCGACGCTGAGCGAATTGTTGATTGCCGGCGTCTGCACCCCCGTCTCGGTGTCGATCTCGTGCACCCAGCCGTAAATCGACGAGAGGAAAAGCCGGCCGTCCAGCACCGCCAGCGAATTGCACGCCGCGTCGATATGGGCGTTGCCGTCAAGCTGGCCGAAACCGGAAAGCGCCTTGCAGAGCTTCGTCTTCGCCTGCGTCGCCAGGTTGACCTTCCAGACCTGGCCGTCGCGGCAGCCGACGTAAAGCAGGTTGTTCGCATCGTCGACCGCAATGCCCCAGGCGCCCCAGTCCAGCGGATTCGCCGGATTCCAGGAGTTCTCCGTCAGGATGAAGCTCGTGTCCTGTTCGCCCGACGGGAAAAAGCGGGTGATCTTGCCATGCTGAGAGTTATCGGCGACATACAGCATGCCCTGGGCGTCGACCGCCAGCGATTTCGTCGCGGCACTGCCGCCCAGCTTGCCGTCCGCATTGTCAATGAAGGTCGAAAACTCGCCGGTCGCGACCGTCAGCTTCAGGATTTTCGTGGGCCGGGAAACATAAAGCGTCGACTCGTCCGGCGACAGCGCCAATCGCGCCGCGTCCCAGTCGATGAGATAATCGGTGTTCTTATACATCTGAACGAATGTCCCGTCGGCGTCGAACCGATAGATGCGCAGGGCCCGATCGTCCGCCGACTCCCAATACCAGCTGCGGTTGGTCACATAGACCGACCCGCGGCGACCGACGGCAATCGAATCGACGAACGACGGCGGCTTTTCCCCGTCATAGGGAGTCGTGGTGTCGCTCTTCGTCGTCAGCAGCCGATCGGCATGCCATTCGCCGTCTGGCCCCCGGTAATACCGGTAGACCGTGCCGTGCTTGCGCCCGCCCGTGGCATACATCACCGACGACTTCTTCGGCGCCGGCCGGCCGGGCACGTAGTTCGTGCGGAAATTGGCGATCCGCTTCACCGCCAGATAGTTGCTGAACGCCGTCGTCGCCGGGGTGATCACGCCGTCGTCGACAGACACGCCGAACGCCACCAAAAGGTCGTTCCCGTCGATGACGGCAAACGGCGAGTTATAGCCAAAGGTGTCGGCCGTCCCCGTCGTCGCCACCAATCCGCACGGCGTCCAGCCGGCCAGGTCGCTCGAAACATAAAGCCCCAGCCGATGGCGAATCGTCGACGCCGCCCGACCGTCAGCCAGTTCCTCCGCCTTCAATACCGGCGTCGTCAGCGCCCAGTAAAGCCCCGTCGTCGAGTCCTTGAAGAGCGAAAAGGCCTTGCCCGCGCCCGGCAGCGCCACATAGCGATGCTCGCGGGAATAGTCATATTGCATCTGGGTGTCCCAGTAAGTGTTATAGCCCTGAATCTCATAGCGCTCCAACCCCGCCATCGCCTTGCCGTCAGGTCGGTCGGCGTCCTCGATCGGGTTGATCGTCTCGAAAACCGGACGGCCCGACAGTTTCTGCCCGCGGTCGACGCAAGCCACGCTCGGCAGCAACGCCCGGATCGTCGAATACTTCGGGCCGAAGAGCTGGTCGTTGCTCGCCTCCCCCGCCGCCCACCAATAGAGCGACGACTGGTTGAACTGCCCGGCCGGGGCCTGAAAGGTATTGAAGAAGAGATAGCCCACCGAATCTGCGCCTGCAAACGCCGCGCTTTTCGACGCCACGCCGACCCCATACTTATCACACACGTTGATGATGCTGTTCGGCTGGATGACGAACGCCGTCGAGCCCGAATAAGCGTAGCGCTCCTGCCAGGTCTCGCCGGTAAAATCGTAAGCCCAGACAGCGGCCGAAGTCTCGGAAGTCTGGCCGATCGCCCCCAGCTCGCCCGACGGGAGCGAAAAGAGCGAAACTCCCGTGGCCGACAAGGTCGAGAAGTCCGCCCAGGCCTGCCCGTCCGCCGAGACCTTGATCTTCGTCGTCTCGCCGATGGCGTAGGCAAGGTACCAGTTGCCCTTGTATTTGAACAGCTGCGGCGCACCTATCGAAACCGCATTGGCATAGGCGTGATCGATCTGCTGACCGACGGCCGCATCGAGCTGCGCAAAGTCCGTCGGCAGCTCCGGCACGGTCGGCGGGTCGGACCCGAACACCTTGACTGCCAGCGACCAATAGTCCACCGGGGTCGACAGCATCGTATCGTAGACGCGCAGCTCGTCAAAGAACGCAGTGCCGGCTATCGGCCCCAGGGTCAGGTCGGCGAGCTGGTCGACGGCATCCGCAGCCGCAATCGTCGCCGAACCGACTTGCATTCCGTCCACCCACAATTCCAGCGAGGTCGTCGACCGGGAGAAGTTCAGCTGATGCCAGTTGTCGTCGGCCACCGTGATTTCAGACTCGATCACCGTCTCTCCGAAGTTAAGCGCCAGCTGCCCCGCGCCGTTCACCGTCAGCGAAAGCCCGCCTTTCGACAAGATCGTGCCCTCGGCGCCCGTGGCGAGGTGCGCCCACAGGGCAACCGTCCACGCCGCAGTCGTCGGCAGCCAGGACTTGGAATTCACCACGCTCGCCGTGCTCGCATCGTTCGGCAGCGCCAGCGCCCCGTCAACGACCCCCGCGGCTCCGCCCAGCGCGCCGGCTTGCAGCCGAACTCCGGCCACGCCCGCCTTTCCGGCCTCGCCGAAATCGCACTGGTAGCGGATCGCCGGCTGCCAGCCGGTCATATCCCGCCACTGATGATCGCTCGCAACCGGACTGATGTCAACCGCCGCCAGCGTCTCATAGTCGGTCAGCTTGAAGATGGGCCCGTTCATGCTGCCGTCGCCGCCGCAGAAATAAATCTCGCCGCCCGAAAAGCAGCCCGTCGTGTAGCCGGGGACATAGGTGGCGGTATCGGGATGGAGGTTCCCCGGCTGACAACCCTGTTCCAAGGTGTCGGCGTCAAACCAAGCGGCCTGCGTCCAGCCGGCGACGTAAATGCGGTTGTAAGTCGGGCAATAGACGACGGCGCTCGGGCTGGTAAGCGCCGACCAGTCGCCGGCCGACGAGACCGCATCATAAGCGTCCGGCGCATAAGGCTCGTGATCCATCTGGAAGCGGTAGATCTTGCCGTTAGAACGGTGGGCGAGGTAAAGGTTGCCGGAGTTGTCGGCGGCGAGTCCGCGCAGACCGTCTTTGTTGCTCGTGAAGGTGGCAAAGTCATCCCACACTCCCGTAGCCCGCGTCCAGCGGAGAATCTTGCCCTGATTCGTGCCTTCCATCACCGAGACGAAAATGTATTTTTCATCGCTCGTCACCAGAAAGTCGCTGCCGGCGCCGCGAGCCGGCACGGTAAGGAACGGTTCGCCCGTCGTTTCCCGCGCCTGCCAGCTGGAATCGTAAGTGTAGATGTAGCCCGTCTGCAATTCGCCGGAATAATTGTGCCCCCAACCATTCATCGGCAGCTCAAGGATATAGATGATGCCATTGACCATATCCACCCGCGCCAGGTTTGCCAGCGACTGGTCGCGAGGCACCGCCTGATAGAGCTTGGCCGCCATATCCGCCGCCGCCACCTTCCCGCCAGTGCTCGAAATCGGCAGCTGAATCAGCTTACGGTACCCGTCTTGCGGCATCATGATGATCCGATCGACCGTCGACGCTTCGCCTTCAAAAATTGCGCCGCCAAGCGCCGCAACTGCCAATGCCAACAACTTTTTCATGGGTCGTCCTTTCCTTTAAGGACCGACGAGGGAGATAACTACAAATTTACCCCCCCCCCCTCGGAATTTTGGACAATTATAGCACGAGTGCCGCAAGCGAGTCAATCATTGCGCGGAAACGGGTGTGATTGCAAACGGTTGAACCGTTTGGGTGCTGGAACGCAATCGGCTTGCGCCGGAATCAATAGTTGGAACGCAATCGGCTTGCGCCGAACGCAATAGGAGAGACCGTTTTCCGATCCGGCTGACAACGCCCGCGCCTTTGGCTACAATCTTGCATCGTAATCGCCAGACATTGGTGCGCGGGCTACGCCGGAATCGAAAAACGGTCAACTTGCGTTCTTGTGTGAGGCACAGAGGTTTG
>JAZLMR010000004.1:0-2631 GCA_045598785.1 Kiritimatiellia bacterium
ACATGACCTGGCTCGACTCGGTTAACCTCGGTGATGATGCGCGGAAGCGAAAGCGAGTGACTCGCTTTACCTCGGTGAGGGCATGTCAGCGGGACCAATGGAAAACATCGGAGCGAGCAGCCCGCCGCACCAGCCGTAGGCCCCGTAGCGACGGTTCGGGCGAGCTCGTCGGGCCGCCGCCCTTGGCCGTAGGCCCGCAGCCGACATTGCGCCGTAAAACCGAGAAGGAAGAATTCGGCCGCGCGGTTGAAGGGCGCAAGTGAAGCGCCTTGAAGGCCAAAAGCGGCGCGTCCGCTAACGAGGCGCGGAAACGGGCGGGAGGTTCAATAGGCAAGCAATCGCACCCCTGCAATTGTCCCGTTGCTAATTTGGGCGGTGGATGTCTGCCTGATTATGCTATAATAGTCGGCACCATTTATCAACGCGAAGAAGGAGTCATCATGAAGATCACGAACGAGAATCTGGCGCTTACCGCTAACACCATCCGCTGCCTTTGTGCCGACATTGTGGAAAAGGCCAAGTCCGGGCATCCGGGGGCGGCGCTGGGGATGGCCGATCTGGCCGCGACGCTTTGGCTCAAGTATCTGAATGTCGATCCGAGCGATACCGCCTGGAAGAATCGCGACCGGCTGGTGTTCTCCGGCGGCCACGCGAGTTCGCTCGTCTATGCGCTTACGCACCTTTCCGGCACCGGCAACCTGACGATGGACGAGCTCAAGACCTTCCGTCAGTTCGGCAGCCGTTGCGAGGGCCATCCCGAGCGCGGCGTGATGCCGGGCGTGGAAGTGACCACCGGGCCGCTCGGGCAGGGGCTGGCGATGGCGGTCGGCCTGGCCATCGGCGCGAAGATGAAAAAGCGCGCCAACCACACCTGGGTGTTCTGCGGTGACGGCGACATGGAAGAGGGCATCAGCCACGAGTCGGCTTCGCTTGCGGGCACGCTCAAGCTCGGCGGGCTTACCGCGATCTACGACTTCAACAACATCCAGATCGAAGGCCATGTCACCGACACCAATCAGGATGACGCGAAGAAGCGCTTCGAAGCCTACGGCTGGAAGGTCTTCGAGATCGACGGCCATGACTACGATCAGATCGACCGCGCCTACCGCAAGGCGCTCAAGGTGACGGACGTGCCGGTGCTGATCATCGCCAAGACGACGATCGGCAAGGGGGCGCCGACCAAGGCCGGCACGCATGGCTGCCACGGCGCCCCGTTGGGCGCCGAGGAAATCGTCGCGATGAAGCAGGCGCTGGGCTTCAATCCCGACGAAAGCTTCACGGTGCCGCCGGAGGTCTACGGGTTCTTCGCCGCGCGGGCGGCCAAGTGCCATCGGCTGCGCAATGCGGAGGTCAAGGCCGAGAAGGAGGCGCTGAAGGCCCAGGGCATTGATCCGCGCAAGCTGCCGGTCGAGAAGCCGGAGGAGCTGCGTGCGCGGCTCCTGGCGGCGTTGCCGAAGTTCGATCCCGAGAAGCCGGTGGCGACCCGGGCGGCGAACGGCACGGTGATGAACGCGCTCGCCGAGGTGTTCCCGAAGCTGGTCGGCGGTTCGGCCGATCTCGAAGGCTCCAACAAGACGGGGCTGAAGCAGTACGGGTGGATTTCCGCGACGGACTTCTCCGGCCGCAATTTCCACTGGGGAGTGCGCGAGCTGGCGATGTCGGCGATGGTCAACGGGCTTACCGCCTATGAGGACTTCCGGGCGTTCGGCGCGACCTTCTTCGTGTTCAGCGACTATTGCCGGCCGGCGATCCGGCTGGCGGCGATCATGGACCTGCCGTCGATCTTCGTGTTTTCGCACGACAGCTTCTATGTCGGCGAAGACGGAGCGACGCACGAGCCGGTCGAACAGCTGGCGGCGATGCGGACGATGCCGAACGTGCTGACCTTCCGTCCGGCGGATGCGAACGAGACGGGCTATGCCTGGGTCGAAATGCTGATGAACGTCAAGGGTCCGAGCTGCATCATGACGACGCGGCAGAACCTGCCGATCCTTGAGGGCACTTCCGCCGAGGGCGTCGCGAAGGGCGGCTACATCATCTGGCAGGCCGGTCAGCAGACGAAGGACACGGTGGTGCTGCTGGCGACGGGTTCGGAAGTGGCGATCTCGATCGAGGCGGCGAAGCGGCTGTGGGCCGAGGGCGTGTCGGCGCGCGTCGTTTCGATGCCGTCGGTTGAGCGTTTCCTCGCGCAGAAGTGCACTTATCGCGACTACATCCTGCCGGCGGAGATGACCAAGCGCGTCATTGTCGAGGCGGGCACCCGCTTCGGCTGGGATCGCTTCCGCCTCGACTACAAGACCACGCGGTTCGTCACCAAGGACGACTTCGGCGCTTCCGGCCCGTACAAGGTGCTGGCGCAGGAGTTCGGCTTCACGGCCGACAACGTCTACGCGGCGGCGAAGGAACTGGTCTGAAAATCACGCGGTAATTCAACGCTGGTTCATTGGGGTGATGCCGGGCGCATTGCTGTTGGTACGGCCGACGCATCAAAAAACTCTCCTCCCCGCTGACGCGGTGACGAGAGTTTTTTGATGCGTCGGAAGTTTTTCAGCTGCCAGCAGCCAGCGGACAGCGGCCAATCCGAATGGTCGTGGCGCGGCTTATTTGCCCTTTATGAGCTGTCAGGGGGCA
>JAZLMR010000005.1:0-16302 GCA_045598785.1 Kiritimatiellia bacterium
GGATTTTACCAACGTAGCGCACCATCGTATTTTGCTTCATTCAAGGAAGATTTAGCGGATTTTCCATCGAAGCACAATACGCTGTTGCGTACGTCCTGCGGTCCCGGTTAGGATTCCGCAGACCCTCGGTTTGCCGCCCTGACGCACGGCTTCGCGAGGTTTCGGCCTTTCGGCCCGGCAGACGGGTCTTTCGGACCACCCGTCCAAGTCAAAGAGCAACCACGGTTTCGCCGTGTCACCTCACGATGTCCGATTCGTGGGACTGTGGACATTCTACCCTTTTCAGTGCTTCGCCGTCAACGGTGTGCGAGCTCCAGAAGAGGTCTCTATCCATGACATATTACATTCCCACCGCAAAATCTTACGCGAGAATTTCTCTGAAAAGATCCTCGGCAACAAGTTCCTTCTGTACGCAGTCCGAATGGGCGTTCTTCCTAACGCCCCTTGCCGTGACCATTGTCAGGAGGATTGTGTCTGTCGTGCCGGTTTCACGCTGATAGGCGTCGATCTTGTTGCGGAGCTGCCGTTCGTAACCCTCGTCGATCACAAATTCCCCGTTCGTGTATTTCATCTCACACAGATTGACGACACGATCATCCCGTACGAGGATCAGGTCGATCTGGGCTCCTCCGGTCTCCAAGGGCATGCGCCACCCGTACGCCTCCGTCCTCACGTCGGCGATCCCCAGGGCGGACTTTATCTGTTCGACATGCTGAAGACAGACACGCTCAAAGGCAAGCCCGCACCAGATCCGTCCCGCCTGGGAATTGGAAACGTGCGTCCACTCGTCACTCGCCGTGCGACGGCCTTGCATGAACTTGAAGTAAAACAAAGTGAAATTGTCGATCAGCTGGTAAATCGCATCTCTCGTGATCCGTCCGGGCGGCGCGTATTTCCTGATGAAACCGCATTGCTCAAGTTCAAGCAACCGTTCGCTGAAACGCCCATTCAGCTTTTGTCCGGAAACTTTGGCGAGTTCGTCTCTCGTCATGCCGATCTTCCGCGTTCCGAGCGCCGTCACAATGGCAACGTACGCCGTCGGCTTCCGGAACAGCGAGGCATACAGGCGATCAAACTCAAGATGAAGCTCGCCCTCTTCTGCAAACAGCACCCTGTCAACGCATCGGGGAACGCTCTCACCCTTTTCAAGCTGCTCCCAGTAATAAGGGATACCGCCGAATATCATGTAATACTCCAGGAGCTGAAGCCGTTTCAGGACAATCCCGTTTTGACGCACGAACTTCTCGCATTCACGCAATGTGAACGGACGTAACGGAATCTTCTTGGTCACACGATTATGCAATCCTCCGTGATCATTCAAAACCTTGTTGACAATCCAACTTGTCGCAGATCCGCAAACAATAAGAACGACATCGTCCCGACCTGACGCCCATCCGTTCCAAAAATGCTCCAACGCACTTACGAAACTCGACTTGGCCGTATCCATCCACGGCAACTCGTCCAAAAACACAATTTTCTTGCCCGACCCGCCAGCTTCAATTATTTCGCAAAGAAGATCGAATGCGTCATACCAGTCTGCTGGCGTTCGAAATTTCCTGCCGCCATATCTGCACAGCGACTTCTTGAACTCAGACAACTGGCGAGACATGCCGACATTTGCCAAACCCGTATGGTAAAAACAAAATCGATCCTTGAAGGTCTCTCGAATCAAATAGGTCTTTCCGACACGACGGCGACCAAAGACTGCAACAAACTCCGACTTGGAAGATCGCTCAGCCGACAATAGCCTTTCTTGCTCTTTTTCACGCCCAACAATCATTTTTCGACACACTCCATCTTTAACACGTTCTGTATTATACCTCATTTCTGTCTTTATCTCAATGCCGCAGATAGATAAAGACGAAAATCAGAAGTTCGGATCGACCTCTTTGTCACCGCTAAACACACCCGACTTCGGCCACTTCGCGCCCTTGCGCGTCGATTCAGCACCGGAATCAGAATCGGGAACAAAACGGACGCCTGGGCGCAGCTGGGGGGCAAGTGTCCGCCCTACCACGGGGGCATTGGTTGCCGCAATCGGTTCGCGTGACAACGCCTCGACGCGAGGACGCGTCGGGTACGGTGTTGCATTACGCAAGACAAAGACGACCACGCCAAGGACTACTGACACTCCTAATAACAACAAAATCAAGTGATTTACCCAATGCCGATGCCGGATTGCTTTTTCGAACCGCGCAACCGTTCCGTAGCGTTGCGAAGGTATGGAACTGGTCGAACGTCGAATGATCCTCGCCCACGGAAGCGGCGGATTGCCGCCGAAACAGTCATTCGCAAGCATTCCAAGCGCATGGATGTCCGCAGCGGGCGAAATCTCGCCACCTGCGAACTGTTCCGGCGCGGCATAGCGCGGCGTTCCGACGCCGACCGCCTTTCCGTTTACAATAGACAGCGATTCGCCGCGATGCGCAACGGGCAGGGTGACGTCCTTGACGAGTCCGAGGTCGATCAGGACGGGCTCGCCGGTCGTCCCCCTTTGCAAGATATTCTGCGGCTTGATGTCCCGATGGACGAGCCCAAGGGTGTGAAGCCGACCGACACCGACGCAGACTTTCAGAAGATATTGCGCGACCGCACGATCCGCGCTGGGCAAGGGCAGATGTTCCAGCAATTCGATGACCATGTAGGGGCGACCGTTGATCTGCCCATAGCCAAAAAAGCGAGGGAAAACCGGCATCGGATTCTCCGCAAAGACCTGCGCCTCGCGCTGGAAGCGGTCTTTGGCAACACAATCATCACGCGAAAGAATCTTGATTGCGGCAACGATCCCAAGAGCCGAATGCTTCGCGCTGTAAACCTCGCCGCTCCCGCCCTTGCCGATGAACGCGGTGATTCGCCATTCGCCGATGTTCTGCCCGACATCAAAGAGGTGCGGGTCTTCAATGTGGGGATGGGCGCGGAGAAACGCCTCGATCTCCGC
Organism: Kiritimatiellia bacterium; assembly: GCA_045598785.1. Lineage (GTDB taxonomy): Bacteria > Verrucomicrobiota > Kiritimatiellia > RFP12 > UBA1067 > UBA1067. Next base: position 2,939 of record JAZLMR010000005.1, read on the forward strand.
TTTCTTAACTTTTATGCCCATCCACGCCCCCTAATTGCTCCACCAAGGCGCGGATCTTCTCTATGATCCTGTTCTTCGCCTGATCGACGGCGTTCCGCTTGATGCCAAAGGATTCCGCGACATCCTCCGGCTTTTCGCCGTCAACGGCCGTACGAAGGAAAATCTGCTTGGTGCGCGACTGAATCGAATCATCCGCCAGCACCTGTTCAAGGGCGATCTCGTAAATGGACTCGCGCCAGTTCTGCTCCTCCGTCGCCTCGATGGAATTCGCGTCCGGCGGCGGCGGTTCGTTCTGAACGTCCTCCATTACCTCGGCGCGGCGTTTGTCCTTCGCGCGCACACGCAAGGCCTTCCGTTTCAGCACACCCGTCAGATAGTTGTGGAAATATCCTGTTTCCTTCGGGACGTACTTGTACTGCGGCAGCTTCTCGACGAGGGCAATCAGCGTTTCCTGGATGATGTCGTCAGCTTCAAGATAGGGGAACCGTTCGCGAAGGAACGCCTCCATCATCGGACGATACCTTGCGACAAACTCACCCCATCGGGCGTGCAGCGCATCGCCTGAAATGTCCCGAAGGAGCGTTGTTGAGGAGACAGGTATCTGAGCCATCTGCGAGCCCTAAAATGTGTATATTTGGTGGCCAGGGCCGGGATCGAACCGGCGACACACGGATTTTCAGTCCGTTGCTCTACCAACTGAGCTACCTAGCCACAGCTTTTGTTTTCACGGACTCCGGTGGGAATGGTAGGGGCGCAGGGATTCGAACCCTGGACCCAGTGATTAAGAGTCACTTGCTCTACCAGCTGAGCTACGCCCCCATTCACCAGTGCCCTCAACGCCTGTCTGTAAATTGGAGCGAGCTAAGGGACTCGAACCCTCGACAACCACCTTGGCAAGGTGGCACTCTACCAACTGAGTTAAGCTCGCCAGTCGTTGAAAACGATGAATAGTATATCACAAAGTCCGTCCGATACGCAAGGGGGTATTTAAAAAATTTTCACCCCCCTTTTATCGGGGCGAGAGAAGCGCTGGATAATCGCGCGAAATCGTAGGCCACCAAATGCGCTACTGGCGCTGCTGCAGCCATTTGGCCGCCACCTGGTCGCCGCGCAGCGAACGCGCCCGCATCGCCCACAGCAGCGACTGCTCCGCATCCGGCTCGATGCCATGGCCGAACTGATAGCACGCCGAGACATTGTCCATCCCCTCGGGATGCCCGGCCTCGGCCGCCGCCATGAAGCACTGGAAGGCCAGCGCCATGTCCTGCCGGCAGCCAAACCCGCGCAAATAGCAGGTGCCGAGATTGATGAAGCCGTTCGGATCGCGCTTGGCCGCCGCGCGATGAAAATACTCGAAGCTCTTCGCCAGCGCCCGCTCCAGCCGATTGGTGTCGTTCATGCTCTGGTTCAGCGCCTCGGTGGTAATCAACGCCCCCAGCGCATTGAGCGCCTGCACGTTTTCCCCGTAGGCGGCGCGTTTCAATAGCCGAAGGTCGTTTTTCTCCACCGACAAAAGATACCACGCGAGCGGATTGTCCTTGTTCGCCGCCAGCGCCTTGATCTTGTCTCGCGACGCCTCGCGATACCGTCGGGCGCGCTCGTCTTCTTCCTTGAGCGTAATTCCCAGCACGAACTGCTGCAACGGCTTGCCCGCCTCGGCCTCCGCCTTCACCAGCTCAAACGCCTCGGAGTAGTTCCATTTGCTGGTCGCCGACGGCGAATTGAGCAGGATCGCCACCGCATCGGCGGAAGTCATGGCCAGCAACAGCGCCAATGTCGACAGCATCATCATACGTAAGGCCGATAGGCGTGGGTGATCGCACGCCAGTTCTTCTTCTGGGCGCAGATGGTAATCGTCCGCCCGTCGCGACCGAACCGCCACCAGGCCGGCCGCTCCACTTCCACGATGTTAAAGCCCTCGCGGACGATCGAATAGATGTCGGGCAAGGTGAAGCCCTCCTGCTGCTTGCCCTTCTCGGGCACCGTGAAGTAAAGCCACCCCTCGGGCCGCAGCACCCGATGCGCTTCCTTGACCGCAGCGCGGTTCACCACCGAGCCGTCCAGCATCACCACCTCGAACTGCGCGTCCTCAAACGGATATTCCGCCTGCGCCGGAATCACCCGATACGCCCGCCCGCGATACCTGAGCCGCCGCTCGGACGGCTCGCCCTCGGGGAAGCCCACTTCCAGACTGGTGCGCACCGCGCCTAACCGAGGCATACCTCCGTCTCCTCGCGGGTGGCCAGATTCTTCAGCCGCGCGACGCCCCGCTCGACATCGTCCGGCCCCAGGAACACCGCCGCCGCGACCCCGCTGGCGTCGGCCTGCGAAAAGAACTTCTTCGGCTTCTGGGCCTTGAGCGACAGCTTGACCGCCTGCCCCTCGCGCCGAAGCCGCGTCGCCAGCTGGAGCGCCGCGTCGCGCTGCTCGGGGAACATGAAGCCGACGGCCACGCCCTTCGCAGTCTGCGCCGCGGCCTCGCCCAGGCGCGACTTCAAGAGCTCCGTGACCACCACGTCGCCGAAGCCGAGCCCCACGGCGCTCGTCGGCTCGCCGCCGATCGTCGTCAGCAGGTTGTCGTAGCGGCCGCCGCCGAAGATCGCCCGGAACTCGCCGGCCGTGTCAAAGCATTCGAAGACGACGCCGGTGTAGTAGCTGAGCCCGCGAATGACCGATATGTCAAACTGCAGCGCGTCGGCAAAGCCCGCCAGCTCCGCCAGACGGAAGAGCTCGACGAGCTCGGGACATTCCGCATACGACTTCGTGTCCATGATCGCGAACGTCGCCGCGACCTCGGCCTCGGCAAGCCCCCCGTCCTTCAGCATCGCCGCGATTTCCGTGTCCGGCATCTTGCCGCGCTTGTCGAGCGCCAGGAAGACCTGCGCATGCTTCGCCGCGTCGATGCCGCTTTTCGCCAGCAGCTCGCCCAGGAACTTGCGCGAGGAGACATGCACCTTGAAGTCCGCCGTCGACAGGCCCATTCGCCGCAGCGCGTCGACCGCCGCGCCGATGACCTCGACCTCCGCGAGAATCGAATCTTCGCCGATGATGTCGATGTTCCACTGGTAGTGCTCGCGCTTGCGGCCCTTGGTCATGCGCTCGTAGCGGAAGCACTGCGCGATCGTCGTCCACTTGAGCGGAAACGCCAGCTCCTTCTGCCGCTGCGCGACCATGCGCGCCAAGGTCGGCGTCATTTCCGCCCGTAGCGCCAGATGCCGGTCGGACTTGTCCTGAAAATGGTAGATCTGCTCGCCGACTTCCTCACCGGCCTTGCGCGCCAAAAGCTCATAGCTCTCGACCACGCAGGCGTCATAGGGCTCGAAGCCCGCCGCCTCGCCGGCCGCGCGAAACGCATCGAACACCTTGTTGCGCCAGCGCATGTCCTCGGGATAGAAGTCCCGCATGCCGCGCGGCGCCTCGAAACTGATCTTCTCCGCCATAACCGCCAACTTCCTTATGCCAGCGCCGCCTGAATCGACTTGAGCGCCTCCGAAACCGCCACCACCCGCGTCGCCGACTTGTCCTGGTCGCGGCGCTTGATTTCGATGCCGCCATTCGCCAGGCCCTTCGCGCCGACCACCACCCGCACCGGAAAGCCGATGAGGTCCGCGTCCTTGAACTTGACGCCGGGCCGCTCCGCGCGATCGTCGACGAGCACGTCGATGCCCGCCGCCTCCAGCTCCGCCTCCAGCCGGTTCGCCACCGCGGCGACTTCCGCCTGCTCGGGATCCAGGAGGCAGATGCAGACCTGATACGGCGCCACCGCCGCCGGCCACACGATGCCGTTCTGGTCGTGGCACTGCTCGATGACCGCCTGCACGGTGCGGCTAATGCCGATGCCGTAGCAGCCCATCACCATGACCGTCTCCTTGAGCTCGTTCGTCTTGTAGACCGCCTGCATCGCCTCGGTATACTTGGTGCCGAGCTTGAAGACATGGCCGACTTCGATGCCGCGCTTGATAACGAGCGGCCGGCCGCATTTCGCGCAGAGGTCGCCCTCGCGCACAATCACCAGATCGGCGTAGTCTTCCGCGGCAATGCGGCAGTCGCGGTCCAGATCGACGTTCTTGAGATGATGATCGTCGCGATTGGCGCCGACGAGGCAGCCCTTCGCGCCCCGGAGCTCCTGGTCGCAGACGATCCGCAGCGTCGCGTCCGCCGGCTTCACCGGCCCGACTGAACCGGCGTTGGCGCCGGACGCCTTGAGCACGGTCTCGGGATCGGCGAGCTCCACCTGCTTCGCATTGAGGAAGTGCTTGAGCTTAACCTCATTGACGTCGCGGTCGCCGCTCACGCAAACCATGACCGGCCTGCCGTCGGCCAGATAGACAAGCGACTTCACGAACGCCGAACCCGGCACGCCCATGAACTTCGAAACCTCGTCGATCGTCTTCGCCCCCGGCGTCGGGATGAGCTCGATCGCGCCGCACGGCGCGTCCTTGCGGGGCGGCACCTGGCGCTCGGCCTTCTCCAGGTTCGCCGCATAGCTGCAGCCGTCGCAGAACGCAATGCCGTCCTCGCCGGAATCCGCCAGCACGTGGAACTCGTGGCTGAACTTGCCGCCGATGTCGCCGGTGTCCGCCTCGACCGGCACCGCCTTCAGGCCGCAGCGCGCGAAAATGCGCTTATAGGCGTCGAACATCGCCTGATAGCTCGCGTCGGCCGCATCCAGCGAAACGTCGAACGAATACGCGTCCTTCATCAGGAATTCCTTCGAACGCATCAGCCCGAAACGCGGCCGGATCTCGTCGCGGAACTTCCACTGGATCTGATAGACCGTCGCCGGCAGCTGCCGGTAGGAACTGACGATTCCGCGCAGGATGTCGGTCACCGCCTCCTCGGCCGTCGGCGCCAGCGCATAGTCGTGCTGGGCGCGGTCCTTCACCTTGAACATGTTCGGCCCCATCGACTCCCAGCGCCCGGTCTCCTTCCAGAGCTCGGCCGGCTGCAGAATCGGCATCACGATCTCCTGCGCGCCCGCGCGGTCCATTTCCTCGCGGACGATCTCAGCGACCTTGCGGAGCGAACGCATCCCGAGCGGCAGGTAGGTGTAGAGCCCGGCGGCCAGCTTCTTGACGAGGCTCGCACGAACCAACAGCCGGTGCGAGTCGATTTCCGCATCGCCCGGATTTTCCCGAAGCGTCTGAATCAGCGATTTAGTCCATTTCATGATTGCGTGTGTCTTTCTAACTTTCCAATTCCCTCGGCGGTCATTCCGCCAGCAGCCGGTCTTCGCCCGGCACCAGCGGCCGCCCGCGCAGAAACGCGCCGCCGTCCATCGCGGCGCCGCCCTCCGGCTTCACCTGCATGAGCAACAGCGCCGTGTCGTGGCACTTGATCACCGGCCCCGCCTTCTCCAGCTTGAGCACCGTGCCCGGCGACGCCGCCTCCCAGCCCGGCTCCAGGCGGACGATCCGGGCGCGCAGCACGGTGAGCCGCCCGCCGTTGCCGTTCCGCCGCAACCGCCGCGGCAGGAAGGTGTAGCACCCCGGCCAGGGGTTGTAGGCGCGAATCCGGCGCTCGATCTCCAGCGACGGCCAATCCCAGTTGATGAGCCCGTCGGTCTTCTTGAGCTTCTTGACATAGGTCGCGTTCGCTCCGTCCTGCGGCAGCTCCGGCGGCAGCCGGCCCTCGCTCAACAGCCGCAGCGCCTTGGCGAGCGTCACCCCGCCGGCAATCGCCAGGTCTTCCATCAGCGCGCCGCCGGTAGTGTCGGGATAGATCGGCTCGAAACTCTGCAGCATGATCGGCCCGTCGTCCAGCCCGACGCCCATATGCATCACGGTGACGCCCGTCAGCCGGTCGCCGGCCTCCAGCGCGGCAATGACCGGCGCCGCGCCGCGATACTTCGGCAACAGCGAAAAATGGCAGTTGACGCAACCGAAACGCGGCAGTTCCAATAGCGGCGCCTTGAGAATCTGGCCGAAGGCGACGACGGCGATCACCTCGGGCCGCCAGGCGCGGATTTGCGCCATCGGCTCGTCGGCGTTCACCTTTTCCGGCTTGATGATGGCGGTGAGGCCGTGGCTTTCGGCGAACTGCGCACAGGGACATGGCGTCAGCACCTTGCCGCGGCCGACGGGCCGATCCGGCTGGGTGACGACGCCCACGACCTCAAATGTCGGCTCGCGCAGCAACGCGCGCAGACATTCGGCCGATGCCGAAGACGAACCCATGAAAACTATCCGCATTGAAGGGATATTATAGCAAAAAGTCGGCTATCGAATGCGGATGCTCCAGCGCCCCGGGCAGATTGGAACAATCGGCGGTTTTGACGCAATCGGCTTACGCCGAACGCGAGAAGAGACCGTTTTCCGATCCGGCTGACAACGCCCGCGCCTTTAACCTCAATTTGGCATCGTAATTGCTAAACATTGGTGCGCGGGCTTCGCCGGAATCGAAAAACGGTCAACTTGCGTTTTTGGACAGCGGGCGCGTTTTCGCCTTTGAATATCACCCGTTCGATGCCAGAGCAGCCAAGACGCGAGTCGCCCGTCGGCCGACTTCCGCGAAGGGCCGACTAGCGACGCCCGCGCCTGTGCCACATCTCCAAGAACGCAGTGGGCCGTTTTCCGATTCCGGCGTAGCTCGGCCTGCAACTGAAAAACAACACAAAGGCGATTACATATCTATTAGGCCGAGCGTTGTCAGCCGGATCGGAAAACGGCCTCCTATTGCGTGTCGCGATAGCGACTTGCGTTCAACCAGTCGCAGTTAGGCCAGGAGCTTGAAATGATGCTTCACCGACTCGACCTTGCCCTCGGCGCGCAGCTTCGACAGCTCCGCCGAAAGCGCGCTGCGGTCGACGCAAAGGTAATCGGCGAGCGCCTGCCGGTCAAACGGAATGTCAAACTCGCGCGACTTCGCGCGCTTCGCCCGGATGTTCAGGAAGAGGAGCAGCCGGTCGCGAATCGTCCGCTGCGAGAGAATGCGCAGCTTCTGCTTGAGCGCAAAGGTCGTCTGGCTCATCACCGTCAGCAGATTGCTGGTGAAGCAAATGTGCGCCCGGCAGACCTTGTGGCACGGCTTCGTGATCCGGTCGATGGCAAAAAGCAGAACCGTCGTCTCGCCGACCGCGCTCGCACTGATGCCCATCGTCGGCGCCTCACGAAAGACATAGGTGGTGCCGAAGACGCCGTTCTCGGGAATCGTCTCCAGCACGCTCCGCCCGCCGTCGATCCGCTGTCGCGTGAGCCGCACGGCCCCGGTGACGACGATGCCGATGTGCGTACAGGGGTCGGATTCGGCTATGAAGGTCTGCTTGTTCCGAAGATGCAGCTCCTGGACCTGCATGCATTCGCAGATGCGCTGGAAGCCGTCGTCGCCGAGATCCTTCAGCAACCGACAAGCCTTGGGAAATACCAGTTTTTTCATTGCCGACATTATAACACAACCGCCTAAACAATCGGTAGTTGGAACGCAATCGGCTTGCGCCGAACGCGAGAAGAGGCCGTTTTCCGATCCGGCTAACAACGCCCGCGCCTTTGGCTACAATCTTGCATCGTAATTGCCAAACTTTGGTGCGCGGGCTTCGCCGGAATCGAAAAACGGCCAACTTGCGTTCCTATGCACCGGGCGCGTTTGCGCCTTTGAATATCACCCGTGCGATGCCGGAGCGGTCGAGACGCGAGTCGCCCGTCGGTCGACTTCCGCGAAGGGCCGACTAGCGCCGCCCACCCCTGTGCCACACGTCCAAGAACGCAAGCTGGCCGTTTTCCGATTCCGGCGTAGCTCGGCCTGCGACTGAAAGACAACACAAAGGCGATTACAGATCTATTAGGCCGAGCGTTGTCAGCCGGATCGGAAAACGGCCTCCTATTGCGTGTCGCGATAGCGACTTGCGTTCAACCTTCGCTTAGAATCCAACCCCCAATGAACGACAAGCCGCCGCGGACAATTCCGCAGCGGCTCGCCTCGCGTCACTCGCGCGCCTTGCCTCAGGCGCCGAGCTGCATGCGGCAGAAGCGCTTCACGGTCACCGCCGCGCCGAGCTCCTTGCCGACGTTCTCCAGATACTTCGCGACGGTAATGTCACCATCGGCGACATAGTCCTGACCCAAGAGGCAGATCTGCGAGCAGAACTTCGCGGCCATGCCCTTCTTGATGCCGACGAGCGCCTGCTCCGGCGGCAGCTTGCCCTTCTGTTCCTTCAGCGCGTTGAGCTTAATCTCCAGCTCGGCGTCGATCTCGGCCTGCGGAACGTCAGCGGCCTGGATGTACTTCGGCGAATTCGCCGCAATGTGCAAGCAGACCATGTGCGCCGCCTCGTCGAGCTTCGCATCCGCCTTCTCGCAGGCGAGCTCCACCAGGACGCCGATCTTGCCACCCATGTGGATATAGCCCGAGACGCAGCCCGCGCCCGAGAGCTGATAGCACTCCGAACGGCGAATCTTGACGTTCTCGCCGGTCTTGGTGAGCAGCATCTTGTAGTCGTCGTTCAGCGTCGCCTCAATGTCCTTGCCCTCCAGCGCGACCTTGGCCGCGTCATCGACGAACTTGATGAAGGCGTCGGTCTTCGCGACGAAGTCGGTCTCGCAGTTCACTTCCGCGAGCGCCAGCGTCTTGCCGTCGGCGGCCTTGGCCAGCGCGATGATGCCCTGCTTCGACTCCTTGTCCACGCGCTTGGCGGCCACGGCGAGGCCCTTCTCGCGAAGGTACTTCACCGCTTCGTCCATGTTGCCGTCAGTGGCGGCGAGCGCTTCCTTGCAGGCTCCCATGCCGGCGGCGGTCGCCTCGCGGAGCTGCTTGATCATGTCAATCGTAATCGTCATTGTCTTAAACCTTTGAATTCAGTCGTTGATTATTCGGCGGCCGGAGCTTCGGCAGCGGCAACCGCGGCCTGGGCCTCGACAACCTTGGCCTGGCGCTTGGCGGCGAGATCGGCCTTCGCCTTGGTCTCGGCCGCTTCCTTGGCGGCGCGGGCGGCGGCCTTCACATTGGCGTCCACCGCACCCTTGCGGGCAGTCGACTTGCGGCCGCCGGCCGGCTTCGCGGTGATCTTCGCCTTGCGCTCGGCACGGGCGGCCTTCTCGGTCGCATCGCGCTGGGCACGCTCGGCCTCGCGACGACGGTTCTCCTCGGCGGCCTTGGCGCCGTACTCGTCGTTCGCGCCCTTGATGACCTTGGTAAGCCCGTTGAGGATGAGCTCCACGCCGCGGACGGAATCGTCATTGCCGGGGATCACATAGTCAATCGGCTCCGGATCGGCGTTCGTGTCGACGATGGCGACGACGGGGATGTGCAGCCGAACCGCTTCCTTGACGGCGTTCGCCTCCTTCACGCAGTCGATGATGATCACGGCGCCGGGCTGCTCGGCCATCTCGGCGACGCCCGTCAGGTTGGTCTCGAGCTTGTTGAGCTCGCGGCGGAGCATCGACGCTTCCTGCTTGTGCTCGGAAAGTTCGCCGCCATTGGCCTTCGCCGTCGCCTGCAGCTGACGCATGCGCTTGACGGAGGAGCGGAGAGTCTTGGCGTTGGTGAGCGTGCCGCCGAGCCAGCGCTCGGTCACGTAGAACTGGTCAACGGAGATCGCCGCCTCCTTGACCATCTCGGAAACCTGCTTCTTGGTCGCGACGAAGAGCACCTTCTTGCCCGCGAGCACCGTGTCGCGAAGAAAACCCGCCGCCTCGTCGAGCAGCTCGACGGACTGCTGCAGATCGATGATGTGGATTCCGTTGCGCTTGTCGAAGATGTAGCCTTTCATCTTCGGGTTCCAACGCTTGGTCTGATGGCCGAAATGCAGGCCGGCATCAAACATGTCCTTGAGAGTCACGCCCGTAAGCGCAGACGTAGGCATATCCATTTTCTTTTCTCCTTATAATCTTTAGGTTAGATTAATCCGCTTTGACCGGAATGGACGCTCCGATTCATTCGCTTCAACCCGCCCACCGTGGACGAATTGGCGCGTAGTATACAAAAAACGCGCCCGCAAGTCAACACGGCCGTATGGCGCCGCTAGTCCAGCAGCGCGTCGGCGCACCACAGCATCGGCGCCTGGCCGTGAGGGTCGCCATGGACGCGAATGCGATCGAAGTAATACTGGCGGTCGTTGCGCTTGCCGGTGCCGCAGCAGACGGTCGGCACGTTGCCGTGCTCGTCCAGCGATTCGCAAAGCGCGATCCACGCCTTGCGCGCCGCCGGGCCGTAGACGTTCGCGTCCAGCCAGCCGTGGCGCACGCCGACGATGAACGCATAGGTGAACATGGCGCTGGAGCTGGATTCCTCCCAGTTCTGCGGATCGTCGGGCTCGTTGATCAGCTGGCACCATTTGCCGCTCGGCCGCTGATATTTAAGCAGCGTCGCCATCATCTTGCGGTAGCCGGCGAGAATGCGCGGACGGTATTCGCTATTCTTCGGCAGATACTTCAGCACCAGCGTCATGCCGGCCGCCATCCAGCCGTCGCCGCGCCCCCAGACGAAGGGCACGTCCGGCGCATGGTAAAAGAGCCCGGCGGCATCGCCGTCGCGCAACTGGAGGCGATCGAGATAGAGGCACATTTCCTTGGCGGCGCGGTCAATGTACTTGCGCTCGCCGGTAGCGCGATAGGCCTGGCTCTGCAAGGCGATGATCATGTACATGTCGTCGATCCAGAGCCGCGTCTGCGGGGTGTAGCCCTGCGACCAGTATTGCTGCTGCAGTTCGGCGGAAATGGCATGGCGCGCCTTGATCGACGCTTCGCACGGCGGCGACCACTGGGTGTCGGCATAGCGAATTCCCTCGTTGAGGTGGCGGCGGTCGCCGTTTTGCAGGAAGATGGCCAGCGGGATCGAGCCGAAGATGGTGTCGTCGACATGGTAGGCGTCGGAGCAGATCGAATGCTTGGCGCCGCCGGGCAGGAAGTCGTCATAAAGGCGAACGAGCTGTTCGACGGTCGCTTGGCGCTTCAGCTTGCGGGCGCATTCCAGCGCGTTGACCCAGATGCTGACGATCGAATACTGCACATGTGTGCCGCCGCCGTAGCCGCCGTTGGCATAGCCGTTGCCGCGATAGCCCGGCGGACAGTAGTGCTCGGGGCGCGTGCGCAGGAACTGTTCGGTGAGGCGCTGGCTGACGACCTCGGGCGTGGCGAAAGCGGGCAACTGGCCGAAGACGCGGTCGGTGAGGGGATCGCGAACGGCAAATTCGAGCGGTTCGGCCAGACGCAGCGCGAGGTGCGAGACGAGCAGCGCGCCCGCCGTGCCGTCGTCGCGGCGCGTGCAGTCGAAGCTCAGTTCCACTCGCGCCGCCGCCGGATCGAAGGCGCCGTTCAGGCGCAGCTGCCGGGTGGAGGCGTTCGGCCGGATCTGGCTCAGGCGGCCGGCGGGGATGCAGTCGCCGAGTTCGCGACCGAGGCGATCGAACTGGCGCAGGCGCACGGACTGGGCGAAGGCGTTGGTCGTCAGCATGCGATAGTCGAGTTCGAAGACGAATTGCCGCCCGGCGGCTTCGGCGGGGAGATCCCAGGCGCACCCGGCGGCAGCGGTAATGCGCACGCCGTCGCGCACGCATTCGGCCCGGCCGTCCGACGCCTTGGCCGTCCAGCGACTTAGGTTCGTCGCCTTGAGCGCCGCGGCCAGCAGGTTGTCGCAGCCGATCGAGTCTTCGACTTCAAAGCGCTCCGAGACGTCGCCGATGAGCGTCAGCGCGGTGGTGCCGGCGGGCGGGACGAAGCGCAGGCGCAGCGACAGGGTGTTGCTCCCCGGCAGCGCCGTGAGCGGCAGCCGCTGCGGCGCGCCGTTGACCGTCGCTTCCAGCGCGAAGGCGCTCGGCGGCTGGGCGTAGTTGCCGTTCGGCTGCTCCAAGCTGCCTTGCTGGCAAAGCCGGCCGTTGTCGACTTCCATTTCGTAGGGGCGGCCGATCGGGGCGTTCGCCGGCCACGCGACGGGCAGGCGCACGGGCTTCGGCGCCGTCTGGGGGTCGCTGGTCAGCGCGATGAGCCCGGCGACGGGCGTCACGCAGAGGTTCATCCGCCGGTCGTCGCCGATTATGGTCGAGACGACATAGCGGTCGCGGCAGACGAACTGCGGGTGCGGATCGGGGTGCAGCCGCGACTGCTGGTCGCGCGGCGCCAGGATGGGCCGGACGGAGTAGATGTAGCACCAGCGGTGGGTATTGCGGTTGTAGAACATGCACGTCCACTGGCAACCGCGCCACCAGCCGTTGCGCGAGCAGTCGTAGGTGACATAGTTGAGGTCGCGCGTCATGGTCGCGTGCTGGGCCGCGATGGGCACGACGCAACGCTGCCGCCGCGTCTTGAGGTCGCAGTAGGTGACGCCGGTCGAGCACCAGTAGAGCCCCTCGCCGTTGGCGGTGAAGTTCTCATGCGTCGCGTAGTTGCCGACGAGCGGGGCGATCATCTCCAGCCCGGTGGTACGGTGGCAGAGCCAGACGCGCGGGTAGACCCAGTCGTGCGGCCGCGGATGGCGGGTCACATAGGGGTTGCCGGTCTTCGGGTGGCGGTCGTCGTCGGTCCGCGGCCGGCCCAGTTCGTCGACCACCAGGCTGCGCCCGTATTCCCAGGCGCACAGGCCGAGGTCGGGGTCGACGGGATTGAGCTGGCCGTGATTGCAGCAGAAGCGCGCTTCGCTCCACTGCTCGAACTTGCCGGTCTCGACATTCAGGACGCCTTCCCGCGTACGCCCGTTGACTTCGGTGTCGAGGAAGAAGCGCTTGCGGTCGGCGGAGGGGGTGATGTGGGTGGCGAGCCGATAATAGTTGGAGGGGTTCTGCGGCTTCAGCTCGTCCGGCAGCGGGCAGAGCCGCGTTTCGGCGGCGAGATCGAGCTTGAGGTTGCGCCGGTAGATGCCTTCGAGGCTGATCTGGTAGAGCTCGTCGGTCTGGACATCGAGGTAGATGGAGCCGTTGCGCAGATTGGGAATGGGGAAGGCGGCGTCCTTTTCGAAGTCGAAGACCCACCGCTGGACCCGTTGCTTGCCCTGCCGTTCGTCGCCGCTGACGGAAAAGACGAGAAAGCGCCCGTCGTCAGTCATCGACTTGGTGACGAAGTAGAGCGACTGCTGGTTCCAGCCGTAGGCGCCGGGCTTGAGCAGGTAACTGACGGCGCCGGAGACGGGGTCGACAAATTTTTCAAATTGGGCGGAGGTTTCAGGCGTTTTCAGTTCGGCGGCAGCCGTAAGCCCGAGGAGCGAAAGCGCAGCAGTTAGTAATTGCAGTTTCATGATGACTTGAGTTTATCAAATTATTCTTCCTGTGGTCACTTGAATTTTCGGCTTTCAAGGCGCTTAGGCATGGTGATTAATTTCAATCTCAATCCGCCGCGTCATTATTGGATTCCCGCCCGCACTTGACAAAAGAGGCGATTTTTGAGATGATATGCTCGTCCAACTCTGGAGCAAGCACATCTCATGAACGGGAAAATCAGGAT
>JAZLMR010000006.1:0-23159 GCA_045598785.1 Kiritimatiellia bacterium
GTACCACGCGCGGTAGTTGGCGTAGTTCGTCTCCACCGAGTTGGTGTCGGCGAAGGTCTTGTAGAGGTCGAGCTTCGGCGGCGTCCCGTCCGTCCAGACGGCGAAATCGTTCGTGACGGCAAACGCGACAAGCCCCTCCGAAAACATCACGTTCTCGGTGTCGTTCGTGTCGAAGCCGCGCAAGTTGAAGTGGTTGCCGAAGACGGCGGCCTTGTCGGCGGGCATCTTGACGGCCGCCCAGTGGTGGCCCGTGTAGACTTCGACGTACCACGCCTCGTTCGTGTCCGCGGCCATGTAGATCTCCGATCCGTCGTGGACTCTCTCCGCGACGGCTTTCGCGAGAAGCTCCACCGCCTCACGGGCGCTCGCGGCATTGCCGATCATGTAATCGGGGAGGTTCGGCTCGCCGACGTCATTGTACACGACCGGGTCAAACGGATCCTTCTCAAGCACCTCCTTCCGCGTCGCGCCGGTGATGGTGCCCGTGAGGATGACGCCTTTCTCGTTCGCCATGCTCCCGGCGTAGCGTCCCGCGTAGAGGCTCGTCGCCTTCGGGACGCAGACGTAGCGGTACTTGTTGGTGTTTCCGCCGAACGAGACCTGCTTGCCGCGCTCGCAGATCTGCTGGTACATCGTCGCGTTGTACGGCGAGAAGTCGACCGTCCGCCCGATCAGCACCGACCCGTCGGCCGTCACCTTCTTGCCCGCGTACATGCCCGTGCAGGCATTCGCCACGAAAGGCGCGATACACACGGCACCCAACACAACCTTCAACTTCTTCATCATGATTTGCATATTATACCAAAACGCAGGCCGCGGCAATTCGCCGCGGCCTGCGTTGCGGCGCGCCCGGAGGCCACGCCCTTCCATCGGATGATTAGAAGATCCCCTGCTCCATCATCGCGGTGGCGACCTTCTTGAAGCCGGCGATGTTGCCGCCGGCGACCAGATCGTAGCCAAGGCCATACTCCGCCGCGGCTTCCGCCGAAGCGTCGTGAATCGTCTTCATCATCTTCTTGAGCTGGGCGTCGACTTCCTCGGCCGTCCACACAAGCCGCTCGGAGTTCTGCGCCATCTCGAGCGCGGAAACGCCGACGCCGCCGGCATTGACCGCCTTCGAAGGCGCGACGATGATGTGCGGCTGCTGCCGCAGGAAGTTCAGCGCGTCATTCGTAGTCGGCATGTTCGCGAGCACGATGTAGTACTTGACGCCCGAAGCGGCGATCTTCTCGGCCGACTCCATCTTAACGTCGTTCTGCGTCGCGGCCGGCATGTAGATGTCGACATCCTTGACGCCCCAGCACTTCTGGCCGGCGACGAATTCGCAGCCGAACCTCTTCGCGTAGGGTTCGCAGTGCATCGGGTCGGCGGCGCGCATCTCAAGGATGTAGTTGAGCTTCTCCTCGGTGTTGACGCCGTCCGGATCGTGGATGTAGCCGTCGGGGCCGGCGAAGTAAGTGACCTTCGCGCCGAGCTGCATCGCCTTCTTCATGATGCCCCAGCCGACGTTGCCGTAGCCGGAAATCGCAATGCGCTTGCCCTCGATCGTGTCGTGCTCGTGCTTGAGGACTTCCTGCAGATAGTAGACCGCGCCGTAGCCCGTCGCCTCCGGACGGATCAGCGACCCGCCGTAGCTGAGGCCCTTGCCCGTCAGCACGCCGTTCTCCCAGACGCCCTTCAGCCGCCGGTACTGGCCGTAGAGATAGCCGATCTCACGACCGCCGACGCCCATGTCGCCCGCCGGCACGTCAATGTCCGGGCCGATGTAACGGTAGAGCGCCGTCATGAAGCTCTGGCAGAAGCGCATGACCTCGGCCGGGCTCTTGCCCGCCGGATCGAAGTCGCTGCCGCCCTTGCCGCCGCCGATCGGCAGCCCCGTCAGCGAGTTCTTGAAGGTCTGCCCGAAGCCCAGGAACTTGATGATGCCGGGATAGACGTTCTTCTGGAAGCGAAGCCCGCCCTTGTACGGCCCGATCGCGCCGTTGAACTGGCAGCGATAGCCGATGTTGGTATGCGTCTCGCCCTTGTCGTCGGTCCAGACGACGCGGAAGGTGAACATCCGCTCCGGCTCGACCATGCGCTTCAGGAGGTCGGCCTGCTTATACTCGGGATGCTTGTCGATGACCGGGCTCAAGCTGGAGAGCACCTCTTCGACGGTCTGGACGAACTCGGGCTCGTCCTTGTGTTTCTCGCGCACATACGCGATCGTTTCCTCAACGTACTGATTAAGTTTCGTCATTTTTTTTGCTTTCTGCCCTTAGAGATTATCTTGCGGGCTTCGGTTTTTGGAATCCCCAGGTTAGAGTTTATCGTGGGATTAAATCACTTTTGCGCGGCCGCGGCCGGCTTAACATAGCGCTTGATCAACCGCTCGGTCGCCTCGACCCGCGCTTTGGCGATCATTTCCGAATTGGCGTCTTTCAGCGCCGCCATCCGCTCCAGCGCCTTCGCCTGCTCGCCCGCCTCGCAAAGGCAACGCGCGGCCCCCAGCTGCGCGGTCAGCGTCAGATAGTGCTGCGGATTCGCGGCGACAAACGCATCAAACGCCGCCTGCGCCTCGGCGAACTTCCCGAGCGCCTCCAGGCACTGCGCCTTGCCGACGACCGGGATGTCCGCGAAGCCCTCGACCGGTGCCGCCGCCAGCTCCTCGTATTTCGCCAGCGCCTCTTCATAGCGCCCCGCGTCGAAATAGCTCTTCGCCAACCGCAGCTTAAGCGCCCCACCGGTCGCGGAACTGCCGTAATTGGCCACTGCCTCTTCGATCTCCTCCGTCGTATAGGCGCTCACCAGCGAATCCGCCGCCGCCGCCTTCACCGCCGCCGCATGATGCTTCCAGCCATACCAGCCGGCAACCGCGATCGCCGCCACCGCCAGGCACAGCACCGTCTGCTTGCCGTCCTTTTCCCACCATTCGACCAGCGGAAGAAGTTCAGGATTAGTTTTCAGGTTCATTGTTGTTTCCTTTCTCGTCGTAGAGTTCTGCCCATTCGTTCAAAACCGATTCGTCCTTGCCCTCGGCCCGCAGCACGATCCGATTGTAGTCCAGCGCGTCCAGGAAGTCGCGGTTGTAGATGAACCGGCTCTTGCCGCGAGTCGGCGACTGCGCCAGCCGACGCGTCGATTCCATCAGCAGCACCGCCGTAAAGTAAGTGGCCTTCGGGGTCTTGAGCCGGTCATGCAGCGCCTGCATGATCCGGCGGCCGGCGCCCTCCTTCTTTTCCGCCCGGAACATCGCCGTCATCAGCACGGCGGCCCGGAGCGCGTTCGAGACCTCGAACCCGCGCTTCTGCATGCGCCGCTCATATTGGTCCAGCACCTTCAGGTAGTCGAAGGTGCGCGATTTCCGGCCGCCGTCACGATCGATGAACGCCGCCAGCTCGGGCAGCAGGTCGGCCAGCATCCCGCAGTCGTAGCAAAGCCGGAACGCTTCCGCGCTATGCGCGTAGGGGAAGAAGCGAAACACCTCCTCGCACACCCGCGGCAACGAGGCGTTGAGAATGCACGCATGATACTTCCGCATCGCCGCCGCCGTCTTCTTCTCAATCGTAAAGCCCAGCCGCGCCGAAAACTTGATCGCCCGCATCATCCGCACCGGATCTTCCTGGAAGCGGACCTCCGGATCGCCGATCGCGCGAATGACCTTCTTCTCCAAGTCCTTCATCCCCCCCACCCAATCGATGACGGAGAAGTCCTTGATGTCGTAGAAAAGTCCGTTGACCGTAAAGTCGCGGCGATAGGCATCAGTCTCGGGCGTGCCGAAGGTATTGTCTTCCATCGGCCCTTCCGCCGCATGTTCGATGATCTCGCCGACGGTCTGGGAGTTGCGGCGAAAGGTCGCCGTCTCGATCACCTTCTCGCCAAAGCGGACGTGCGCCAGCCGGAACCGCCGCCCGATGAGGAAGCAGTTGCGAAACGCGTGCTTGACCTCATTGGGCTTCGCACTGGTCCCGACGTCAAAGTCCTTCGGCTCGCGCCCCAGCAGCAGGTCGCGCACGCCGCCACCGACCAGATAAGCCGTATATCCGAGTTGTGAAAGCCGATACAGCACCTTCAGCGCATCGGGATCAATGTTTTTGCGGGAAATGCTATGCTCCGGACGCTTGTAGACGACCGGAAGCTTCGCTTTCTTACGCAAAAAACCGAACATTATTTGTTTATTATACTATTTTTTGCCCCCACTCGGCAACCGGGGCGATTGCAGACTGTTGAACCCCAGCCCGTTTCCGCTTTATTCCCTCGGCGCTACTTGCCTCGCGGCCGAATTCTTCCTTCTCGGTTTTTTGGCGCAATGTCGGCTGCGGGCGGGAGCTCCTGCTCGATCTCGTCAGCCCGGGGCAGCGCTTTTCACCGAAGACAACAATCTTTGTTCAGCCATTCCCCTCGACACAACCACTGGCTGCGTACGCAAGTTACTCTTGGCGCCTGCAGCCCCGGGCTTCCTCACTCGCAGGACTCCCTCCCTCCGCCGACCGACAAGCGACGACCGTGGGCGATTGAAGCGCGAAGCGCCCTAATCGCGGCGCGTAGGGCTGGCAATCGGCTGCAATCATTGCAATGGCTAAGCGGCAGTGGGCTGGAGATTCGGTTGACTTAAGCCGGCTAAACTCTAAGAGGTGGGTGATTGCGAATGAAGCGAGAGATAGAGCGCAAGAAATCGGCGCCATGGGCAACTAAAAGGGAGTCGCGACTAGCGACGACCGACTAGCGACGGCCGCGGGGGAGCCGACTAGCGACCAACGCCACGCGACACCCGGCGGCTCGCCCTTCCAGCGGCTCCAAGGCGCGGAGCTAAAGAAACCTGCCGCTTGTCTGAGGAAGGCGGGGCGGGGCGGCGACGGCGAGCGAAGCGAAACGGACGGCGACGGTGCGGCGATTTCGCCGCGAAGGCGGGTTGCGAGGTGGTCGGAGCCGTATTCGGCGAGGCCGCATCGCGCCCGCATTCGCGGATGAAAGCGCCGGGAGGAGCCGTCCGATGAGCGGCAGCGAGACTCGACGGCCGGCCCCGACGACGAACTCGACCAGAGTTGCAAGCGCCACCGATTTGGCGAGGCAAGGCCGGCGACCGCACGCGGTCGAGGCTCGCGGCTTAGGACTTCGGCCCGAAGGCGTACTTGTGTACGCCGAGCGGCCGCAAGGACAAGCCGCAAGCCCGACCGAGAATGGGAGCCGGCCGCGCCAAATCGGACGCACGCTGGAAAGCAAAACAATATAAGGCCACCTAAAGGCTACCTAAAAGCGCGAAGCCTTAACAAAAATCGGCGCCGTGGGCCACTAAGTGAGGGAGGCGACAAGCGACGACAGAGCCGACGGTCGACGACCGACAACCGACGACCGGCAGCTCAGCGGTCGTAGGGCGGCGGCGAAACCCGCGCGTTGAAATCTGCCTGCGACCACTGGCGGAAATTCTCTTCCTCGAGCGCCAGCCGATATTCGCGATACCCTTCCTGCCAGATCATCCAGGCAATGAGCCCGCGCAGTAAAATCGAACCTCCGAGCGGAATGATCCAGATGTAGTAAACTTGCAACATCGGCAGCACCACCAGCGCCACCGCCGCCACCCGGCCGACAATCATCGCATAGTAAGTCGCCTTGGCCCGCGAGGCGAAAAGCCGCATCACGCAACGGAAGATGCGCCCGCCGTCCATGGGAAAGCCCGGCAGCAAATTGAACGCGCCAAGCATGATGTTCATGATGATGCCGTACTCGATCACATTTCGCGACCAGTCGCTTTCAACCCGCATGCCCCCGAAAAGCGCCAGGCCGCCGAACCCCAGGAGAAAGCTCATCGCCGGCCCCGCCGCCGCCATCAGCAGCTCCTTCCAGGCCGACCGCGGAATCTCGCCCGACGCGCAGCCGCCCAGAATCGACAGCCGAATGCCGGCAATCCGGCAGCCGAACGCCCGCGAGGTCAGCGAGTGCGCAAGCTCGTGCAGCACGATGGAGATCGCCAGCAGCAACGCGCAGGGAAGCCCCAGCGGCAACCCCAGGTCAAGCACCAGCAGCAACAGCAGCCCCAGCGAAGTGATGTCGGCCGTAATCGGGATTCCAAAGGCGTCGCAAAGATGATATGCGGGCTGCAACCTGATCATAGTCTCATTCCTTTATGCTCTTGAGCACCGCGTAACCGCGACGCCGAATGACTTCCACCTGCGGGAAAAACTTCCGCTGAACCGGCTCCAGCCCCTGCGCATTCTTGCAGACGCTATAGCAGACGCCTCCCGACTTCAGTGTCCGCTGCGCCGTCGCCAGAAACACTTCGGCAATGCGGTAGTCGCTGTAATAGGGCGGATTGCCCACAAACAGGTCGTATGCGCCCGGATGCTCCACCCCGTCGTCGGACAGGCAGATCTCGGCTTCCACGCCCAGCTTCGCCGCGTTCACCGTCGCCGCTTCAATCGCTCGCGTATGCGAATCGACCAGCGTAAGCGCCAACGGCGAACCGGCCAGCTGGCGAACATAGTCGGCAATCAAAAGCCCCACCAGACCGCAGCCGCAGCCCATGTCCAGCAGCTTCAGATTCGTCAGCGCCCGTCCCGCAGCTAAAGCCGCCTTCAACTCGCGGCAGACCACCTCCGCCAGCGCCAGCCCGCCCTCGTCCAGCCGTCGATGGCAGAAGCAACCCGGATAGGAAGTAAACTGCAGCTGTCGGCCGCCCGGCACCGAAGCCGGCCAAACCGCCGCGAAATCGCGCACCCGGCCGGGATCGTCGCGAACCTTGGCTATGAGCTCGTTGCGGTCACGCTCCTTGCCGACATAATCGAGCTCGAACCGCGGCGAACTGAGCTCGCCGCCGGTCAGCTGCGCGATTTCCTGCAACAAGCTCAACGCCACCTCGCCGCTCATCAGCTTCGGGCCGGTGCGAAAGCGAATCCGCGCCCACGGCCCGGCCGGCAAATGCGCCGAGCAGACCACCTTCGCGCCCGGAAACACCTTCTCGATCGCGTGCTGATGGTAAATGTCCAGCACATGGCAGGTCACTTCACCCGCCAGCAACGCCGGCGAAAGCTCCGAAGCCTTGTAGCCGACCAGCAGCGTTCTCCTGGCGGTCGCGCTCAAGGGCAGAACCGCTCCGCCGCCGCCCGCAGCCGAGCCAGCGTCTTTTCCTTGCCCAGGAGCTGCAACATCTCAAAAAGCCCGATGCCTTCGCCGCGACCGGAGACGGCCACCCGGATCGGATGCACCCACGGTCCCATGCCGTTGCCCTGCGACAATTCCTTGACCAGATTCTCCAAGACCGGCGCCGACCAGTCCTCGACGCGCGAAAACCGCTCCACCAGGTCGAGGAGCGTCGCCTTGACGCCGTCTTTTTGAAGCCGCTTCGCCACCGCCTTCACGGCGAAGGGATAGTCGTCGGCAAAGAAGCAAAGGCAATTGCCCGGCATGTCGTTCAGGAACTTCGTGCGCGGCTGAATCTGGGCGCAGAGGTAATCCCACCAAAGTTCATCTAGAGCATCTAGACCTTCTAGACCCTCTAGTCCAGCCACACGCCTTTTAAGCTCGGCCTTAAACTCTTCTTGCGGTATTTTCTTGACATACTCGCCGTTCATCCAGGCGAGTTTCTTGGGATCGAACATCGCGGCGGTCACATGCACCTTCTCCAGCTCGAAGAGCCGGATCATCTCCTCGCGCGAAAGGACCTCGCGGTCATCCCCGGGATTCCACCCGAGGAACAGCAGGTAATTGAAAAGCGCCTCCGGCAGATAGCCCTGCTCGCGATATTCGCCGACGAACGCCGCTCCGTCACGCTTCGAATAGGGCTTGCCCTGCTGATTGACGATCATCGACAAGTGCCCGTATTTCGGCACCGGCGCACCCAGCGCCTTGAAAATGCAAATGTGCTTGAAGGTGTTCTCGACATGGTCGTCGCCGCGAATGATGTGCGTCACGCGCTGATCGATGTCGTCGACCACGTTGGCGATGTGGAAGATCGGCGACCCGTCGGACCGCACGATCGCGAAATCCTGGATGTCCTCGGCCTTTTTCGCCATGTGCCCCTTCACCATGTCGTCATATTCGATCACCCCCTCCTTGGGCATCCTGAACATGACGACCGTCCCCGTCTTGCCGTCGCGCGAAGTCTTCTCGCACTTGTAGGCATGGCCGGCGGCAATAAGCTGCTCGACGACTTCCAGATGACGCTTGACGTTCCGGGTCTGGTAGAAAACCTCTTCGTCGTAATCGAGCCCCAGCCACTCCATGCACTCGAAAAGCACCTTGATCGCCTCGGGCGTGGACCGCTCCAAGTCGGTATCTTCGACCCGCAGCAGGAACTTGCCGCCGGTATGCCGCGCATACAGCCAGTTGTAGATTGCGGCGCGGATGTTGCCGATATGAACCTTGCCCGTCGGCGACGGGGCGAAACGAACTCTTATCTCAGACATAACGGCGAAATATTATATCAAAATTCGCCGTCAAGCTTCTCAACCATCACCCCGTAACGCGGGAACTCGTGCGTCAGCTGCTTGCCGTTCGGCAACCGAATCGACGCCCGGATCGGCAAATGCGCGGTGTTGACGGCGATCAGCAGCCCGTCCGCCTTCAGGAGGACGCGGATCGACTCGCCGCCCAGCACGTTCCGCTGCGGTCCCGCCAGCGCCTTCACCACCGGCTGCTTGGCGGCATCGCGCTTCACCAGGCTCGGCTTCAGCGCGGCAATGCCCTTCATCAGCCCGAAGAAATCGTCCCGGCGCTGCGGCGTACTCATCACGCCCTGGTTGCCCGACGCCGGCGGCTTGTGATAGGTGTAGTAGGCGATGCCGCGCGCCCGGCAGACGATGGAAATGTAGGCAAAGCAGCGAATCTCCTCGAACTCCGGATACCGCGGCCAGTTGCTCCAGCCCTTGAAAGCCTGCGGCACCGCCATGACCGTGCGCCCCGGCACGTTCGCGATCTTGATCGACTCCCACGCCCAATCCAGCGAGCGCGCGAAAAACGCCATGGAGTCGTCCTTGATCTCCAATTCCCGGATCGGATAGGTCTCGATGGCCAGGATGTCGGTATAGGGCACGAACGGCACCTGATGGCAGGCATGGCGAATGCCGTCGACCGACAGGGTAAGCGCATCCGGATCGATGGCGCGGCAGATCGCCTGCGTGCGCTTCAGTTCCTTCGGCAGGATATGCGCGCTCGTGTCGTCGCCCAGCGTCCAGGCAAACATCGCCTTGCGGCTGCGCCCGTCGAGCAGATTGTCGAACAGCATCTCGTCGCGCCCGGGCCCCTTGCGCTTGCCCGGCTCCGCGTTGAGGTAGGAGCCGTACTTGGCGCAGGCCTCCACCAGCGCCTCGTAGCCGGCGTTGAAGCTGCCGCCGCCGTTGCGCACCATGTAGGTGTGCGGCATGTCCATGCCCGCCGCCAGCAGGTCCTTGACCGCCTGATCGCAGCTGTCGCCGTTGACCTCGCAGGGATGGACGTTGTAGACCCCGAGCGGATACCACGGCTCGCCGTCCTTCAGGAACATGCCGTCGTCGCGAATCGTCCATTTCGGATGCCGGCGCTCCCGGGCGGTAAACGCCACAAACTCCGTCTCCGACCCGAAATTCCCCAGCAGGTCCACCGCCTCGACTTCCAGCTTGTGAACGCTCTCCTTCGCCCAGCCGCCGGCCGGCGCCGCGATCACGAACTCGTCGCCGTTGCGCGTCAGCCGCTCGCCGGGCTCCGCGTCGTCAAAGCGCAGCTTGAGCTTCGCATAATCGACCCCCGTCCGGTCGACGAGCCGGAACCGGATCGGCGAATTGAGGTCGGCGGTCGGCGACGGCGAAAGCAGCTTGATCTCCGGCGACTCCATGTCGTCATAGCGCCACGGCTTGCCCCGCGGATGCTCGCAATATCCGACCCCGGAGAAGACCACCCGCTCGCCCGGCAGCAGGTTGGGATGATCCTCGCTGAGCCAGATCCGCGCCATGGCCGCCGTGTCCGGCACCAGGTTCTTGGTGCGCGAGACCGACCAGACGTTGCTCCCCGTCGGAATCGGCTGCTCGATCCAGGTCGTCAGCGGAATCTCCTGCCCCAGCTGATCGACCGTCTTCAGCTGCTGCCCGTTCCGATCCAGCCATTGGATGGCCGAGCCGGGATTGAAATAAGACCGCGGCAAGTCGCCGCCCATCCGGATTCCCACCACGAACTCATAGCCCGGAGTCACCGGGAACGGCTTCGAACGGAAGGTCCAGCAGGTGTCGGTGACTCCCGGCAAATCGACCTTGTAGATCACCAGCGACGGCTTGCCGCCGAATTCCTCGAACTTATGCGCACTGTGCGCTTCGAAATGCTCAACCTCGCAAGCCGGCTCCGCCGCCGCAAAATCCACCTTGAAATCCGCGGCGTCAAGTGTCGCCGCCGCCGCTGCCGTAAGCAAAAAAGCCAATCGCATGTCCTTACCTCCCGAATTTAAACCGTTTCACTTCCGCCGCCAATGGCGGACCATCCGCCTGTCGGCCGCGGAAACCTCGATCAGATTGTCACCGGGCTGAAGCGGCACCGCCTCGAAAAGAACGGTGCAGACCTCGTCCGGCGAACGGGTCGCCACGACCTGCCCGTTGACCTTCAGCGTGACCTTGCCCAGATTGCTGAAGACCATCAGATCCACTTCCGCATCGTCGACTTCAGTCATCCGCGAGCCGACGAGATGCAGCACCGGACGCCGCGTCCAGTTCGCCTGATAGAGATAATAGGCATCCTTGCGGACCTTGCGGTCGTAGGTCACGAGCCCCTTGTCGTTGATGCCGTGGCGGTCGCCCTCGGTGCGATGATCGGAACCGAAGTCAAACATCGCCCAGACGAACGACCCCCAGAGCCGCTCCTCCGCCTGAATCGTCCGGAAGGTGTCGTGCAGGCGATAGGCCTGATATTCTTCCGGATGCCAGGCCCCGCCCGGCTCCACATACTTGCGCAACGCCCCATGCTGCTTGATGCTCGCGCCGACGCCATACTCGGAAAGCCCGAGCGTCGCCCGCCCCGCCTTCGCGAACATTTCCGCGAAGACCGTCTTCGCGTCGCGCTCGTCATACCAGCCCGGATAGCGATTGAAGGCCAGCTGGTCGGTCACGGCGTTGAGCGGCAACAGCTCCGGCTCCAGCCGATGGGAAGCGGCCAGCGTCGGCCGGGTGGCGTCCAGCTCATGGGCATAGGCGTTCATCTCGCGCGTAAAGCCGACGAACAAGTCGACCTGATTGGTGACATGCGCGTTGTAAAGCTCATTGTAGATGCTCCATCCGAAGATGGAGGGATGATGCCGGTGCTGCGCGATCATCTCCCGGAGCGCCGAACGGCAATTGAGCCGATAGGCCGCGTTGGTGGTGACGAAATCGACGCACGGATACTCGACCCAGGTTATGAGGCCCTCGCGATCGCAGAGATCGTAGAGGTGCGGCGTCTGGGGATAATGGGCGGTACGCAGCGCATCCGCGCCCATCTCCTTGATGATGGCGATGTCCTCCGTCTCGTCCGCCGCCGAAATCGCCCAGCCCTTCCCGTAGCGGTCCTGATGGCGGTTAACCCCGCGCAACTTCCGCTTCACGCCGTTGAGATAATAGCCGTCGGCCCGGAACTCGTGCCGGCTGAAGCCGAAGGGAATCGTAACCGAATCGGTCGAACCCTGCTGGGCAATCGTCACCTTGACCTCGTAGGTCCTGGGGTTCTCGGGACTCCACAGCTGGAAACCGGGGAAGGAAAATTCCTGCACTTCGTCCTGTCCGCCCAGAACCCGCACCCGCGCCCGCACCTTGCCGGTCGTCGAATCAACGTCCAGCACCACGCCGTCGGCGCCATCCGTCACCGGGTCGATGCAGATGGGGTCGGTCTCCAGCCAGGTGACCGCGCGATAGAGCCCGCCAAAGACCGTAAAGTCGGCGGCAATCGGCGGAATGTCCGCGTCATAAGTGTTGTCGACCACCACCTCCAGCCGGTTGCCGGTCGGCTTCAGCGCCGCCGTCGCCTCGAAGGCAAAGGCCGTAAAGGCGCCGAAATGACTGCCGAGACAGCGCCCGTTGACCCACACCTCGGCCCGTTGCGAAGCGCCGCCGAAGCGCAGGAAGTAGCGACGGCCCGGCTTGGCGTCCGGCAGGTCGCGAGCATAGCGGACAATCTTACGCGCATACGACTCGGCGTCGGCAGAGGTCTCGTAGCGGACGCTCGGCTGCCCGTTGGGGCCGTCCTGCCCGTCCACCGCATTCCAGCAATGCGGCACCGTCACCGCCGCGCCGTCCGCCGTCCAGCCCGCGCCCGAAAGGTCCGTGACGCTCCGTTCCGCCACCGCCGTCAGCGCCAGCAGCGCCGCCGCCGCCAAACCGAGCATCTTCATGCCCGCGCTAGTGCCGATGCGCGTTGCGCCGGCGTCGATCATCGCCTTCGCAGCCGCAAGGTCCCGAATTCCGCCCGCCGCCTTGACGCCCATTTCCGCACCTACCGTCTTCCGCATCAGTCTCACCTCCTCAATTGTCGCTCCACCGGCACCGAACCCGGTGGAAGTCTTCACAAAATCAAAGCCCACGCGCTTCGCCATCTGACTGCCGCGAACGATTTCCGCGTCCGTCAGGTTGCAGCACTCCAAAATCAGCTTCAAGACCACATCGCTGCGAAAAGTGCGGCAGGTGCGCACCCATTGCAGCAGCTCCGCCTCGCACTTCGCCGGCGCATACTTGAGTAGCCGCTGGTTGACGACGAGATCCAGTTCCTCCGCGCCTTTGCGAATGGCGTCAAACGCCTCAAAGCACTTGGTCTCGTTGGTGTTGGCCCCCAGCGGAAAGCCGATCACCGTGCACACCTTGACGCCGCTGCCGCGCAACTGCCGCGCCGCCGTCTCGACTTCCGCCGGATTCACGCATACGGAAGCAAAGCCGGCGCGTTTCGCCTCCCGACAGAGCGTGACAACCGCGTTGCGATCGCCGGCCGGCTTGAGGAAAGTGTGATCGATCAAAGGCGCAATGTCCGTCAGCTGCATCTTACTGATCCTCCGTGACCCGCAGAATCTCCTTGACCGAAGTGACGCCGGCGAACACCTTCGCCCAACCGTCCTCGCGCAGGGTCTTCATGCCCTTCGACAGCGACAGGTTGCGAATCTGCGTCGCATTCTCGCGACGCACGATCGCGCCCTCGATGTCCTCGTCAACTTCCAGCACCTCAAAGAGCGCCCGCCGCCCCCTGTAGCCCGTCCGCGAACAATGGTCGCAGCCCGCCGGCTCGAACACCGTCGACACCGCCGGCGGATAGTCGAGATTGTAGTATTTACGATCCAGCGGCACCTCGCGGCGGCAATCGGGACAGAGTCGCCGGCAAAGCCGCTGCCCCATCACGCCCGCAACCGCCGAGGCGATGAGAAACGGCTCCACGCCCATGTCGATGAGCCGTGGAAACGCGCCGGCGGCATCATTGGTGTGCAGGGTCGAGAACACCATATGACCGGTGAGCGACGCGTTGATGGCGATTTCGGCAGTTTCGCGGTCGCGGATTTCACCGACCATGATGATGTCGGGATCCTGACGCAGGAACGCCCGGAGCGCCCGGGCGAAGTTCATGCCGATCTCAGCTTGCATCTGCACCTGGTTGATGCCGGCCATGTGATATTCGATCGGGTCTTCGGCCGTCATGATGCGCACGTCGATCTTGTTCACTTCGCTGAGGAAGGAATAGAGCGAGGTCGACTTGCCGGAACCGGTCGGCCCGGTCACCAGGAAGATGCCGTTCGGCCGGTGGATGATCTTGTCGACGACCGCGAAGTCACGGTCGTTGAAGCCGAGGTCCTGCATCTTCACGAAGCTACCGCTCTTCGCCAGCAGTCGCAGCGGGATTGACTCGCCGTAGGCCGCCGGCATCGTCGAAACGCGGATGTCGATGTCCTGCCCCTGGATGCGGATGCCGATGCGGCCGTCCATCGGCAGCCGCTTCTCGGCGATGTCGAGGTTCGCCATGACCTTGATGCGCGAGATGATGGCGGACTTGAGGCGGTTCAGCTGCGGCGGCACATCGACCTTGTGCAGCATGCCGTCGATGCGGTAGCGGATCCGAAGCTCCGTCTCCTGCGGCTCGATGTGAATGTCAGTCGCCCCCTGCCGGTCGGCTTCGGCGATGATCTGGTTGACGAAGCGGACGATGGACGCCTCCTCCCCCATCTCGTTGACGTCGATCTTCGTCATCGTCCCGAATTCGTCGCCGACCACGTAGCGATCGTCCTCGAGCATCTTCTCGATCGCCTCGGCGCCCACGCCGTAGAACTTCTTGATCGCCTTCTCCACCTCTTCGCGAGGCGCGAGCGCGGTGCGGATGCGGCAGCCGGCCACCAGCCGCAGGCTGTCCGCCGCCGCGGTGTCAAAGGGATCGGAAGCGACCACGGTCAGCGAATTGGCGTCCAGCCGGAACGGCAGCACGTTGAACTGATACACCGCCGAAGCCGGCAGCCGCTGCAGGGCCTCGGGATCGGGGTTGTGCGTATCGAGATCCACCACCTCCAGCTTCAGCGCCTTGCCGACGCTCGCTAGAAAATCCAGCTCCTTGACGCCCCCGAACTTCAGCGCCGCCTCCACGAGACTCATGCCGGGATTGGCCGCGCGCGAAGTGACGATGCGCTCCAGCGTCACCTCGGAGTAAAGCCCCGTCGATTTCAACAGCATGCCAGCCAGCGAATTGTTTTCGTTCATGTGCCAATTCCGTCCTAAAGCTTCTCAAACCGCCGTTTCCGTCAGCCGGAAGCGGGTGACCTTCACCCCCGTCGGCTCCAGATGCCCCTTCACCACCCGCAGCCATTCGTCGGAGATGTCGCAGGCAATCACCACCGCATCAACCCCCAGCTTCCGGATGAAGACCTGCGCCTGGCCGATCGACCCGAGCACCTTAATGCCGCCGATGTAGCGCCCGTGAAGATAGATGTCGTCATCCAGGATGCCGACGATCATCCGGTCGTTGGCCGCCGTGGTGCGGATCAGCTCGCGCCGAAACGCCCGATAGCGCAGACCCGCGCCGTAGACGAGGATGCGCGAGACCTCCTGGCGGTCGCGGAGCCGCCGGCAGTCCAGCGCATAGAACAGATCCCGCACGAGACTGCGCAAAACGCGCACGAAAAAGAGCGCCATAAACGACACGGAGGCATAGGCGACGGTCATGGCCTTGAGTTCGTCGACCAGGAACGACGGCCAGTAGTAGATGATGACCGAGCCGATGACCGAACCGAACACGCAGGCCAGCAGCAGCCGGACGTAGTTCGAGCCCAGCGCCCGCGACCAGACAGTGCGGTAGACCCGGAAGAACACCAGACAGCCGAACACCGACACGACCCGCACCAGCATCATCCCGCGGATCACCGGCATGTCGACCCGCAGTTTCAGCGCCCAGGAGCAAAACGAAAACACCCCGACCAGCAGCGCCAGGTCCAGGAACAGGAAGAACGGCACCGACAGAAGCGCCATGCGCCGGCGGGATACGTGATCCCGGCTGTGCGCCACCTCGAAGAGCAGCTTGCCCGCATCGAACATCTCGATCTTCGCATCCTGGAAGATGACCACCGAGGCAATCGCCATCGCCGCGAGCCAGAGCCCCGTCGCCCGCGACTGGAGCGCCGTCGCCGCAATGCCGATGACGACGGCGGTCAGCGCCATCGCATAGAGAATCATCGCCGTCTTGCGCTGATTGAGCCCCGTCGCCCGGAGGATGCGATGATGGAGGTGGTCGGCGTCGGCGCTCATCACCTGGCCCGACTGGTCGCCGCGGTGCAGCAGCCGCCGGATCAGCCGCCGCAGAATGGCGAGCGCCGTGTCGAAGATCGGCACCCCCATCGCCAGCAGCGGCACCCCGACCGACACCATAAACGACTTCGGCACCTGCGAGGCGAGCGGCAGCGTGCAGACGACAAAGCCGATGAACATCGACCCGCAGTCGCCGAGGAAGACGCTCGCCGGATGCCAGTTATAGCGCAGGAAGCCCAGCAGCCCGCCGACAAAGGCGAAATAAAAAAGCGCCGCCTGCGGATTGTGGATGAAGAAGACGCCGCCGGCCATGCCCAGCACCGCAATCAGCGCCAGCCCCGTCGCCAGCCCGTCCAGGCCGTCGATCAGATTAAAGGCATTGACGGCCCCGATGATCCAGCACACGGTCAGCAGGCAGTCGACTGCCGGCGGCAACGACGGCCACAGCACGTGAAAGCCCAGCCCCGCCCAGCCCCAGACCAGGAGCGCAATCGCCACCTGCCCGAGCAGCTTCAGCTTCGGCGCCAGCGAGAACTTGTCGTCCGCAAGCCCCAGCAGGGCCATCGCCACCGCCAGCCACAGCATGCGGAACGCACTCGCATCCTCCAGCCCCTGCACGAACGGACGCCCGGTAACCAGCACGAAAACCGAATACGGCAGCAGCACGCCGATCACGATCGCCAGCCCCCCGCCCCGCGGAATCGGCACGCGGTTGATCCGCCGCGGATCGGGCTTGTCCACCATGCCCCACCGACGATGCAGCCCGCGCACGACCGGAGTCAGCGCCAGGGTCAGCACGAGCGTCAGCAGAAACACCGTCACATAGGGAAACACATCCTGGATCAGCGCTGCCATTCGATCATTCCCTTCAGCTGATGAAGAAATTCTCCAAGCCGCCGATCATCCGCCGTCGAGGCATAGACGGTAACCATCACCCAGCGATCGACGCGGCCGACGATGCTGCGGTCCCAGACATCCCGCAAGATGCGCCGGACATGCGAAGCGGTCCGAAAGCCCTCCTGGTTGAAAAAGGTATAGGCAAAGCCCATCGGCGCCAGCGTCGAACGCCCCAGCGTGACCATATGCCAGTCGATGCCCGCCACCTCCAGCTCGCGGGGGTTCATCATCTGAAAGCCCTGCGCCGGCAGGCACATCTCCGGACGGTGAATGGAGCTTTTGGAATGCCCGCCCTTCACCATCGTCACCGCGAACCATTCCCCCTGCGCATTGAAATAGCGCCGCTTGTCGTAGGCCGTGTCCGCCGGCAACGTATGCAGCTCGGCCTCGCCGGGCTCCAGCGTCTCGGACTCAAAGCCCGCGATATCCGTCAGCGCCACCGGCGGCAATTCGGTCAGGACCGGTTCGACCGACCGGGCCTGATAGAGCATACCGGCCGTCACCAGCGCCGTCGCGACGAGCGGGATCACGAGCCGCCGCATTTTTCCGCTCCTTTCGTGATGAGCCCCCCGACCGTCACCATCAGCGCAATCGCCGCGAAAAAGACGATGAACCCGGAATAGTCATGATAGAAGCCGGTCGCAAAATCCGGCGAACAGCTGGCCGCCACCGCGACGATGGTGAAAATCCGGATCACATTGCCCAGCACCGCAATCGGAATCGCCAACGCCACCAGCAGGCCGCGCCGGCACCAGGTCGGCTGCGTGAAATAGGCGTAGCCGGAGGTAAGCGCCAGCATCGCAAAGAGCGACCGCAAGCCACTGCAGGGCTCGGCTATGTCGATGGCGTAGGTTCCGGTAGACGACGCCAGCATCGTGCCCTCGCGAATCACATCGACGCCCAGGCCCTGCAAAAAGCCATAGGCGATGGACACCGACAGCATCCGCAGGTGAATGGTAACGATGTCCAGAAACGAATGCAGCGGAATGCAGAAGAGCAGGAACAGCGCCGGGAAAAGCGCCTGCTTCATCGTCTGCCGGCCGAAGATGCTCCACACGAGTGCCAGGAACAGCCCGGCAAAGCCCACCACTTCGAACCGCATCTGACCGCCGCGGGCGCCCAGAAAGCCAAGAAAGAAAAACGGCAGGACGAAGACCAGGCCGACCAGCGACGGCGCCCCGAACGACTCCTGCAGCTCCCGCCGCTCGCGCCAAAGCACATACAACGAGAAAAGCGGCACATACCAGCCGTAGGACATGTCCTCGATCGGCTCGGAGAAGACCTCCGGCGCATGCTTGAAGATCAGCAGCCGGTACCCCCAGAGCATGGACGCGAACGCCAGCGCGAACAGCAGCAGCCGAATCTGGTCGAACCGCTTCACCTTCAGTTGGCCCTCCGCGGCACCAACAGCGAAACCAGCAACCCCGTGCCGATGCAGGCAACCAGCCCAAACCCGCCAATCATGAACGGATGAATCTTCCAGGCCGCGGCCAGCCCGCCGTATTTCAGCCCGAAGCAGACCGCATAGTTGACGATCAGCCCCGTCAGCGCCGCCGTGCCGCCGACGCGCTGGGTGAAGACCCCCAGGAAGAACACCCCGGCGATGCCCGCCGTAATCGTGGAGATCGTCTCCTGGAAGAGATCGCAAAGCGATCGGAGATCGACATGCGCCAGCAAGAGCCCCGCCCCCGTGCCCAAGATGCCGCAGATCACGATGCAGACCTGGCCGAAGCGAATGCGGACGCGATCCGAGACGGACTGGCGGAAGCGCACCAGGAAGTCGGTCGTAATCGCCGAAGACGCCGCCGAAAGGTTGGCGGAAAGCGTCGAAATCGTCGCGGCGAACACGGCCGCGATCACCAGCCCCGCCACCACGGACGGCAGCTCCATGCCCATGTAATGCGGCAGAATCGCATCCGGCTTGGGCATATTCGGATCGAGCAACTCCGGATGACACTTGAAGTGCGTCCAGAGCGCCGTGCCGATGCCGAAGAAAACCGCCATCGAAAAAGTGCCGATGATCACATTCGTCCACATCGACCGCGCGGCCTCCTTCTCGTCCTTCACCGAAATATAGCGCTGGACGATGCACTGGTCGGAAGTGTAGGAAAACAGACATTGGGTAATGCCCAGGGAAAGCGCCACCCAGAAAGTCAGGTCGGAAAGGTCGGCGCGAAAGTCGAAGAGCCGGAACTTGCCGGCGGCGCTGCCGATCGAAATGTAGCCGCCGAGACCGCCGTCGGTGCCGACAATCAGGAAAATGAGGATCGCCACCGCGCCGCCGACCAGCACCAGCCCCTGAATGAAGTCCGACCAGATGACCGCCTCCAGCCCGCCGAAGACGCAATAGAGAATGGTGACGACGCCGCAGATGACAATCGCGAGGTCAATCCCCATTCCCGTCACCGCGTCGATGGCGATGGCCGGCAGCAAGGTGACGATGGCAACGCGAATCACCATGAAGACGATGAAAACGCCGGACGAAAACAGCCGCGTGCCGAGATTAAACCGCCGTTCCAGATACTCGTAGGCGCTGGTCAGGTTGAGCCGGCGGAACAGCGGCATGTAGAACATCACCGCCAGCGGCGTGATCAGCAGATAGCCCATAATCGAATTCTGCCCGAGCCGCCAGTCGGAAATGTACGCGAGCGAAGGAATCGACAGGAAGGTAATGGACGAAAGCATGGTCGCGAAAATCGACATGCCGGCCACATACCAGGGAATCTTGCCTCCCCCTTTGAAAAACGAAGCGACGTTCTTCTCCCGCCGTGCGAAAAACCAGCCCATCGCCGCGATGATGACGAAATAGCCTCCGACCACCCCCCAGGCCAACGGCGAAAAATGGCGCTTCGGCACCAGCTTGTCCGCATCACAATAAGTGTCAGTCACCGTATGATAGTACTTGACCGGCTTGCCGGCGGCGTCCTTGAAGACAATGTGCTGGTCGCCGCAGGCCTCGGCCTGGACGATGCCCGGCCCGGGATTCTCGAAGCGAAACTCCCGACGAATCTTCTGGTCGCCATTCTGGACGACGGTAAAAGCTGCGAGAAGAATGGCGAACCAATGACTCATAACCGTTTCCTTGCCTTAAGAAGTCAGCGCTGAACGCGCCCGGTGCCGTTGCCGGCCGCCAGCGTCTCCACTTCCTTGACCGTTACCAGATTGAAGTCGTGCTCGATCGAATGCTTGAGGCACGAGGCCGCCACCGCGAAGTCAATCGCCGCCTGCGCGCGCTTGCCCGTCGCCAGCGCATAGATGAGCCCGCCGCCAAACGAATCGCCGCCGCCGACACGATCGACGATATGCACCTTGTATTCGGTCGAAAACGCCGCCCGCTTCGTCTTGGCGTCGTAGAGCATGCCCGCCCAGAGGTTGTCAAAGGCGGAAAGCGACGTGCGCAAGGTGATGGCGACCTGCTTGACGCCGAAGCGCTTCACCAGCTGTTCGGCCACGGAAACATAGCCCGCCTTGTTAAGCTTGCCGCTTTCGACGTCCGACCCCTGACCGACGATGCCGAAGACGTCCGCCGCGTCGGCCTCGTTGGCGATCAGCACGTCGACGAACGGCACCAGCTTCGCCATGCACTTGCCGGCCTCAGCCTTGCTCCAGAGCTTGCCGCGGTAATTGAGATCGCACGAAACCGTGATCTTGTGCACCCGGCAGTACTTGAGCGCGTCCAGGCAGATGGCGGGATTCTCGCCCCCCAGCGCCGGCGTGATGCCGGTAAAGTGAAACCATTTCACGCCCTTGAAGATTTTCGCCCAGTCGAAATCGCCGCGCTTCGCCAGCGCGATCGACGAGCCCGCGCGGTCATAGACGACCTTCGAAGCGCGCTGTGAGGCCCCCTTCTCGACGAAATAGATGCCGAGCCGCGGACCGCCCCAGACGATCAGGTCGGTATTGACGCCGAACCGCCGCAGCTCGTTGCGCGCGGCCTCAGCCAGGGGGTTTTCCGGCAACTTGGTGACAAACGCCGCCTCCAGCCCGTAATTGGCGAGCGAGACCGCGACATTCGCCTCGCCGCCGGCATAGGACGCCTCGAACGTGTCCGCCTGCTGAAAACGCTTGTAGCCCTCAGGATTGAGGCGCATCATGATTTCACCGAAGGTAACGACTTTCATTTTCATGATCCAGTTGTTTGATTGCTCGTGTTTACAAGCTGATTGGTCCTAGGTCGGAAGGAATCCACCACCCGTGCAACGAAAGCTCGAACGGAAAGACCCGGATACCGTCGGGCTGACAGTTTCGCTTGAACGCCTGGGTGAAGAAGCGGTGCATGAAGGTCTGCAGTGTCTTTTCAATCAGCTGCCGCGGATAACGGTCGCCCTTCGCGTTGAAATGTCGGTCCGCCGCCTGTAGGAGATCCCCGGAGCCCATCTCGTTCATGATGAAGTTCCAGAGGAAGAAGTCGTGAAGCTCGTAGGGCCCGAGCCGGTCTTCGGTGACTTGCCCCCGAATGAGTTCCGGGCTGACGGGCGTCGCGCAGATGTCGCGCACCGCCGCGGCCGCCGACCGGCGACCGGCGACGGCCGACTTTGCCGCCCGCGCCGACCACCATTCGCACACCTTGCGCACCACCGTCTTGGGCACGCCGCTGTTGACGGCGAACATCGACATGTGGTCACCGTTGTAAGTCGACCAGCCGAGCGCGATCTCGCTAAGGTCGCCGGTGCCGAGCACGATGCCGCCGACCATGTTCGCCTTGTCCATGAGGATCAAGGTGCGCATCCGCGCCTGCGCGTTCTCGTAGGTGACGTCCGGTCGCCCGTCGTGACCGATGTCCTTCAGATGCTGCCGAACGCTGCGCACGATGGATATGGTTTCGAGCTCCAGTCCCAGCCCCGCGCATAAAAGTTCCGCGTTGCCCTTGGTGCGCTTCGACGTGCCGAAGCCCGGCATCGTGTAGGCATGAATGCCGCGCCGGTCGTATTTCAACTTGGCAAACGCCGCCTCCGCGACCAACAGGGCAAGCGTCGAATCCAGCCCGCCGGAAAGCCCGACCACGACCTGCCGGCAATGAATCGCCTTAAGCCGCGCCGCCAGCCCGTTCACCTGCGCGGCGAACACCTTCGCGGGCGTGCAGGGAAACGGCAATACGCTCCCCCGCTTCGGGGGCTTCCCCAAATAGGCCCGATGCCTCGCCAGACTTCCAAGCTCGCGTTTCATTTTAGGTTAAGGATTATAGCAAACTCAGCAGGCAAAAAGCAACGAACCGAAACCCCGAATCCACGCCGTCGCCAGCGCCAGCCGAAGCACCCGTCACAAGTTGCACCTCAGCCGCGAGCAAGATTCCACACTCCTCCGACCAGTGCCGCATACGGCAGATACCAAGCCGCCTTGCCAACCAGATTTTCGACCATGGCGCAGTCTGTACCAGCCAGCAGATAAGTAAGCCCGGCCGACACGCCCATAAGCACCAGTCCGACGATTGCATTCTTTTTCATTTCACTCTCCTTGGTTAGTTTTTCCCTTTAGACTCAGCTCTTTCGATGCTGATCCGAGCAGCGGAGAGGTTTTCTTTTGCAAAAGGACCTCCAGCCGATCGGATCAAAATCCAAACAGCCGTGAAGTTAAGTCCCCTTGCAAACAAGCTTAGCGGCGTATAACCCGCAAATGGGCCAGTGACTCCTGTGCGTTCACAAAGCTCGGCCCGAAGGCCTGGCGCTTAAGCGTTTCACTCGGTGCGCATTATACCTAATCGCCAGCGCGACTGTCAACCCTCTGGAGCCGCCCTACACCAAACTGGCGCGAGGTGTCCGACACTCCGCGCCAAAACGCAAATTCCGCACCGGCTGCAAATCCGATGCGGAAATCGCTACACTCCGTACATTTGCTCCGAGCAAATATACGTGATAGAGAACCTACTTCCACGCCGCCGGACGGCGGATGACTTTGCCATGCGTGCCGACGGGGATCTCATCCGGCAGCTGACAACTGGAGGGCAGATCGCGCGGAATGTTCCGATAAAAAGTCGCGGCCATCTTCAACTCCAAACTGTTCGACTCGTGCGGATTCAACACAATCACCTGCTTGCCAAAGTCCTTACGCATCGAAAGAATCGTGCCGACCTGATCCGAATCCCCAGTGACTATCACATACGAATCAGCAAGATTCAGCGCAGCATCGTGAACGGCTTGAACGGCGAGATTCACATCCGATTGCTTCTCTTCAAACTTATAGACACGGACATAGCCGTTGTGCAGCTCGTCACAATCCTGGCACCCCCTTGAGACAGGCGGCAAATGCGCCTTTCTGCGGCAATACTTTCCTTTTACAATTCGAACACGCGGGTCTAAAGCCAACGTCTGCAAATAGACATTTTGACGCTCAATCGATTCTCGTTCGTATGGATAAGGAGTAACAATGGATGTAAAGAAATATACCTGTACAATCTCATGGTCGACAGCCAGCATGCTTTTAACCAGGTGAACCACATCCAACCACTTCCACGGAGTGCCTTTCAACAACCCGAAGAAAAGATTGTAGCCATCAATATAGACGATTGTACGTTTCACGAGCTTCCCTATACTGCAATGGCCTCAACCTTTCGGCTGAGGCCACGCTACCGCTTAGGCAGAACCTGGCGGGTTGATG
>JAZLMR010000007.1:0-4679 GCA_045598785.1 Kiritimatiellia bacterium
TCGCGAGGACCCTCGCCCTCTACTTCTTCGCGAAAAGCGGCATGTCAAACTGCCAAGCATTCAAGGAGAAGATGCAGGCGAATCCGGACCTGGCATTCGACCTCGTCATGGGAAAGGAGGTCTAAAGTAAATCACCATGGCCCCAAAAATCGACGACGAAGGCCGCTAAAAGGGAGAGCCGAAGTCGACTGTCGGGAAGTCGCTAGTCGCCGAGCGCGCGCTTGGCCGCAATCTGCCGCGGCCGGTCGTAGCACTCGAAAAGCCGGTCGGTGAAGCGACGATCCGGCGAGCGCGAGACCCAAGACACCAACGGCACGATCACAAAACCCGCCAGCATCGCAATGGCGCCCGAATTGATGGGCGAGCGCAAGAACGGCGGCAGCGTCAGACAACCCGCATGGCCGCTCATCGTCAGCAAATCAAGAATCATCAGCCCTGAGCCGAACAAAAACGACGCCCAGCACGACAGCTTGGTCGTGCGCTTCCAGTAAAGCGAATAGAGGAACGGCGCCAGGAAACTACCGGCCAGCGCGCCCCAGGACACCCCCATCAGCTGAGCGATGAAGGTGACGCTGCTCTTGTGCTGCAACATCGCCAGCACGGCCGAAATCGCAATGAAGACCACGACGAAGAACCGAATGGTCAGCACCTCGGCCTTCGGCGACATCCGCTTCGCGAACGACTCCTTGATGAAATCGCTGGTCAGGGTGGAGCTGGAGGTAATGACCAGCGACGACAGCGTGGACATCGACGCCGACAGCACCAAGATCACCGTCAGCGCAATGAGCCCGGGACCGAGATTGGACAGCATGGCGGGAATGATGGCATCAAAGCCATCCTTCGCCACATTCACCTGGTCGCCGAAAAGCCGGCCGAAACCGCCGAGGAAATAACAGCCGCCAGCAATGACGAACGCAAACAATGTCGAAATGACGGTGCCCTTTCGGATTGCGTCCTCGTTCTTGATCGCATAGAACTTCTGAACCATCTGCGGCAGGCCCCAGGTGCCGAGCGAAGTGAGAATCACCACGAAGAAAAGCCCCAGCGGATCCGGCCCCAGAAACGACGCGAACACGCCGGGCGTCGTCGAGACCGCCGCGTCATTCACCCGCGCCAGCCCGTCCAGCGCGGCCACGAACCCGCCCTTGGACATGATCACCGCAGCAATGACCGCCACCAGCCCGACCAGCATGATGATGCCCTGGATGAAGTCGTTGATCGCCGTCGCCATGTAACCGCCGGCAATGACATACACCGCCGTCAGCACCGACATCAGCAGGATGCAGACCGAATAGTCGATGGAAAACGCCATGCCGAACAACCGTGAAAGCCCGTTGTAGAGCGAGGCGGTATAGGGAACGAGAAACACGAAGATGATCGCCGAGGCCACCAGCTTCAGCGCGCGGGAATCGAAGCGGCGGCCGAAGAACTCCGGCATCGTCGACGAGTTGAGGTGCTGCGTCAAAAGCCGCGTCCGGCGGCCGAGCACCGTCCAAGCGAGCAACGAGCCGATCAGCGCATTGCCAATGCCCGCCCAGGTGGCGGCAATGCCGAACTTCCAGCCGAACTGACCGGCATAGCCGACGAAGACCACCGCCGAAAAGTAACTGGTGCCGTAGGCAAACGCCGTCAGCCAGGCGCCGACGCTGCGACCGCCCAGCACGAACCCGTCTACTGAATTGGCCTTCGACCGGCACTTGAAGCCGATGCCCAGCAACACTGCGAAGTAAACCGCCAGCAAAATCAATTTCATAAGCCTTGTTTCCTTTTTATATGCTTGTTAACTGCCGTCAACACCTGCTTACAACTGCGGAAGCCGGTCCAGCCCGGCCTGGATTTCATCATCAGTGGGAATTGAATCCTGCATCTGGCCGTCATTGAAGCGACCGTAGGCAAACATGTCGAAATAACCGGTGCCGGTAAGCCCGAACACGATGGTCTTCGCCTCGCCCGTCGCCTTGCACTTCTTCGCCTCGTCGATCGCCACCCGGATCGCGTGCGCCGACTCAGGCGCCGGCAACGTGCCTTCGGTGCGGGCGAACAGCGTCGCCGCCTCGAAAATCTGCGTCTGGGTGACGCTGGTCGCCTCGATCAGCCGCTGATCGTAAAGCTCCGACAGCGTGCTCGACATGCCGTGATAGCGCAAGCCGCCCGCATGCGAGGCGCTCGGAATGAAGGCGCTGCCGAGCGTGTACATCTTCTGCAGAGGGCAGACCCGCCCGGTATCGCAGTAGTCGTAGGCGTACTTGCCGCGGGTCAGCGACGGGCAGCTCGCCGGCTCCACCGCGATGAACCGATAGTTGCTTTCGCCGCGCAGCTGCTCGCCCATAAACGGCGCGATGAGTCCGGCCAGATTGGAGCCGCCGCCGGCGCAGCCGATGATAATGTCCGGCTTTACTCCGAGCTTCCGCAGCGCCGTCTGGGTCTCCAGCCCGATTATCGACTGATGCAGGCACACCTGATTGAGCACCGAGCCCAGCAGATAGCGCGCGTTCGGCAGCTTCGTCGCCGCTTCGACGGCTTCGGAAATCGCACAGCCGAGCGAGCCGGTGGTGCCCGGATGCTCGGCATTGATCTGACGCCCGATGTCGGTGGTCATCGAAGGCGACGGGGTGACGTCCGCCCCGTAGGTGCGCATCACCTCGCGGCGAAACGGCTTCTGCTCGTAGGAGCACTTCACCATGAAGACATGGCACTTGAGCCCGAAGAACGCGCTCGCCATCGAGAGCGCCGTCCCCCACTGTCCGGCCCCCGTTTCGGTGGTGACTTCCGTGAGCCCCTGCGCCTTGGCGTAATAGGCCTGTGCGATGGCGCTATTGAGCTTGTGCGACCCCGAAGTGTTGTTGCCCTCGAACTTGTAGTAGATCTTCGCCGGCGTATCCAGCGCCTGTTCCAGAAACTTGGCGCGCACCAGCGGGCTGGGGCGGTACATCTTGTAAAAGTCCCGCACCGGCTGGGGAATCGGAATCCACCGCGAAGTGTCGTCCAGTTCCTGCTTGACGCATTCGCGGCAAAACACCCGTTCGAGTTCCGCCGCCGTCACCGGCTCGCGAGTGACGGGATCAAGGAGCGGCGCCGGCTTCTTGACCATGTCCGCCCGGACGTTGTACCAGGCATCCGGAAGCTCGGATTCCTCTAGGTAAGTCTTATACGGTTCTTCGCTCATTTTGTCGCTCCTTAACTTTATCTATTTCCTTAAAACGAAAGGACCCCGCTTGTTCAAGCGAGGTCCCCGGACTGAATAATTGACTTTGGTCAACCGCCGACGGCGACATCGCTTGAAGCGTTGTCGTAATACCAGTACCAGCGGCCATACACCTTGTTCATTTGCGGCATATGATACCAAAAATTCATCTACAAGCGCAACTGCGAATGTTCCGAGGAATGTTCCACCCCAGAAGGAACCGGGCATCAGTCGGCTACTCCATTTCGTCCACCGTCTCGCGAACCGATTCCTTGACCGTATCCTTGACCGCAGTCTTGGCCTTGTCGCCGACCCAGGCGCCGACCGCCTTGACCCGTTCCCGGACCGCCGCATGATTCCACGGGTTCAGCTGCTCGGCGGTCTCCTTGCTCATATAGCCGGCCCTGACGCAATACCAAACGCCCACCGCCGCCAACAGCACTGCGATCAGCAGCGAGAGCAGAAACTTCACCACCTTGTGGACAACCACGAAAACCACGAGCGCGGCGATGACAATGCCGACGCCGACCAACACCTTGTCCCACGGAATTTCATTCATGGTCTTTTCCCCCGCCGTGATTATAGCAAAATCCGGAAAAGAAAATCGGCCGGGCTGCCCCGACCGACTTTCGGCTGTCGCTACTGCCGCGGCTCAGGCCTGCTTGGCGATTTCGACGATCGTCTTGAACCCGGCCGGATCCTTGATCGCGATTTCGCTGAGGCTCTTGCGGTTGAGCGCCACGCCCGCCTTGGTCAGACCGGCGATGAACTTCGAGTAGCTGATGCCCTCGGCGCGGACCGCCGCGTTGATGCGGGCAATCCAGAGCTGACGGAAATCACGCTTCTTGAGCTTGCGGTGCTCGGTCGAGAGCCGCATCGCGCGATCGACGGCCTCGGTGGCCGTACGGAAAAGTTTGGAACGAGCTCCGTAGAAGCCCTTCGCCAGCTCAAGGCGGCGACGACGGCGTTCGCGGGAAGCGGGAGCATTGGTAACACGCATGGTATTTTACTCCTTCCTGATTAGCGACCCTGGAGCGCACGCGCGTAGGTCTTGGTGACTTTGAGGCTGCCGACGGCAGTGGTGCCGCGGAGGTTATTCTTGCGGGAACGCTTCTTCCCGTTGTTCAGATGGGCCTTGCCGCCCTGTGAACGCATAACCTTGCCCGTGGCCGACATTTTCATGCGCTTCGTGGCGCACTTCTTCGTTTTCATCTTAGGCATTGTCTTGTTCCTTTTTACCTTAGTTCCTTACCGTTCGGGCAGTCGGTTAATTAGCCCGATCCAGACGGAATGAGCGCGTATGATACCAAAAACGCCCCTTCGGCGTCAAGGGTCGGACGACTCACTCGCCCTCGATGGGTGTAGCGTGATTTTTATGCGAAAGTTCAATAAACCCCGTTGACTTTCCGAATGTTAGATGGTATAATATCTAATATGAAAAACTCTAACTCCCTCTCCCGCCGTTCCCGCTCCGAAATACTCGCGGATCTCGCCA
>JAZLMR010000008.1:0-36887 GCA_045598785.1 Kiritimatiellia bacterium
CGAGCCCGAGGCACTCCGAGGCGAGGTTCCGCCGCTCGCCCGGCCCCGAGAGGATCGTGAAGCGCCGGTTGTTCACGACGAGCTTCAGCCGCTCCGCGCGGATCGAGTTCGACCAGCCGACGTAGGCGTCGCGCGGCTTGAGGTGGTAGCACGCCGAGCCCCACACCATCAGCGCGCCCCCCTTCCCGTCCTCCTCGAAGGCGAGGCGCATCGTGTCGCCCCCCGAATGGGTCTCTCCCATGTAGTGGTACTTGTCTTCAAGCTCCTTGAAGCGCTTCAGTTCCGTCGCCTTGGTCACCCGTCGCATCGTCAGCATTGGCAGATTCGTTCCTTCCCGTCCATGATGGGACGAGTATAGTATCTCAGATTTCGGGGAATCTGTCAACCCCGGAAGGGTGATCGCGACAAACACTAACGAGAACAAGGGTGAACTAAATCACCATGGTCGTCGCCCGTCGGTGTTGACTTAAGGGGCGCGAATTGGCTATAATACCCCGAAATAACGAAAGGAAAGCGTAATGTCCATTTTTATTGGTTTTCTGTATGTTGTCGAAGTGGTGGTCTGCCTGCTGCTGGTGCTGGTGGTTATGCTGCAGAAGCCGAAAGAAGGCGGGCTCGGTGGCGCGATTGGCGGCGGCATGCTCGAAGCGTCGCTCGGGGCTGAT
The DNA here is from genome assembly GCA_045598785.1 of Kiritimatiellia bacterium. GTDB lineage: Bacteria > Verrucomicrobiota > Kiritimatiellia > RFP12 > UBA1067 > UBA1067. The sequence continues at coordinate 666 of JAZLMR010000008.1, forward strand.
GCCGGCAATGTGCTTATCAAGACGACGGCCATTCTGGGCGCGATTTTCCTTTTGAACACCTTGGTGCTCGCGCGGCTCACTTCGACGGTGCATTCGCATTCGCTGATGGCGCGCGAGGCCGAGCCGACGGCAGAAGCGGCGCCGGCGTTGCCGACCGCTCCCGAGCTTCCGGGTGCGCCGACGGCGGCGCCTGAACTGCCGGCGATTCCGGCGGCCCCGGCTGCGCCTGCTGCTCCGGCGGCGCCCGCCGCCCCCGCCGCTCCGGCGGCCCCGGCAAAGTGAGGCTGCCGATGAAGGTCCTCGTCACTGGCGGCTCGGGCTTTCTCGGCATTAATCTCATCCGTTTCCTTCGGACGAAGGGGGTGGATGAGATTCGCGTTTTGGACATTGCCGATTTTGACTATCCCGAGCAAGGCGAGCCTTGGCTTAAGTTCACGAAGGGCGATGTGCGCGACATTCCGGCGGTCGAGCAGGTGACCGAGGGCTGCGATGTGGTCGTCCATTGCGCGGCGGCGCTGCCGCTCTATTCGAAGGAAGACATCTATACGACCGAAGTCGACGGTTCGAAGAACGTCTTGAATGCGGCGCGCAAGTTTGGCCTTGACCGCCATGTGCAGATTTCGTCGACGGCTGTCTACGGCGTTCCGAAGAGGCATCCGATCTACGAGACCGATCCGATGGTCGGCGTCGGCCCTTACGGCCACGCCAAGATCGAGGCCGAGGAGGCGTGCCGGGCGGCGCGTGCGGAAGGTTATTGCGTGCCGATCATCCGGCCGAAGAGCTTCATCGGCCCGGAGCGGCTCGGGGTATTTGCGCTATTCTACGACTGGGCCTACACGGGCCACGGTTTTCCGATGATCGGCAGCGGCTTGAACCGTTATCAGCTGATGGATGTCGAGGACTTGTGTGATGCGATCTGGGCGGCGATGACCTACTCGAAAGAGGTCGTCAACACCGAGTTCAACATCGGCGCGAAGGAGTTCACGACGATGAAGGAGGACTATCAGGCGGTTCTCGACAAGGCGGGCTACGGCAAGAAGATCCATGGCACGCCGGTCGCTCCGATTGTTTTCATCCTGCGCATTCTTGAGGCGCTTAAGCTTTCGCCGCTCTATCCGTGGGTCTACGAGACGGCGTCGACGGACTCGTTCGTGTCGATCGAAAAAGCGGAGCGGCTCTTGGATTTCAAGCCGAAGTTTTCTAACCAGGATGCGCTGGTGCGCAACTACGAGTGGTATGTCGCGCATCTGTCCGAGTTCGCCGGCAAGAGCGGCGTGAGCCACCGCGTTCCCTGGAAGCAGGGCCTGCTGGCGCTTGCCAAGCTGTTTTTCTAAAGGAGAAATGAAGATGAGACCTGTAGTTTTGATCATTCGCGATGGCTGGGGGGTGAACGAGCGCCAGGAGGGGAATTCGGTGTACGGGGCGAAGACGCCGGTCATCGACCAGGTTCGCGCGCGCTATCCGCATTGCCTTCTCGACTGCTGCGGCGAGGCGGTCGGGTTGCCTGACGGCTACCAGGGCTCGTCCGAGGTCGGCCATCTCAACATGGGCGCGGGCCGCATCGTCGTGCAGGGGCTCAAGCGCATCGACGACGGGCTTTCTTCGGGCGAGCTCTTCAAGAGCGAGAAGTGGGCGAACCTGATCGCCGCGTGGAAAAAGAACAATTCGCAGTTCCATTTCTTCGGGCTCCTGCAGGACGAGGGCGTCCACGCCCATCAGGAGCATCTCTTCAAGCTGATGCGCAGGGCCCGTCAGGAGTTCCCGGAAGGGAAGATCGTGGTGCATCCGTTCCTGGACGGCCGCGACACGCCGCCGCGTTCGACGCTCGAATACATCGCGCGGCTGAAGACCGAGCTGGCGGCCGTGGGCAATGCCGTGATCGGCACGGCGATGGGCCGCTATTACGGCATGGACCGCTCGAAGAACTACAAGCTCACCAGCGAGGCGTACAACTGCATCGTCGCCGGCGCCGGCAAAAAGGCCGCGACGATCGAGGAGGCCGTGAAGGGCGAGTATGAAAGCGGCAGGACGCCGGACTCGACGCCGATGACGGACGAGTACATTCCGTGCTACGTGCTCGGCGACTACGCCGGCATGAAGGACGGCGACGTCGTGATGCACACCAATTACCGTCAGGACCGTGCGATCCAGCTGACGCAGGCGTTTGTCGCGGCGGATTATCCGGATCTGGCGGGGCTCCAGGCGAAGCCGCAGGTCAAGTTCCTCGGCTTTACGCGCTATTGGGATGAGTTCGAGGACTATCTCCTCGGGGCGATGGGCGCGGGCGGCGGCATGGACAACCTGCTCGGGGAAGTCGTCTCCAAGGCGGGCCTAAAGCAGCTGCGGCTGGCGGAGACCCAGAAGATCAAGCACGTCACGAGCTTCTTCAACGGGAAGTCCACCACCCCTTCGGCCGGCGAGGACCAGGTCGAGATCAAGTCGCGCTTTGACGCGGCGACTTTCGCCTCGCATCCGGAGATGGAGGCCTATAATGTCACGGATGAGCTTTTGAAGCGGCTGGAGAACAATCCCTACGGGCTCATCGTCGTCAACTACGCGAACTGCGACATGGTCGGCCACACGGGCGACCCCAAGGCGGCGACCAGGGCGGTCGAGGTGACTGACGAGTGCATCGGGAAGGTTCTGCCGCGGCTCCTGGAGCTGGATGCGCACGTCCTTATCTACGCCGACCACGGCAATGCCGAGCAGATGGTCGACTACAAGTCGGGGCTTACGAAGACTTCGCATACGCTCAATCTCGTCGATTGCTTCTATGTCGCCAATGATGCGGCGGGCGTGCGGCTTACTCCGCTCGCGAAGCTGTCGGCGGTGGCGCCGACGGCCTTGCAGATGCTGGGTATTCCCGTGCCGCCGGAAATGACCACGCCCTCGCTTCTCGCAGGCAAGGAGCCGTGGTCGAAGACGGCGCTGAATATCTGAGCGATTTGACGAAGCGAAGTGCAGCCAGTGAACGGCAGTAATCGGGACGTGTTCCTTGACTACCTGCGCGTCGTCGCGCCGTTCTAGATCATTGGCTATGCGATTGTAGGTTCACTCTTCTATTTTCGCATTCCGGGTGGAGGCGTGTTTCCGGTGTCGGGCCCGTATTCCGCGGCTTGGGGCTGGAAAAGCATGGTTTTTTGGGCTGAAAAAGCACTATCATTTTGTGGTGGGTTTTGGGATAATCTGAATAAGGGAAAAATAAAATGGCAGACAGACTGAGCAGTTTTCTGGCGGCGACGCTGCTGGCGTTTTCCGCCTGCGGCGAAGGTTCGCTGGTTTGGTGTTTCGAAGGGCGTGACTTCGACAGCTGGCGCGCGGCGGCGCCGATCTTGACCCAGCATTGGGCGCAGGCGTCCTTTAAGGTCACGGGCGAATTTGACGCGGCGGCGCGGCAAGTGCAGTCGGAGCTGGCGGCCTATCCCGACTTCTTCCAGGTCGCGCCCGACTTTGCGCGGCTCGCCGACGGCTATGCCGAGGAGTATCATCCTGTCGTCAGCGCCTGGACCGCGCGAAAGTTTGCCGGCGCGGACTTCGGGCGGCTCGATGCTGCCGTTACCGGGCGGCTGGCGGCGGTCGTCGCGCGGCTCGCCCGGGAAGACGAGGTCACCTGCTGCCGTTTTCGCGGGCCGATCGACTTGGCGGCATTGAAGTTCGTGGTGACGGCGGCGGAAAAATCGCGCGTCTGGGTGCGGGGAATCCATGCCTGCCCGGAAGAGTCGCGGTTTGCCTTTACGCGGCAACGGCTCTTCCCCGGCTTCGACGGCAAGTTCTGCAAGACGTCGCCGTGCGTGGCGACGGACTGGCGCGGCACGGCGCTGCTTACTTACGATAAGTTGCTGTTGAGCGGCTGCGATGTCACCTACGGGCAATATCTCTGCCGGTCGACGGACGGCGGCCGCACTTGGTCGGCGCCGAAGCGCGTGGAGGCCTTTCCGGACCGCTTTGAGCACGGCCATCGGATCACCACGGGCGCCGGTCCGCGGTATTCGCGTCATTACGACCGGTGGTTCGGGCTGGGCTGCACCCAAACGATGATGGGCGACCAGCGGCCGATGGACGGCATGGTAAACGGCCGGCCGACGATGACGCCGATCTGGGCGACGCTCGACGCGGAGCGCGGCGAATATGGCCCCGCCCGCCAATTGCCGTTCCCGTTGCCCTACAGCAAGGCCTTGCCGTTCGGCGAGCCGGTGGAAACCGAGGATGGCGAGCTGATCGTGCCGTTTTATTTTTGCGGGGTCGAGTCGGAGACGAAGGCCGACGCCTGGTCGCCGGTCTCCGAAGTGGTATGCGTCAGCTACCGGTTTGTCGGCGACGAGCTGAAGGTGGCGAGAGTCGGGCGGCCGCTGGCGGTGCCGGAATTGAAGCGCGGCCTGTGCGAACCTTCGCTCGTGCGCTTTAAGGGCCGCTACTACCTGACGCTCCGTTCGGACGAATATGGCGCGTGGACGGAAAGCGCGGACGGGCTGAATTTCGGCGAAGTGCGCCCTTGGGTCTGAGAGGACGGCCAGCGGATCGGGAACTGCAACACCCAGCAGCATTGGCTCGCCGGCCCGGAGACGCTGTATCTCGCCTACACGCGCGAAACGGCGACTAACGGCCACGTCTTTCGCAACCGGGCGCCGGTCTATGCCGCGCGCTTCGACCCGGAGCGCGGCTGTCTGGTGCGGGAGACGGAATTTCCGCTGGTGCCGGAACTCGGGGCGCGGCTCGGCAATTTCCAGACGACTTCCGACGGCCGGCAGGAGGCTTGGCTGATCACGGCCGAGTGGATGCAGCCGGTCGGCTGCGAGCGCTATGGCAGCGACAACTCGCTGTGGTTCGTGAAGCTGTTTTTCCCCCATTGATTGAAAGGGTTGTGCTAAATGAGCAAGCTCAAGCTGAAAAGGGAACTTGGGGCGCTGGCCGGGCTGCTGGCGCTGCCCTGGGCGGCGCTGGCCGACTCGCGCACGCCGGTCTATGCCGCCGATTTCGAGCCGCTGACGGATGCGGATTTCAGTTTTAACTACGAGCAGACGGTCTGCGTCCTCGCGGGGCGGGACGCCGGTCGGGCGACGCTGGTGTTGTCGAATGCGACGACGCGCACCGACACGGCGTGGTCGCTGTCGCTGCCGCGGTTCAAGGTGCGGCCGGGCGCCGAGTTCGCGGTGTTGGTGCGCTCGCGCGGCACCATCGAGTCGATGGCGGGCGCGTTCGGCCTCGGCGACCGGCTGCCGGCGGTGCTGTGGCTGGCGAAGAACGGCAAGCCGCTCACCACGGTCGACGCGCTCGGGAACGCAGTGGCGCAGGCCTTCAAGTTCGATTTTCGTTCGCACGGGCCGGACTGGATTCGGTTCTTGGTGCGCGGCCAGGTTCCGGAAGGCGCCGCCTATGCGCGGCTGCGGCTCGGAGCGGACGCGCCCGACATCCGGCCGGGCCAGTTTCTGGAAATCGGCGAACTTGCCTACTACGAGCGCGGCGGCGCGGACGATCCGTGGACTTTTGACGCCGAGGAGCGGCTGGACGTGCGCGAGACGGTGGGCAAGGAGGACTTTTCGAAATATGCGGGCGCGGCGTCCACCAACGGCGTCGTCACCTTCCGCGACGACGGAATGACGCTCGTGGACGGGCGGCCGTTCTTTCCGATCGGCGTGACGGCCTTCCGGCGCTGCGAGGTCAACGGCAATTCGATTGACCGCGGCGTCTGGCAGTTGAAGCGCATCGGCTGCAATACGGTGCATGCCTACGATCTTTATCCGGGCAAGACGATTCAGGAGGTGGTGGCGGCGTGCGAGAAGTACGGACTTAAGTTCATGGGCGAGTTCATCGGCCGCGACTACGAGTATCGGAATATGCGCGGCGAGCGGCGCTGGCAGACCGTTGGCGAGGTGGCGGACCTTTTGCGCAACCGCGGCGTGCTGCTCTTCTGGGTGGTGGGCGACGATACCGCCGACCATCGCACCCCCGAGGAGGTGATGCGCGACACGATGACGATCCGGGCGGCGGACGCGTCGATCAAGACGATGTCGATTGACGTCATTCCGGCGGAGAACCGCTACTTCCCCTATGTGCACGCCTGCGATTCGGTTTCGCCGGAGATCTATCCGTTTCAGGCGGCGACGCCCTATCCTAACGAACTCGGCAAGGTGGTGGCGTCGATGAGCGCGGCTTGGAACGACTTGCGTCGCGCGGGCGGTCCGGTCAAGCCGATCATTCCGGTCTTTCAGGCGTTCAGCGGGTTTGGCTCCTGGAAGCGGTTGCCGACGCCCGGCGAGGTGCGTGCCATGACCTATGCCGCGATTGCGCTCGGCGCGCGCGGCGTCACGTATTACACCTATCACTCCGAGGACCCGGATAATCGCGGCATCGCCAGCAGCCGTGAAAGCTTCAAGGACTTTGCCCAGCTCACGCTGGAGCTTTCGTCGCTCGTGCCGCAGCTGGTCGAGCGGGACGCGAAAGTGCAGCCGAAGGTGAAGCTGCCCAAGGATTCGGCGGCGCAGATGGTGCGGCTTTTGAAGGACGGGCCCGACGGGCGGCTGCTCGTTGCGGTCAACGTGTCGGAGGTGGCGGCGGAAGTGACCTTCGATCTGGGCGGCGGGCCGGCGACCTGGGATGTGGTTTCCGAATCGCGCAGTCTGCGGGCCGAGCGGGGAATCCTGCGCGATCGCTTCGAGGCGCGCGCGACGCATCTCTACCGGCAGCTTCCGCCGCGGAGATGAACGTTCCGGCGGCGGGTAAGAGTCGTCGATTGTCGACTTTCGATTATTCGAAGGATCCGCGCGGCATGGAGAGCCAGCGCCTGCTCGTCGCGCGCGAACTCGAGCGCCGCTAAAGGGGTCTGTTCCGGATAGTGCTAGTTTTTTGGGCTGAATAATATATTTATCTGTGAAGGGGTTTGTGCTAAAATTCTGTTAACGATTTGTAAATCGCAAAAGGAGAATCAATAATATGAACTCTAAATTGGCAGTAGCGGCATTGTCCTTGCTGGGAGTGATGACGGTCGTGGCCGATGTGATCACCTTCAAGGGCTCAAACAAGGAAGGTATCGTTTCGGGCGAATACTGGGACGGCAACCCTCCGTCGCTGGCGAACGACTATCATGTGGCGACGACTCGGTTTTTGCTGACGCCCAATGGCGGCACCTATACGTTCGGAGGCAAGTCGCTGACTTTCGGCACGGAAGGATCCGACAATGGCTATGCGATCATGATGCTCCAGAATGGGGTGGATCTGACCGTGAACGATCTCCGGCTCGTCAACGGGCGAATCGGGTCCTGGTCGAGCGCGGCGGCGAAGCTTCGCGGCAACATCACGGTGGAATCGACCGATGCCGAGCGGCCGTTTGAGTTCTTCGGGCAGTCGGCGAGTGACGTGCTGCACCTCTATGCCTCGGTCAGCGGCGCCGAGCCCGCCCAGCTCCGCACCTGGTGCGATCGGGCCAACAACGCCTTCAACCTGCAGGCGCACGGCAATTGCTTCGCGAATTACCACGGCACCTTGACCTTGGCCGGGCCGTCCAAGTTCAGCGGCGAGACGCCGAAAGCCGGGGCTTCGACGAAAATGACGGTCGAAAGCGGCGCCTTTGGCGGCACGTTGGTGCTGGAAGATAATTCCGTCCTGGAGGCGGCCACCAGCGAAGTGGTCTATGAAGTTAGCAACCTCACCTTGGGCATCGAGGGCGACTTTGTGCTGCGGCTGCCGTTTGACCAGGCGACGGGCAAGAGTGCGCTCGTGAAGGTGACGGGCGATTTTGAAAACAACGCCAATTCGGTCAAGCTGGAGTTCCCGGTGGCGGAGATGATCAATGCGGACGAGCCGTTCGGTCCGATTGCGCTGATGAAGTTTGCGGAGGGCGCGGAGCCGTATGTTGAGAATTTCGTCGTCAATGACTGCGACGTCTACGCCTATCAGGCGACGATTGACCTCGTAGTCGATACGGACCCCGAAGACGGCCTGCCGACCTTGTACATCAAGCAGCACGGCAAGGTGATTTCGCGCTCTACCGAATGGAACTCCATTGCTGATTCCGGTTGGAGCGACGGCAATTCGCCCGACTTTGACAACGACTATCTGATTGGCAGCAAAAACGTGTATTCACCGACTGTCGACCAGGAGGAGTGGAGTTTCCCCGGGCGGTCGCTGATGCTGTCCGGCACCATCTTCTACCTTTATGGTTCGTACTTGACCTTTGAAGACCTGAAGGTGCTGAGCGGTACCTCCTATCTGTATGGCTACAAGGGGCATTCCACGGCCGAGAAATTCTATGAGCCGGCGGCGGGCAACCGCAAGATTTCGGGGCGCATCCGGTTCGAGAAAAACGACAACGCCAAGGTGATTTGCCAATCCTCCGGCGACTGCTCGCTGGAAATCGAGGCGCAGATTTCCGGCGGTTCGTCAAGCACGACGCTCAACCGCGGCAGCACCATCTATGCGCAGGGCTATTCGATCGGCAATGGCGCATTTCACGGCTATCTCGGGCTCTTCGGCTATAACAACCAGTATTACGGCAAGGTGATTTTCAGTTATGACGGTACGCCGAGCGATTGGGAGAACACGAAGACGGTGATCTTCATCCGTGACGGCAAGAATCTGGGTGGCCCGGTGCCGTCGCAGATGATTGACGCATTGTCGTTCAACGTGCGCAATGCGGTCCTTTGCCCGCTTGAGTCCTGCACACTCGACACCCAGAACCGTTGTCTGTGGATCAATGCCGACGGCGCAACGCTGGAAGTGCCCGAGGCGGTGGAGCTGACGCTCAAGCAGACGGTGTGGTTTGAGAAGCACGATCTCCACAAGACGGGCGCGGGCACGCTGGTTTGGGGCGCGGGATTGAACTTTAGCGGCAGCAGCTCAACGCCAAAGCAGGGCATGAACAAGCTCGACATCGACGCCGGCACGCTCCGGCCGCTCACGGCGGCGGCATTCGACGGCCTGGAGCTGACTTTCGCGGAAGGCGCGACGCTGGAGCTGGACCTGCCGGAGTCGAACGCCGACGGCGACATTGGCCAATACGGCATGCTCAACACGAAGTGGGATTTCCCGCTGAACGTGCCGGCCGCCGGCCTCAAGCCGGTCATCCGCAATCCGAACGGGCTTAATCGGCCGATGGGGCTCAAGGTGCCGATCTGCACGGTCAACGCCACGGCGGCGGCGGCGATTCGCACCAATCACAAGCTGATCGTTCCCGACAGTCCGTTTGCCAATTATCAGACGGCGCTCACCGAGACGGCCAATGCCGACGGCTCGGTCACTTTCGCGGTCGAGTTTTCGGCGGGCACCGTGCACTTCATCTATTAACCGATGAAGCGACTGCAAGGCGTCAGATGGCTGCTGCTGGCCTTGCCGGCGGCAGCGTGGGCGGCGGGTGACGGCTGGTTGGACGGCTCGGTGCTGGATTCGGCGTTCGGCATCGGCTCTGAGCAGTCGGTGATGCTGGCGAAGGACCTGGGGCTCGTCAACGGGCAGCTGACGCTCAACGGCTGGAAAGAAGACGTCGCCAATGTGCGCGAGCTTTATGCGCCGCCCTATTTTTCCAAGGACTTCTATCTCGAAGTGCTTTTTGATGATCGGTGCGTCAAGGCCGATTCCTATTATTGGCGGCCCGATTCGCTGGTTCGGCGCGGCAACCGGAAGGGCTGGGCGATCACGACGGAGCTGGTGCCGCTCGCGCACGAGCGCGCGGCGATGCTGGCGATCCGCGTCCGCAACGACAACCCCAAGCCGGCTTCGCTGACCGTCTCCTATTCGGCGGTCGGCACGGTCGGCCAGCGGTTCCGCTGGGAGTTCAACAAGCCGACTGACGACGTGGTGCGCAACGCGAAGGGCGTCTTCGGCATTGTGGGTGCCCCGGACGCGCGGATTGCGGTCGCCTCCACCTTCGGCGATGCGGTCGGCTGTTATACGGTGGCCGGCAAGCCGACTTTCGCCGGCGAGCAGGTCGAGCTGAAGGCGGTGCCGCCCGGGGCGGAGCGCGTCCTTTACGTCGTGCAGGCCATCGGCAGTTCGGTGGCGGCAGACCGGGTGGCGGCGATGGCGATTGCCGAGCCGGCGGCGGCCATCGCGGCGGCCAAGGCGCACTGGCGGCAGCGGGTGCGGGGACTGGCGGCGAAAATGCCGGACTTCCGCTGCGACGACCCGGCGCTGGAGAAATTGTATCGGCGCTCGCTGTTGCACCTCCTGCTGGTCGAGTGGCGCACCGACGCGCTCAAGCTCAATCCCTATTATTCGACGGGTGGCGTCAACGGCGGGTGCTTCTGCAATTACCTGTGGAACTTCGGCGGGCCCTACCGCATCTGGCCGCTGGCGGATCCGGCGGCGTTCAAGGAGCATCTCAAGACCTATCTGGCGCTCGACCTGGAAAACTGCTTCGCGTTCGCGCCTGCCGACGGCTCGCCGCTCGGGCCCTATTACATGATCAACCAGGAGAAGATCCTGCTGCTCATCGACGCCTATGTGCGCGAGACCGGCGACCTCGCCTTCCTCCAGGAGCGGTTCAACGGCCGCACCTTCGTCGAGTGGGCGGTCAAGATGGCGCTTACGCATGACGATCTGACGCAGGACGCGGTGCTCAAGGACTACGGCAAGAGCAATTCGCATCTGGAGCTCCGCAAGGGCGACGATCTCTATAACGGCGTGATGCCCGACTTGAATTTGCGGCGGGTGGCGCTCCTGAGGATGGCGGCGCGGCTTTGCCGCATGACGGGCTACGATCCCGGCGTTGACCTGGAGCGGCGGGCCGACGCGCTCAGGCGACTTTGCCGTGAAGAGCTGTGGGACGCGGAGGCGGGCTGGTTCCGCTGCCGGTGCGCCGACGGCGAGTCGAAGCTCCGCTGGACGATGCAGATGTTCAAAGCCTTCGGCGGCGGTGCGCTCGACCCGGAAGTAGAGGCGGCCATGCTCAAGCACCTGATGAACCCGCAGGAGTTCCTGGGCGACTACGGCGTTCATTCGCTGTCAAAGCTCGATCCCGCCTATGACGAGTCCGACCCGGACAACGGCGGGCCGGGGGCCTGTCCCTCGTTCGCCCCGGCGATCTGCGACCGGCTCTACCGCGACGGCCATGTGGCGGAAGCGAACGCGATCATGATGCGCCTGAGGTGGCTCGCGGACGCGATGCCCTACTGGGGCGACTCGCAGTATGCCGACCGCCGCGACTACAACCACCTCGATACGCCGCTCCAGTGCAACGTCGAGTCGCTGTGCATCGCGCAGACCATCGCCTTCGGCATGTTCGGGGTGACGATTGCGGACGATCTGTCGGTGAAGTTCGATCCGCACCTTCCTGACGGGGTGAGCCGCATGTCGCTGACGGGACTGCGGCTCGGAAACCGGACTTACGAGATTTCGCAGGCGCGCGGCGAACCGCCGGTGGTGAAAGTCAAATAGGCCGAAGGCAATTGGCAATGAGCGGCGGTGGTTGGCTGGGGCTGGGAGTGTTGTTGTTGTCGGCGGCGATTCGCGATTGCCGGTTGCTGGTCGCGCCCGACAGCCCGCTCTTTAACTATCGCACCGAGATCGTCGAGACGGCCAATGCCGACGGCTCGGTCACCTTTGCCGCCGAGTTCGTTGCGGCGGGATTGACGCATTTCATATACTGAACTAGGAGAAAACATATGCGAAAACTGTTGGTCTTGAGTTTACTGGTCGTCGGGAGCGTGGCCCGCTCGGCGCCGTCGCCGGTTTATACTGCCGCGCTCGGCAAGGTGACGGCGGCCGATTTCGAGTTCAATTATCAGGATGCGGTTGCCGTTGCGCACGGACTGGATTCGGCGGCGGCGACGCTGATTTTTACCAACCGGACGACCAAGACCGATACCGCGTGGACGCTGACCTTCGCCGAGTTCCCGGTTAAGGCCGGCGCGGAGTTCGCGGTCTATGTGCGTTCGCGCGGCAACTGCGAGTCGATGGACAAGGTCTTTGGCGATTGTGGGCGGGTGCCGGCGGTGCGGTGGTATGGTCCCGACCGCCATCCGCTGATGACGGTTGACGCGCTTGGCAATGCCGTGGCCGAGACCTTTGGCTTTGACTTCCGTTCGCACGGCGCGGACTGGATCCGGTTCGTGACGCGCGGGCGGGTGCCGGCCGGCGCCGCCTATGCGCGGCTGCGGCTCGGCGCGGACACGCCCGACATCCGCCCGGGCCAGTTTTTGGAAATCGGCGAGCTCGCCTACTACGAGCGCGGCGGCGCGGACGACCCCTGGATTTTTGACGCCGAGGAGCGGCTCGACGTGCGCGAGACGGTGGGCAAGGAGGACTTCTCGAAGTGTCTGGGGCCGGCGTCGACGAACGGCGTCGTCACCTTCCGCGACGACGGGATGATGCTCGTGAACGGTCGGCCGTTTTTTCCGATCGGCCCGGCCGGGTTTGGCGGCTGCCCCCTTAACGGCAATTCGATTGACGAAGGCATTCGGCAGTTGCGGGAGATCGGCTGCAACCTGGTGCACACCTATCACCTTTATCCGGGGCAGACTTTCAAGGAGATTGTCGCGGCCTGCGAGCGCCAGGGGATGAAGCTCGTAGGCGAACTCATCTCGCGCGACTACTCGCAGTCGAAGCTGCGCGGCGAAAAGCGCGCGCAAGTCCAGTGCGAGGTGGCGGACTTCCTGCGCAACCGCGGGGTGCTGCTCGTCTGGGGAGTCGGCGACGATACCGCCGACCACCGCTCGCCCGAGGCGGTGATGCGCGACACGATGACGATCCGGGCGGCGGACGCATCGCTCAAGACGATGTCGATTGACGTCATTCCGGCGGCGAACCGCTATTATCCTTATGTGCATGCCTGCGATTCGATTTCGCCGGAGATCTATCCGTTCCGTTCCGAGACGCCATATCCGAACGAGCTCGGGAAAGTGGTGGCGTCGATGAACGCGACGCTGGGCGACATGCGGCGGGCGGGCGACGCGGTCAAGCCGGTCATCCCGATCTTTCAGTGGTTCAAGGGCTATGGTTCGTGGAAGCGCCTGCCCACGCTGGCAGAGGTTCGCGCCATGACTTACGCGGCCATTGCGACGGGTGCGCGCGGCGCGATGTTCTATACTTATTATTCCGGGAACACCAACAATCTCTGTCTGGCGAGTTCGCGCGCGATCTTCGACGAGTTCGCCCGACTGACGCGGGAGCTGGCGTCGCTCGCGCCGCTGCTGGTGGAGCGCGATGCGCCGCGGCAGCCGAAGGTGACGCTGGGCGCGGATTCCCCGGCGAAGCTCGTTCGTCTGCTGAAGGACGGGCCGGAAGGGCAGCTGCTCGTCGCGGTCAACGTGTCGGACGAGCCGGTGGACGCGGCGTTCGAGCTGGGCGGGCCGGACGGCAGCTGGGAGGTCGTCTCCGAGGGCCGCGAAGCGGCGGTCGTCCAGGGACGGCTCAACGATCGCTTTGCGCCGCGCTCGACGCACCTTTACCGTCGTCGCGGCAAGTTCGTGAAGATCGGCGCGGAGCGGCCCGAGGCGGCCAAGGTGCCGACGCTCGCCAAGCTGGCGAAGGCGGTCAACGACGAGCTCAACCTGAAGTCGGTGACGCGGCAGTGCCCCGGCTCGCTGAAGATCGACTTTGACACTGCGGTCGGCAAGGTGAAGCCGATGCATGCCGGCGGGCAGGGGCCGCTCCTCGGCTATGACGACTATTCGATGTTCAAGTACCTGAAGGAATGCGGCATGCCCTATTCGCGCCTGCATGATGTCGGCGGCGCCTACGGCAAGAACATCTTTGTCGACATCCCCAACCTCTTCCGCAACTTTGACGCCGACGAGAACGACCCCGCGAACTATGACTTCGCCTTCACCGACCGGTATCTGTCGGCGCTGGTGGCGAACGGGGTCGAGCCGTATTTCCGGCTGGGCGTGACCATCGAAAACGCGGCGCAGATCCGGGCGTATCGCATTCTGCCGCCCCCGGACTTCGCCAAGTGGGCGCGAATCTGCGAACATGTGGTGCGCCATTACACCGAAGGCTGGGCGAACGGCTTCAGGCATAAGATCACCTACTGGGAGATCTGGAACGAGCCGGAAGACTACGAGGATCGGCGTAACGACATGTGGTGGGGCAGCTGGGACGACTACTGCCGGCTCTATGTCACGACCGCCAAGCATCTGAAGCGGTGCTTCCCCGGGCTTAAGATCGGCGCCTACGGCTCGAATGCCGCGCTGGCGCTCATCGACTGCGAATGCGGACAGACGCCGCAGCAATGGTCGGACCTCTACTATCGCGCCACTTGTCTTGAGCGCTTCGTCCGGGAAGTCCGCCGCAATAAGGCGCCGCTCGACTTCTTCTCCTTCCACGGCTACCGGCTGCCGACGGACATCATCCGCCACTGCGCACTCTTCCGCCGCTATTTCGACAGTCTGGGGATGTCGCGCGTGGAACTGCATCTGAACGAATGGCTGAACGGCGATCGCGAGGGCGAGTTCTGGAAGCGCGCCTCGCTGTCTTCGTCGATTGCCGCGACGCTTTGCGGCCTGCAGGAGTCGCCCTGCGACCTTGCCATGATCTACGACGCGCGGTGTGAGCTTTCCCGGTATGCGCCGCTGTTCGATCCGGTCTACCGGCGGCCGGGCAAGGCGTTCTATGCGTTCAAGTATTTCAACTATCTCTATCAGCTCGGGACGGCGGTGAAGACGGAGATCGCGTTTCCGAACCGGCTGGACGGGCTCTGGGCGACGGCGGCGAAGGACGCTCAGGGTCGCGCGGCGGCGCTGCTCGTGAATCCGACCGGCTCGTATCTGCCGCTGGAATGCGATTTCAGCGGCTATCGGGTGAAGAAGTGCCGCATCGTCGACGACACGCGCACCGACGAGCAGATCGACTTCCCGTCGGCGCTGCCGCCGTATTCGTTCGTCATCGTCACGCTGGAACGGCTGCCGTCCGCAGGCGCCGACTAGCGATGGCCGTCGGTCACTTCCGCAGTTGATTCGGCGAAGTGTGGAAGTGGCGGCGGAAAAGCCGATGCATGAAATTGACGGAATTGAAGCCGGAGGCCATCGCCACTTCCGAAATCGACAGCTTGGAGGAGACGAGCAGGTCCTTCACCCGGTTGAGCCGTAGCCGTTCGACCGTCGTCATGATCGACTCGCCGACAATCTGCCGATAGCGCCGGTCCAGCAGTCGCCGCGAAACCTTCAGCGCCTTCGCGATGTCGTTGATGTTGATCTTTTCCGTGTAGTGCGCGCGCAGATAGTCGGAGATCCGGTTCACGAGATTGCTGGCCGCCGACACCGGGCCGGTCGATCCCCGCGTCGCCACCACTGCGCCGCGGCATTCGTAATGTTTGGTCACCGGCTTGCCGGCCATCATTCGCGTCAGCAGGCCGGCCGCGACCAGGCCTTCGCGGTAGAAGTTCGGCTTGACGCTCGACAGCGAAGGGCGGAGATTGTTGCAGATGATCTCCTCGCCGTCCACGCCCAGCACGGCGACGTCGCCGGGAATGTTCAGCCCCAGCTTCCTGACGATGCCGAAGACGGATTCTGCCACATAGTCGGCCGCCGCGAACACCGCCACGGGCTTGCGCACCTTGCGCAGCATAGAGGCCAGCTTCGAATCGGGCAGGTTGACGAATTCCGGCGTGGGCCGCCCGCGCGCCTTCAGTTGCCGGGCGAAGCTCTGAAACCGGCGGCGATTCCAGTCGCCTTCGCCGGACCCGACGAAAACGAACGAGGCGTAGTCTTCGCTTTGGATGAGATGGTCGGCCGCCACCTTGCCGATGTCGGCGTCGGAGGATATGACATGCGCCAGGGCGGCGCCGGGCTTCTGAATCGAGCCGTCGGACTCTACCAGCACGACAGGAACGCCGGCGTTCAGCACCAGCTCCAGGTCCGGCTTCTTCAGTTGCTGCAGGTTCAGGTCGAGGATGATGCCTTTCAGGCCTTCGCGGCGGGCATTGCGCAAGTCGCTGCGCGAAGGCGTCGAGCGCCCGTAGGGCAGGCGGATGTTCCAGTCCAGGTCTTCGGTGTCGAGGTAGTGGTTGATGCCGCGATATTTTTCCATCGCCTCGGCATAGGCGAAGGCGAGGCAGATCAGAATGGTCGGACGATTGGCGGAATTCATACGGGCATTATAGCATTTGCTGCCTCGCCGCTGAAGACCTTGAGTCACTGGCGGCGCGTCCGCTGCTTGGAACATTCGAATGTTCGGGGGCGCGGAAACGGGCGGGAGGTTCAACAAGCAAGCAATCGCGCCCTCGACTTCCCCAAATATTGTGCCTGGGGTTGTTGTCGGGCACAATATTTAGTATAATATTTCCATGAAACGGTTTATTCGAGCAGTCATCCCCGCCTTTTTGCTGGCGGTGTCGGTTGGGCAGATCTATGCTTTCACAAATTTCTCTTCGGAGATCGCCGAACATATCGGCCGGAGTCAGAAGGAGGTGCAGTTCGCCTTTTCGCTGGGCATATTCTTTCTTGGCATGGGCGCGGCCTTCTTCGGCAAGATCGTGGAGAAGAACATTCGGCTCTCGACCATTGTCGGCACGACGCTTTTCGTTTCCGGGCTTTGCGTAACGGCAATCGGCATTACCGCAAAGTCGCTGGCGCTCATCTACTTGGGCTATGGCTTTCTGGTCGGCACCGGCACCGGCATCATCTACATTTCGCCGGTGAAGACGATGATGCTGTGGTTCCCGGACCATAAGGCGATCGCCGCGGCGCTGCCGATCATTTCCTTTGGCCTCGGCTCGACCTTGTCGACGATCGTGTACAAGGGCTTCGGCCTGGGTGACATGACTTCTTTGTTCGCCATTCGCTTTCTCGGGTATTACGATTACTTCCGGGTCGCGGAAAACCCCGCCGCCATCGCCTCGGTATTCTACGCCTTCGCGGCCTTTTACGTGCTGCCGATGGCCGTGGCCGCCATTCTGCTTAAGAAGCCGAAGATTCAAGTGCAGTCGTTCGGCCACGGCATCCCTGAGCTGGAGTTCAAGTACGGGCAGCTGGCGCGGGATCCGTTCTTCCTGCGTTCGTGGCTCTTTATGTTCCTGAACATTTCGGCCGGGCTGTGCCTGATTCCGCTCGCGAAGCAGATGATGAAGTCGCCGACCGTCGGCTACTCCGAAGGCGTGATCACGGCGGTAATCGCGCTTTCGGGACTGATGAACGGCGGCGGCCGGTTCCTGTTCGCCTGGTGGTCGGACCGGCTGGCGCGGCGCATCAACATTCTGCTGTTCATCCTGGCGATTTCCGCCGGCGTGATGACGCTCAGCTTCTGGCCGCCGGTGATCGGCGCGGCGCTCCTAGTGATCAACGCCTGCTACGGGGCGGGCTTTTCGGTGATTCCGGCGATTCTGGCCGACAACTACGGCATGACCAACATTTCCAAGATCCACGGCGCGGTGCTGTCGGCCTGGGGCTTCGCCGGACTCGTGGGCAATCAGGCGGCGCTGTGGGTCGCGCGGGCGTTCGGCGGTTATGGCGAGGGCGGTCACGGCTATGTGGCCGTAGTGACGATGCTGGTCGCGGTCTATTCGCTTAATTTTCTCAATGTGCTTTCCTTGCGCAAGGCGCGGGGCTGATGGTATAATCTCAAGTTCATCGGGCAAGGGTGAAAATTCAAAGGAGCGGAACAATTATGAAAAACGGTCTATGGGTCGCGGCGGCATTGCTGGCCGGGTGCAATCAGGTGCAGTCGGAGGCCGATGCCGTCGAGCGTCGCCATCAAGAGGCGGTGAACCGCGAGCGGGTGATCGTCTACAATACCGACGGCTGCGACATGGTCTATTATCCCAAGGCGGCGGCAATCACGCCGGAGGCCTTTACCGGCCGGCGGCTGACGCATGCGCTCGGCACCAAGATCAGCACGATTTCCTATTGTCCGCTCGCTTCGGGCTTCGGCTATTTTACCTCCTTCAAGGTCGGGGCGGCGCTTACCAATACGGTGAATCCCGCGTCGAGCGCCTACAATGCGACGGAAAGCTTCTGGAAGACCGGCCACGACTCGCTGGAGATGGCGCTGGAGTTTTCGCGCACCAACAACTTCGAGCGCTTCCTCTCGATCCGCATGAACGATTCGCACGACGGCTCCAACACCAAGGCGAAGCCGCATCCCTTTTTCTCGAAGTTCAAGCAGGAGCACCCCGACTGCATGATGGGCGTGCAGAGCGAGACCAACTCGCGCGAGCAGAAGCCCACCACCTGCTACTGGCAGTGGACCTGCGTCAACTACATGAAGCCGGAAGTGCGCGAATACGCGCTCAAGTTCGTCCGCGACTTCTGCGAGAACTACGACATGGAGGGCATCGAGCTTGATTTCTGCCGTCACCTCATGTATGTGAAGAACGTCGTCTACGGCGGCACCGCGAACGACGAGGAGCGCGCGATCATGACCGAGTTCCTGGCGGGCGTGCGGGCGATCGTGCGCGAATACGAGGCCAAGCGCGGCCATGCGATCCTGCTGACGGCGCGGGTGCCCGATTCGGTCGGCTATTGCCATGACATCGGCTTCGACTTGCCGGCCTGGCTGGAGCGCAAGCTGCTGGACGCGCTGATCTGCGGGTGCTATTTCAATCTCGAAGATCCGGCGGTGATGGCCGACTTCGTCCACGGCTACGGCGCGAAATGCTACATCTCCATCGACGAGTCGCGCATCGGCAACACCTGCAAGCGGGCGAAGCTCCCCTGCATCGAAGGCCGGGATTCGCAGGCGAACTACATGGCGCGCTATGCCGCGTCGATGGCGGCCGGCGCCGACGGCGTCTATCTCTTCAACCGCGAGTATCGGCAGCTGCACGACCTTTGCCAGGTCGATCCGCGCGACACGGTCGGGCTCGACAAGCTCTATTTCGCGACGGAACGCGGCCCCGGCGGCTACACGCCGGAGCATTACCTGAAGGACGGGCGTCAGAAATGGGGTCGGCTTCCCTATTTTACGCCGAAGGCCAAGGCGTCAGAAGAGGCGGCGTTTTCCGCCGAGCGGCCGTTCGCCTTCCGCATCCGGCTGGCCGACGACTTTGCGGCGGCCGCCGCTCGCGGGCTCCGGGCCAAGGTCGAGCTGCTGGCGCTTACCCGGTGTGCGGCGATCGACGAGTGCATCGTCGAGCTTAACGGGATTCGGCTCGCGCCGGCCTCGAGTTTCGCCGACGGGCTCTTCACTTTCGAAGTCGGTGCCAAGCTGGTGCTGAACGGCATCAACGAGTTCCGGGTTTTGGGCGTCGCCGGCAAGCCGAGCACGCTTCGCGATTTCGCAGTCAGGGTCACTTACGGGAAATGAGGACAGGCACGTATGGCAGAGTTAATTGTTGCGCTTGATGTAGACAGTCGGCAGGAGGCTGTCGCCAAGGTCAAGGCAATCGGCGACGCGGTGGGGTTTTACAAAATCGGGCTGGAACTTTACACGGCCGAGGGTCCGGAGGTAGTCAAGGCGGTCAAGGATCTGGGCAAGCGGGTTTTTCTCGACCTTAAGTTCCATGACATTCCGCGCACGGTGGAGCGGGCCGTCCGCGCGGGCGGCAAGCTGGGCGTCGATTTGATGACGATTCATGCCGTCGGCGGCAATGCGATGATTCGCGCGGCGGTCAATGCGGCCGAGGAGTTCGGACCGAACGGGCCGAAGATTCTGGCGGTCACCGTGCTCACGTCGCTGGATCAGACGGATCTTATGGACGTCGGCATTGCCGGGCGGACGCCGGCCGAGCAAGTGCGGTCCGCGGCGTTTCTGGCGGTGGCGAGCGGCGCCCACGGGCTGGTGTGCTCGCCGAAGGAAGTGGGGCAGCTCTCGAAGGCGCTGAAGCCGGGGACGCTGTTCATTACGCCCGGAGTGCGACCGGCGGGCAGCGCGGTCGGCGACCAGAAGCGGGTGGCGACGCCGGCGGAAGCGGTCCGCGACGGGGCGACGCATCTGGTGGTGGGGCGGCCGATCCTGGCCGCGGCGGATCCGGTGGCGGCGGCAGCGGCGATTTTGCGTGAGATTGGCGGCTGACGGAAGATGGGCGTGCGAGGGTTTTTGGCGTGGTCGGGTTGGGCGATCCTGATGGGGATGGGCCCGGTGCTGGCGGGCGAGCCGGCGCCGGAGAGCGATACCGAAGTCTGGAACGCCGGCGTCGAGTATTACCGTCAGGGCGACGCGACGAACACCTTGCGGGTGCTGCGGCCGCTCCTCCTGTCCAAGGAATACGGCGCCCGCGCCGCCGAGGTCGTCGCCAAGCTGGAACTGGAACGCGGCAATCAGGAGGAAGCGGCGCGAGCTTCGCAAATCGCCTTGCGCGCGGCGCCGGCGGACGATAAGGCGAATCGTAATTTCACGCGGGCGACGGACGGGCTCTTGGCGGCGCGCGAGCAGGCGCGGATCCAGCAGCTCCTCAAGGCTGCGGCAGGGAAGGATCCGGGGTCGATGCTGCAGTCGGCGACTTACGAGTCGCGCGCGCTGATGACGGCGGCCGGCGGCTATCGGACGAACGAGGCCGCCCGGGCGGTGGCGCTGGCGGATTCGCTTTCGAAGCGTGCCGAGCAGCTGGCGGACACTTGGGTTCCCGTGCGGCAGCTCATCGCCCAGTCGGTCACCAACGAGGCGCAGGCCGCGACGATCGTGCAGCAGCTCGACAACGCCGCTCGCGAGACGCGCACGGCCGCCCGCGAGCTGGAGGATCTCAAGGCCGAGGCGTTTGCGACGCTGAGTTCGGTCGAGCACGATTTCACGCGCTTTTTCAAGTTGACGGCGATGCCGCCGGCGGCGCTCGGAGAAGGGCTGGTCGCGCAGTCCAACGCCTGGCAGGACGTGGAGGAGTTCAACGGGCGCGCGTGGCAGCGGGACGCGCTGGAATGGACACAGGCCTTTCGTGCCCAGTTCCCGGCCTGGGCCCGCAATTACGAACAGCAGGCCCAGAGCAATACCAACTTGCCGCCGTTCACCGCCGAGGCGCAGGCAAAGGTCTCGGCGCTGGCCAGCGAACTGGAGAAGGTGCAGTTGGAATGTTGCGAGAAGCAGTTGCCGCCGGAGCAGGAAAAGGCGCTGGCCATGATTCGTGAAATCCAGGGGCTGCTGCCGAAGGATCCGAATTCGCCGAACGGGCAGCCGAATCCGCAGCCTCAGCCGGAGCAGTCGCCGGATTCGCAAAAGCAGGATCAGCAGCCCGAGCAGGATCAGCAGCCCGAGCAGCCGCAGGAGCAGCCGGAGCAGAACCAGCAGGACCAGTCGGATGAGAAGCAGGGGGATCAGTCCGAGGAGCAGGAAGCGAAGGCCGCGGAGGCCGAGGCGGAGCCCAAGGACGAGGAACTGGACGCGCTTTTGAAAAAGGCGCAGGAACGCAATGACGAACATGAGGCCGACAAGAAGGCGCGAATGCGCAAGGCGCCCTTGCCGCCCAACGAGAAGGATTGGTAGCTGATGAAGATTATAGTGGCGTGCGGAGGTACGGGCGGACATGCTTTTCCCGGGCTGGCGGTGGCGGAAGAACTTCGTCGTCGCGGGCATGAGGTGGTAGTCTGGGATTCGGGGCGTGACATCGAATCGTGGGTGATGAAGCGCTGGACGGGGCCCTTGTTCTCCACGGGCGCCCGGCAGCTGGCGGTTAAGAACGTCTTCGCCATTTTGCAGTCATTTTTCCGCTGTCGCCGCGAATTGCGCCGGTATCGGCCCGATGCGATGCTGGCCATGGGCAGTTATTCGTCGCTGCCGCCGGTAATGGCGGCGCGGAGCTGCGGGGTCAAGATCTTCCTGCATGAGGCCAACACGGTGCCGGGCAAGGCCGTGGAGTTCCTTTCGCGCTTTGCCGAGGCGGTGGCGATCAGCTTTGAAATGACGACGCGGTTCCTGCCGTCCGTCAAGACGGTGATGACGGGGCTGCCGGTCCGCAGTGACATCGCTTCCGGGCGGCGGTTTGATTTCATCCCGCCGGAGGCGTTCGTCGTGTTCGTGACCGGGGGCTCGCAAGGCGCGCATGCGGTCAATCTGCTTTTGAAGGAGGCGCTGGTGATGCTTAAGGGCGAGCTGGCCAAGGACGGCGGCAAGCGGTCGCTGTATGTCATTCATCAGACCGGCGAAAAGGACGAAGGCGAAGTGATGGCGACTTATGCCCAGGCTTCGCTGCCCGCCCGGGTGCATGCCTTCGAGCGGGAAATGGCCAACGCGCTGGCGAGCGCCGACATTGTCGTGGCTCGGGCGGGCGCGTCCACCTGCTTCGAGCTGGCGGCCTGCGGCAAGCCGAGCCTGCTCATTCCGCTGCCGACGGCGATGAGCAACCATCAGCATTTCAACGCCGATGCTTTCGTCGCCAAGGGGGCGGCCCACGAGGGCGTTCAGGCGCAGCTTACCGCGCGGGCGGTCTGCCGCTATCTCAAGGAGAAATACGATCATCCCGAACGGCTGGCGGAGATGGCGCAGAAGATTCGGGAGTTGGCGACGCCCGAGGCGGCGGCGCGCGTGGCTGACCTTATCACCGGAGAAACGAAAGGAATGCAAAAATGAATCGGAAGCTGATGACGTTGCTGTCGCTCGTGGTGGTGGCGGAATTCACGGGGGCGGGGGAATTGCCGCTGACCGGGTGGCATGGTTCCAACGAGGCCTGCAACTGGGCGCCGGGGAAGGGCGTGGACGGCGGCAAGGCCATGGGCATCGTCGGCAAGGTCGGCAAGAGCGACCGGTATTACAGTTGGTCTACCGATGCACTGGAGTTCAAGCCCAACCGGGTGTACGGGCTGTCATTTCAGGTCAACCGCGAGCGTTCGGGCTCGGAGATCCTGGTGCGCAACGATTTTTACAACCTCCTGCGCAATGACGTGGTGCCCGGCTGGGTGACACTTCGCGCGGTCATGCGCGCGCCGAAGAACGGCGCGACCTGCCCCATTGCGCTGTCGGACTACAATGCGCAGGCGCATACTTACTTTGATCGGGTGCGGCTCGTAGAACTGACGCCGGAATATCGCACCGAGGGCGGAGTGACGCTGGGGCGCGGCGAAGTGCTGGCCGGGCGGCATTATTACTTCACCACGCAGCGCCATTGCGAGGCCGGTGCCGATTCGCGGCCGCTCAAGTCAATCGTCGGCACCGCCGCGGGCGACAAGTACCAGTTCGTTCCCGGCTCGGAGGTGAACTACTGCTTTCAGGTCGCCAATCGCCGCTTCCTCAATGCTCGCGGCATGCTGACTAGCGTTCACGGCACCGATTGCGCGGTGGAAGTCGAGGCGTCGGCCGACGCGACCTCCTGGACGCGGCTGGCGGTCGTCACCAACGGCAATCCCTATGCCCTGGAATTTCCGGCCGCCTTCTTCCCGGCCGAGCAGGTGCATTTGCGCCTGCGTTCGGCATCGTCGATGAAGAAGGGGTCGCTCTGCCAGATCGAGACGATCAACTTCGACGGCGAAGTCGACGGGGAGCCGCTGTATCTCGCCGGCGCGACCACTTATTTCGAACGGGGCGGCCGCAAGGCGTTCCTGATCGAAGACAACCATCAGTTCCGGGTGGCTTCGCCCGGCGAGACGCTGGCGGATTCGTCGGTGGCGGCGATCTGGGGGGCGTCCAGCGCTCATAAGCTGTTCCGGGACACGCGCGTGCCGACGCGCCGGGGCGCGGCGCTCAAGGTGGCGGCGGCGGCGGGCGAGACCGAGTCGGTGCAGCTGGCGGTGTCGCCGCGGGCGGACCTGGAGGACGCGCGGGTGAAGCCGGTCAAGGAGCTTAGGGGCGACAATGGCGCAGTCATTCCGGCGTCGGCCATCGAGGTGCTGCGGGTCGGGTATGTGGACGTTCGGATCGTGACCGACAAGGTGGGGCTGCCCGGGCTGTGGCCGGACCCGCTGCCGCCGCAGGACCGCAATGCGCTGCCGGTCAAGGCCGGCGAGACCCAGCCGTTCTGGATCAACGTGCGGGTTCCGCGCGGAACGCCGAAGGGCGTCTATCGCGGCGAACTGGCGGTGCGGACGATCGCGGGCGGCGTTTCGGAGATCACGCGGGTGCCGTTTGAAACCGAGGTCTTTGGCTTTGAGCTGCCCGAGCGCATGACCTTGAAGACGATGTTCGGCTTCCATCCCCACACCGTCTACGACTATCACAAGGCGCGGACGAGCGAGGATCGCGAGCGCATCCGCGAGATGTACGTCAAGTGTCTTGCCGAGCACCATGTCACGCCCTACTACTGGTCTTCGGACTATTTCCCGCGCGAGTCGTTCGTGAACGCCGACGATCCCGAAAAGGCGTCGGTCGAGTTGGACTTCACCGACTGGGACCGCGAGATGCACATGGTGATCGACAAGTATCACGGCAATGTGGTCAAGCTCGGGCCCAAGGGCCTCGGCGGCGGCAATCACGACAAGCGGACGGCGGCGAAGTTCGGACCGGCGGCCTACGGCACGCCGCTTTACGACAAGCTGATGAAGGAGTATCTCGGCAAGATCGAAAGCCACCTGCGCGAGAAGGGCTGGCTCGACTACGCGTTCGTCTACTGGTTTGACGAGCCGTCGGGCACCGACTACGATTATGTCAACGAGGGTATGGCGACCGTCCGGAAGTACGCGCCGGGGCTGCGGCGCATGATCACCAACCTGTGCGCCAAGGAGCTGATGCCGACCATCAACACCTGGTGCCCGACGGTGGAGATGCTGCATGTGCCAATGGAAAAGGCCTGCCGCGAGCGCGGGGACACGATGTGGTGGTACATCTGCTGCAGTCCGCGCGATGCGCCGATCGGCGAGCACATCGACCATCCGGGCGTTGACATGCGGCTCTGGCCGTGGCAGGCCTGGGGCGAGAAGATCACCGGCATGCTGGTGTGGGCGAGCGAATGGTGGACGGCCAAGGCCGGCTATCCGGATCCGGCGCATCCGCAAGACCCGTACCTCGATCCGATGGGCTGGAACAAGAAGTTCAATCCCAACCGCAACGTGGCGAGCTGGTGCAACGGCGAAGGGCGCTACTTCTATCCGCCGCTCGCCTGCAAGGACGCGCAGCAGCCGGAGACCTGCTATGACCCGCCGGTTTCCTGCATTCGGCTCGAACTGCTGCGCGACGGCATTGAAGACTACGAGTATCTGGCCATGCTCAGCCGCAAGGCCGAAGGTCACGACTTGCTGAAGGTGCCGGAAGCGGTTTACCGCACGCTCTTCGACTATTCAAAGGATCCGCGCGGCATGGAGAGCCAGCGGCTGCTCGTCGCGCGCGAACCCGAGCGCCGCTAGCGCTTCGCTCGCCATCGCCCGCCCAGCCCCGCCTTCCTCAGTCAAGCGGCAGATTTTTCCGCTCCGCGCTTGGGTGCCGCTGGAATGGCGAGCCGACGATCGTCGGTCGTCGCTCGTCGGTCGTCGCTAGTCGCGGCTATCTCGGCCGTCGGCTGTCGCTAGTCGCCCGTCGGTTCTCTCGGCCGCGCGGCTCAGAGCGCAAGCGAAGCGTCTTGAAGGCCGCTGGCGGCGCGTCCGCCATTGGGGCGCGGACATGGGCTGGAGGTTCGACGAGCAAGCAACCGCGCCCACGGAAACCAGTCTTGAGTTTTCCATAATGCTGAAGCATCTCTTGACACATTGGGAATTGACATAGTATAATTGACTAGAATCTTGAGCGGGGGGGGGTAAATTGCTAGTTATGGCGACCGCTTCCTTCGTTTGGGCGTAATCGTCTCGAACTAAACTGAAGGAGAAATTATGAAGCGAGTGCTGCTCGGAATCGCGTTGACGGTTTCGTCAATCGCCATGGCAACGACCTACACTTGGAACGGCGGCAGCGGCGACTGGAATGACAGCGCCAACTGGACTACCGAGGAAATTGGCGCGAGCTATCCGCGCGAAGCTACCGATACAGCGGTAATCGGCGACGGGGCAAACATCACGATTTCAAGCCCGGTGACGGTCGGCGGGCTCAACTTGAGCGGCACGGTCACGATTTCCGGGGCGGAATTGACCTTCGCCGGCGTCCCGTCCGCCAATTATGTCTCTGCCGTCGGCGGCACTTACACCTACAATTGCAGCGTGATGTTTTCCCTGACCGCCTACGACGGCGCGATGGTGCCCATGGCCGGCGTCACGCATTTTGACGGCGGCTTTTACTATGACAGCGACCGTCTGCGGCTGGGCAAGGATTGCGAAGTGCACTTCGGCGCGGCGGTCACGATGCAGAAACTCACTTTCGGCGACTCGGGCTCCAAGGTCTATTTCGAGGCGACCGGCAACAAGATGCAGTGCATTTGGACGGCCTACAACTGCATGAACGAGGTGCATGTCCTCGTGGACAATCCCTGGGACAAGTTCAAGAGCTGGACCAATAACTTCCAATTCGATCCTTCCAGCCGCATCTATCTGCACGGACATCAGGTGACGACTTACGGCGGCGCCAAGTTCGGCAGCGGCAACGACTGCTGGCTGGCCAATCGCGGCATGGTGTACGCGGCGGACAACGAACCGTCTGAACTCAGGATTCTCAACAATCCCTATGGCGCCGACAACCTGTCGGAACCGAACCAGTATCTGGATTTCGTCGGTCCCGTGTCCATCCGCCTGGCGACGGACTCGACGGCGGATTATGAGCTCAATCGCTCGCTGTCGATGACCGGCGAGGTGATTGTCGAGGCGCAGACCTTCATCTTCGGCGCCAATGCCGCGATTCCCAACGCCTCGGCGCTGCGGATTGCGAGCGGCGCCAAAGTCAGCGTCGCCGCGGGTAACACGGTGGTGGTGCCGGAGCTGTATTTGGACGGGGCGACGACGCCGGTCGCCAACGGCACTTACGGCGCCACCGGGTCGGGCGCGGACCACATCGACGACGTTCACTTCGCCGGCACCGGCAAGGTCAGCGTCTACAAGATCGAAACGCGCACGCAGGTCAAGGACGGCAACCTTACCGATCCGACGGTGTGGGAGCCGGCCGGGGTGCCGAACGACGGCGATTCGCTGATCATCGCCAATCGGACGCTCAACCTCGACAAGCCGATTGCCGTCGCCGACCTGACGCTTAGCGGGCAGGTGGTGATGAAGGGCTCGCCCCTGACCCTTACCGGCGGGCCGGCTTCGCATTACCGTTCGGAAATCGGCGGCACCTACATCTACAGCAACCAGCTGGTGTTTGCCACGGTTGAGATCGCGGCGATTCCGATGAAGGGCGTCACCTACTTCTGCGGCGGCTTCGATTCGTCGGCCTGCGAGCGCATTCTGTTGGGCGCTGATTGCGAGGTGCATTTCCGCGAGGTGCCGGCGGTCATGCAGAAGTTGATTTTCCACGATCCGCGCAGCCAGGTCCACTTTGAAGTGGCGGGCAACCGGCTGAACCGCCTGGAGACTAGCGTCAACTGCAAGAACGAAGTGCATGTGTGGGTGGACGATCCCTGGCAGGCGTACACGACGATCGACTATTTTTACTTCGATGCCAGCAGCCGGCTGTATCTGAACGGCCATCGGGTCACGATGACGGATCAGCTGCGTCTCGGTTCCGTCGCTTGCACGGCGGGCAACAAGGGCTTCATTCACACGCCGGACGATCAGCCGGCGGAGCTGGTGCTCGTCAACAGCCGGAGCACCTCGGAGGCCAACAAGTACCTGGACATCGTCGGCCCGGTGACCATCCGGCTCGCCGAAGGCACGCTCTATCCTTATACGCTCGATCGTTCGCTGTCGACGACCGGCGAGTTGCGGATCGACGCGGGCACTTTCGTGCTGGGGGCGAACGGCGCGATTCCGAAGGTCTCGGCAGTGCGGATTGCGAGCGGCGCCAAGCTGGAGCTGGCGGGGGCGAAGCAGTATAATCTCAATGACCTTTATCTGGACGGCTCTGAGACGGCGGAGCCCAAGACTTCCTATGGCGCGACGGGCTCGGGGGCGAAGATGGTCGATGACCGGCATTTCTCGGGCAGCGGCTTCGTTCGGGTCGGCGCATTCGATCCGCCGACCACGCGCACGCAGGTCCAGGACGGCGACCTTACCGATCCGACGGTATGGGAGCCGGCCGGCGAGCCTAATGACGGCGACTCGCTGGTCGTTGCCGATCATTACCTCTATCTGGATCGGCCGATTTCGGTGGCGGCGCTGACCTTGCGCGGCGAGGTCTATATTGCCGGCAACCAGCTGACCTTGACGACCGACTATGTCGCCAACTACGTTTCGGATCCCGATGGTACCTACGTCTTCAGCAACAAGGTGGTGTTTGCGGCCGGCGGCACGGACACTTCGGAACTGCGGGGTACGACCTATTTCCGCGGCGGGTTTGACTCGTCGGCCTTTGACCGCGTGGTGCTGGGGCCGAATTGCGAAGTCCATTTCTGCGATACGCCCGCGAAGATGAAGAAGCTGATCCTCAACGGCGAGAACTGCAATCTTTATTTTGAAGTTGCGAGCAATGCGATCCAGCGCCTGCAGACGCTGATCAACGCCCAGAATCAGATCAACGTGCTGGTGGATGATCCTTGGACCTGGATGCCGACGCCGCAGGCGGCCTACGATTACTTCCTCCTGGACGCGACGACGCATTTGAACTTGAACGGCCATCGGGTGCGGATCTATGGCGATACGCAGCTGGGAATGCAATCCGACTATTGGACGGCGCGGTGCAGTTCGATTCAGACGCCGGCCGACCAGCCGGCGGAACTGACGCTGGAAGTCACCAAGGTGCAGGTGAAGGCGAACGAGCATCTGGATGTCACCGGGCCGGTGACGGTCCGGATGGATTCGGCATCGACGCAGGAGCATCGGGTCGGTCGGTCGATTTCGTCGACGGGTGCGTTGATTGTCGAAGGCGGCGTCTATCACCTGTTGGCGAACGGCGCCTGGCCGAACACGAAGTCGGTTACGGTTTCGGGGGCGGGCAAGCTGGTGGTCGACAACCCGGAGGCGTTTTCGTCACAGACCGTGCTGGCGGTGGATTCGGCGGAAAATCTGGGCATCACCGGCGAGATCACGGTTACGGTGAAACGCCTGATTCTCGATGGCGAAGTGCTGCCCGCCGGCGAGTATTATTTCCAGTATGGCGAGACTGAAGGCGGATTCGTGCGGTCGTTGCTCGGTCCGGCGTTGGGCGGCACGATCTTTACCGTTGAGTGAGGAAGGAGTCAAGAATGACTGGTAGGATGAGCAAATGCGCGGCGCTGGCGGTCGTGCTGGCGGGGTTGTCGTCAGGGGCGGTGGAACCGGCGGTGAATCTGTTCCGTGACGATTTCAAGGAAGACGAAAACTGGGGCGGGTTCATCGACTGGGAATGTTCGATGGGCACGGTGGAGAAACTCAAGGAGACAACGCCCGACGGCAAGCCGGTCATTCGCATTACCGGCGGGCCGGAAATCTATCGGTATCAGATCGCCACCGAGACGCGCAAGCTCAAGGAGGGCGCGCGCTACCGGCTGTCGGCACTGGTGCGCACCAAGGGCCTGGGGGCGCTGGACATGCGGCAGTTTCAGCTGCGCAACAGCGGCTGGTGGCAGTCGGGCAATGCGGACATCCCTGGGGACACGGGCGGCAAGTGGCAGCGCATCAGCTGGGAGGGGGAGCTCTTTCCGTCGCGGGACCAGCGGTATCACGGGATGATCTGCTTTTCCGGACGGCTTCCGGCGGGCGCCTACTGCGATTTTGCGGAGCCGCGGCTGGAAGGTCCGGCCGGCGACGATTTTGATGTCTGGAAGCAGGAGTCGTGGCCGGGGCGCATCACGCCGATCGATCCGCTCTTAAGTGACGTTTGCGCCGAGGCGGCGAAGCTGACCTTCTATTTTCCGGGGCGACGGGAGGACGAGGCTGAGCGGCGGATTCTGCGGGCAACGGCTGGCGGTCGGGCGGTGACGGCGGCGTTGGGCGAAGACGGCCGCGCGACCGTGGATTTCGGGGCGTTGCCGGCCGGGCGCTTCCTGCTCAAGGTGGAGATCGTGGGCGAAAAGAGCGGCAAGGTGTTCGTGGCCAACGAGTATCGGGCGATTGCCCGGGCGACGGTCAGGAACCCGACGCCGCTTCGTCGGCTCAACAACTTCGTTTCCGAAGTGCTGGCCGAGCCCGATGCCGAAGGCCGCCTGGAGTTTACGCTGGCGAAGGCCGGCTGGGTCTACATCGGCTTTGACCGAAGTTTGAAGAACGTGCGGGCGACAGTGGATGGCGCGGCGGTGATCAGTCCGCGCTCGGACGGGCTCCTCCCGGAGACCATGCGCTATCTGCCGGCGGGGCGGCATGAGCTTAAGGCCGAGGGCGGCCGGCCGTCGGTGCGGCTGGTGCGGACGATCTATCTCGGCGGCATGCGCAAGATGTGGAAGCTGAAGCCGAACTTCTTCGACGCTACCTTCGGAGAGGATTTCTATCGGGCGTTCGGGCTGCTGCAGGGCTACAACACCCTGCAGGTACACGGCGAGCCGTGGAACTATCCGTTCACCAAGAGCCCGGAGTTCCAGCGGCTCAGCCGGGACTTCGCCGATCGCGGGGTCGAGATCACCTATTCGTTCGGGCTGGGCGGCGAACACCCGATCCGCAATGACTACGACGCGTTTATGAAGATGGTGACCAATGACCTCCATTATGTCGCCAACGATCCGCTGGAGTATGACGAGAGCGCCATCGTCGCGCGCGACTCGGGCTTCGCCAAGCGCCGGATGGCCGACGCCTGGTGGCAGGTCTATGCGGACGGTCGTCGGCTCAGCAGCTTCTTTGACGATGCGCCGATGTACGGCGTCTACGTGGCGCCGGCGGTGGACACCGCCGAGATCTCGGCCATGGCCAACAGCGGCGACGGCCGGGGGCTGCTGATGATGGAAAGCTATTGGCGGACGCCGCAGTGCGAGGCGGAGTTTCCGCTGGCGGTCGACCACGTTCGCCGGCAGCTCCGGTCGGTGAAACGCCGGGTGCCGCCGGCAGCGGGGCATGTCCTTTATGCGCTCAACAGCTGGTGGACGATCGGCGGCTGGACGACTTGCCTCTATCCCGACTGCCATTTCGCCGCCTTCAATTCGGCGCTCGTCCGCATCATCGCGACCGACCCGGAATTTGCCGAAATCGGCGGCGTAGGCATGCCGACTCCGTTCTGCTCCGACGAGTATTTCCGTTTCACGATGGACATGATCCGCTACTATTGCATCGAGGGCGGCACCGAGGATTTTGCCGCGCTCAATGGCATGAAGATGTATCCGGGGCATGTCGTCAACGGCGATTTCCTGGACAAGCTGAACGGGTGGACGGTCGAGGCGGCGGAAAAGGATTCGATTCAATGCGATCTCGTCTATGCCTACGGCCTTTACTGGCAGCATCGTCAGGAGCCGCCGAAGTTCCTTAACTACCGAAAGCTCTGGCCGGGCGACACCTGCTCCGTGTTCAGGCGCAGCGCCAAGGCGCCGAACCGCCTGCGCCAGACGCTGAAGGGGTTGACGCCCGGCAAGCTCTACAAGATCACCTTCGCCACTTCCGATTACGATCAGGTGCGCAAGGAAATCGCCAAGGAGCTGCCGAAGATCGTGCCGGAGGAGCCGACGCATTTCGGCGTGACCGTCGCCTCGGGCGGCAAGGAACTGCCCGAACTCCGGCAGCTCATCTACGATCAGGGCAAGTACGGTCGCGGCCGCGTGGTGTCGAACCGCTATGTCTTCCGGGCCACGGCGTCCGAGGCGGAAATCGTCTTCTCCGACTGGGACGACGACCGGACGCCCGGGGGTGAAATCGGCCGCCGGCGGCTCGTCAATTACATCGGCGTCTATCCCTTTTACCTGAAGGACGAGTCACAGCTGGAGACTTTGAAGAAATTTATGCTTAAGGCGAAGGAACTGAAATGAGCTGGAGAACCTGTTGGAGTGGGGCGCTGCTGGCGGCGCTGACGGCGACTGCGGGTTTGGGGGCGGCGACGGTGACGGAGGCGGATCCCGTCTTCAACGGCGCACGGTGGGTGTGGCCGGCCGAATTGGGCGCGGTCACGAATACGGTGGTGGAATTCCGGCGCACTTTCAGCAATTGGGACGGGCCGAAGAGCTCGGCGGTGCTGACCATTGCCGCCGATACGGTCTACAGCGTGGAGCTCAACGGCAAGTTCGTTCACCGGGGGCGTTTCCCCGACGTGCCGCCGCAGCGCTATTACGACGAGTTCGTCGTCGACGAGGTGCTGGCGGGGCCGAACGAACTGGTCATTCGCCTTTATGTGCAGGGCATTGATTCGTTTCAGCATCTGGCCGGCGATCCCGGAGTGATGTTTCGGCTTCGGGGGCGAATGTTCGACATCGTGAGCGGCACGGGCATGGAGTGGCGGCGTTCCACGGCCGACCGGACCGACGGGCTGCCGCGGATCGACGATCAGCTTGGCTTTGCCTTGGAGCACGATGCCGCGGCAGCGCCCGGCCGCTGGCAGGAGGTCGGGGAGCTTGACTGC
This sequence comes from Kiritimatiellia bacterium, assembly GCA_045598785.1. Lineage (GTDB taxonomy): Bacteria > Verrucomicrobiota > Kiritimatiellia > RFP12 > UBA1067 > UBA1067. The sequence continues at coordinate 32,850 of JAZLMR010000008.1, forward strand.
GTCAAGGGCGCGGAAGCCTTTCAGCTGAGCCTGCGTCCGGTGCCGCGCGTTGAAATCGGCTCGGAGCTGCCGGCGCGGATCGTCGCGGTCGGCGGATTGGACGGCTCGCCCGTGCCGGAATTGCCGGCGCCGGGAATGGATCAGACGGCGATGACGGCGGTTGAGCTCGAGCAGTTTTTCGAGTCTGACGGGCAGACGGTGCGCCGCGAATATTTCGACCGGGGCTTTTACGTGCTGGTGGATCTCGGGCGCGAGGAGGCCGGTTATGCGGTGCTGGAGGTCGAGACCGACGCGGGCGCGGTGCTCGATCTCGGGCATGCTGAGCACATGGAGGACGGGCGCATCGTCGCCAAGGTCGGCTATCGGCATTTTGCCAATCGCTATCGGACCCGGGCCGGCCGGCAGCGGCACGTCTTCTGGCAGAACCGCATCGCCGGGCGCTATCTGCAGCTGCAGGTGCGCGGCGTGCGCGACCGGTTCAAGTTGCATCGGCTGACCTTGGAGCCGGCGATGCTGCCGGTGCCGACGATGGCGGAGCCGGATTTTGCGGAGGCGCGGCATCGCGACATTTGGCGCACGTGCGTCAGGACGCTCAAGCTGTGCATGCACGAGCATTATGAAGACTGTCCCTGGCGCGAGCAGGCGCTCTACGGCAACGACGCGCGCATTCAGATGCTGGCGGGCTACTATGCCTTCGGTTCGGGCTGGAAGTTCCCGGAGCTGTCGATCGAGCTGCTGGGCAAGGGCATGCGGGAAGACGGGTGGCTGGAGCTGTGCATGCCGGGCAAGATCGCGATTACGATTCCGTCGTTTGCCTTCAGCTGGGTGCTGATGATTGACGACCATCTGAAGCATTGCCACGACCTGGCGTTCACCCGCAGGATGCTGCCGCGGATGAAACGGTTTCTGGACCGGCGCTTGTCGGAGCTGGAGGGCGGGCTGTTGCCGTGCCCGGCGGGCGAGCGCTACTGGCAGTTCTACGAGTGGACGCCGGGGTTGGATGGCGACGGCCGCGAGCTGCGGGCGGGCGAAGTGCGTTTTGACGCGCCCTTGAACCTCTGGTTCGTGCTGGCGCTGGAGGCGGGCGCGCGCGTGGCGGACGCGGCGTGGGATCCCGAGTCGGCGGACGCCTGGCGAATCGCGGCGAGCAAATTGCGTACGCGCTTGCGCGAAGAGTTCTATGATTCCGGGCGGCTGGAGCCGGCGGAACTGGTGCAGGCGCTGGCGATACTCGCGGGGGTCGTCCCTGATGCCGACCGGTCGCGGATCGCTGAAAAGCTGGCCGCGCCTTCGGAATGGACCGAATGTTCGCTCAGCCAGCTGCTGTACAAATACGAGGCGCTCATCGCCTGCGGCGAGAAGTATGCGCAAAAGGCGCAGGCGGCGATGGTCGCTACCTGGGGGGCGATGCTCGACCAGGGGGCGACGAGCTTTTGGGAAGTCAAGGACGGCTGGAAGGCCTTTGGCAACGCGGGCAGCCTGTGCCACGGCTGGTCGGCGGTGCCGCTCGGCATCTGGGGCGCGCATCCCGAGCTGTTGCCGGTCAAGACGCCGACGCCGGATCCCTGGGCGGGGCTCGACTATGCCGCGATGCGTCGCCGATTCCTGACGGCGGCGATTGCCGACCGGGCCTCGGCCTGGGCGCTGCCGTCGCGGGCGGTGGCGCAGGCGGACGGCTGGGACCTGCGCCTCGCCCCCGACTTTCTCTTTGAGGAATTTGCGGAGGCGCGGGAGCAGTTCCTGTCGCCGACCGTGCCGGTGCCGACGACGCTGACGCCGGCGAACGCCCCGGTGGCGGTCGGCTGCAAGCAGCATGCGGGCGAAATGATGGTGCTGATGGTCAATGACGGCGAGGAGCCGGTCGAGGTGGAGGTGACCTTGCCGACGACGCTGGCCGAACTGCACTTGGGCGGCGAGCGGCGGGCGACTCCGCTGCGCAACGGAGTGCTGAAGGTTCGGCTGGGCGCACGGGAAGGGCGGGCGTATTGGTCGCGGGCCTGGGCGATTTCCGAGCCCGATAATCGCTTTACGATTGCGCAGCAGCGGGAGTTCTGCGACCGGCCGTGGAATCTGGCGGCCCGGGCGCAGGTCGAGGCGTCGAGCGGGCGCGAGCGCGCGAAGTTCGTGAATGACGGCTTTACCTGGGCGTCGGATTTCGCGCCGCAGTTCAGCTGGGCGCCGGCGGCCGATGATACCGAGCCGCGCGTCGTTTTGCGCTTTGAAACGCCGCAGACCGTCGATCGCGCCGCAGTGTGCGTTGGTCGGGATGCCTGGGACCGTCCGGCCTTCAGCTCGGGGTGGTTCGAGGCGAACGGCCAGCGGGTCGGCGAGTTCAGGGAGGTTAACCGTGACCGGGTGGAAGTGACTTTCTCCGAGTCCGTTCGGGCCGATGCCCTCACCTTCCATCCGGGGCCGAAGAACTCGGATTCGACGGCGGCCGGCTGGATCAATGAAATCGAACTGACTCGGCGGATCGACCTGGCGGGCCCGGAGCTCGCGGCCGAGGCGGAGCGGCTGGAAAAGCTGATGGACGCGAAGTTCTTCCCGGAGTCGGCGGAGTTCGCGGCGTCGTCGCTGGACTGGGACTATTCGCTTTGGACGGATCCGGAACCGGCCGGGCGTTCGGTCTTCGACATTCCGTTTCTGGAGGCGTCGGTCGTCGGCCAGCGGATTTGGGAAAATACGCCGATGGTGATGGGCGAATACCTGGCGTCGCAGATCTGCAAGTATCGGGTGACCCAGGACGCGTTGGCGCTGAAGCGCGCCCGCCGGTGCTTCCTCGGGCTGCGCAAGGTCTACGAGCTGTCGCAGTCGGTGGCGCCGGGTTTCGTGTGCAAGCCTTATGGCGGCGTGGTGAGCGACGAAACCTCCAGCGACCAGGCGCAGTACATGGTCAACGGCTTTGACCTCTATTATCCGTTCGCGACGGCCGACGAGCAGGCGTTCATTCGCGAGGCCGTCGTCAAGATCGCCGACTTCTGGATGGGCCGCGATTACAATTACAAGTATTATTCGCATCCGCTGCAGTGGCAGCGCAACCGGTTCTTCGGCTTCCTCAAGCTGGCGGAAAAGTATTCGGGCGAGGCCAAGTACGCCGAGGAGCGGCGGCGGATCCTGGCCAATCCCCAAAACACGGTGACGGCGCCTTACAGCAGCAACCTGGAAAAGGACATGACGGGGAGGTTGAAACCGCCGCATCCGCAGCTGCTGGTCCATTCGGCGAATTGCGAATGCGCCATGACGGGTTTTCTCAGCGTGAACAATGTGATGGACGACCCGATTGTCGGCCGCTATGTCCGTAGCCTTTTGCCGCAGTTCTATCAGATGGCGACCGAGGGGCTGTATCCGGACGGTAACGCCTATAATGTGCTGATGCGCGATGGATGGGGCTTTTATGAGATTCCGCGGCGGTATTCCTTTGTCAACGACCCCGCTCGCCATCCCAAGCCCTGGAACTGCCTGCGGGTCATGACGGTCGGCCCCAAGCGCTACGGCGGACATGTCGCCTCGGCGGCGCTGTCGGCGCTGGCGTTGATGGCGCCGCATGACGGGGCGGCGGCGAAATGGCTTCGGGATCGCGGCGGCGACATGCTTTACCGCATCGCGACGCGGCATCTGACGCACATCGAAGATCCGTACTGCATATTTCCGCCGGGAGCCCGCTGGTCGACGCGCGTGCGTTCCGGCGACGCGCTTGGATTCTGGCTTTGGGCCTACTGGCAGCTGCGGGCGCTGGCATTTTGATTAGTTGGTGAATTTCTCGGAGCCGACTAGCGACGACCGACATCCGACTTCCGCGGCGTGACCGACTAGCGACGACCGACGGCCGACTTCCGTGGCAGGACCGACTGGCGACGACCGACGACCGACTTCCGCGGCGTGACCGACTAGCGACGACCGACGGCCGACTTCCGTTGCGATTAGCTGGCGCTCTGCGCTTTCAAATCGCTTTGCCTTTCGCCGCGCGACCCTGGCGCTTCGCGCCCCAATCGCTCACGGTCGTCGGATGTCGCTTGTCGGCCGTCGGCTCGCTCCCGG
>JAZLMR010000009.1:0-19709 GCA_045598785.1 Kiritimatiellia bacterium
GGCTCGCTTCGCTCGGGTGATACGCCCCGCCTCGGAGCGACGCCTGACGCGAGAGACCCATTACAGTTGGCAAAACCGACTTCAACCTTGTATTATCGGGGCGAAGTCGATTTCAGTCACTCAAAAATCGTGAAACTCCAGAAGCGCAGAAGAGCCAACGGCCGACGCCCATCGCCCCGCCCTTACAGCGGCACCTGGGCGCGGAGCCAAAAAACCTGCCGCTTGACTGAGGAAGGCGGGGGCGGGCGGCGACCAACGGCCGGGAGCGAGCCGACGATCAACAACCACCGCTAAAGACCGCTTTCGACCGCGCGGGCGAAGGCCGCAAGGTCCTCCCAGCGGCCGGCGGCGAAGGCATCAAGATCAGTCGGCTGCGCATTGACGATGAAGACCTGGCCGCCCGCCTGCAGGGTAAGGCGCGGCAACCCCGCCGCCGGGTAAACCGTCAGCGAAGTGCCCAGCACCAGAAAGACCTCCGAACGAATCGCCAGCTCCTGCGCGGCGACAAACGCCTGCTCCGGCAATGCCTCGCCAAAAAAGGTGATGTCCGGCTTGAAGACGCCCCCGCAGGCGCAGCGCGGCACATACGGCGAGCCCAGCGCGGCAACCCCGCCATTGGCGTCAATCAGCGCCATAATCTCGTCAAAGTCCTTCACCGCCCCGCACCGGCGGCAGCGATGCACCTGCGGCGAGCCATGCACTTCATAGACATTGGCCGAGCCCGCCTTCTGATGCAGCATGTCGATGTTCTGCGTGGCAATGCCGCGAAGCTTGCCCATATCCTCCAGCCGCGCCAGCGCCCGATGAACCGGACCCGGCTCAAAGGCGCCGAGACCGTAAACCAGTTCACGACCGCCGCGATAATACACCGTCGGATCGCGATCAAACCAATCAATGTCAAATATCCGCTCGGCCTCCGGTTGCCGATACAGCCCCTGCGGCCCGCGGAAATCAGGGATTCCGCAAAGCGTTGACACTCCCGCCCCGGTCAGTGCTCCCACTGATTTCGCCGACCGCAGCGCCTCCACCAGTTGATTCAGGTCATTCATTTGGCTCAAAAAATTATTAAAAATATTTTAACATAATACATTGACTTTTTCAAAAAATGTGAGATACTATACGCGCGTTGACTGCACACTAGGGTTCAGCCAGCCTAAAACCGACTGATTCTGAAAGGATCAATTGAACATTATGAAGATCAAGACTGCAAAAAAGGCAGCAGTTGCCAAGACCATCGTCAAGAAGGCTAAGGGCTGCGCCATCGAGAAAAAGACCACCGCCAAGAAGGCCGCCACGAAAACCGTGACCTTCACGATCCATGCCGAAAAAGGCAAGGCCGTCTATGTGGCCGGTGAATTCAACCAGTGGAATCCCACCGCCAAGAAGCTGGCCTACAAGGCCCGCTCCGGCATCTACACGGCCACGCTGAAGCTGGCCGCCGGTTCCTACCAGTACAAGTTCGTAATTGACGGCACTTGGTGCGCCGATCCGGAAAATGCCAACTCGGTCCCGAACGACCAGGGCACTTTCAACTCGGTCATCGAAGTCAAGTAACCGAACTTGACGTCACTTCTCGCCGGACGCCGTCCGCGCGAGACGCAAGACTTCCGCGGCGCAGGTGGGGTTGACCCCGGCGACCGCGGAAATTTCTTCTGCCGTGGCGCGGGCGACGCCATAAATGGACTTGAAGTGTCGCAAGAGCTTCAGCTTCTTCGCCTCGCCGATGCCCGGCACCTCGTCCAACACCGATTCGCGGATATGCTTCTCACGCAAGTTGCGATGATAGGTGATGGCGAACCGATGCGCCTCGTCCCGCAATCGCGTAAGCACGAAGAGCGCCGGCGAAGAACGCGGCAACAGCAGATTGTCGCGTCCGTCGTCAAACACGATTTCCTCCTGACGCTCGGCCAGGCCGATCGTCGGAATGTCGTCAATGCCCAGCTCCGCCAGCACCGCGCGGGCCGCCCGCAGCTGGGTGATGCCGCCGTCGCAGACGAAAAGCTCGGCGCGCGGCGACTTTTCCAGCAACGGCGAATCCGGCCCGTACCGCCGCCGGACCACTTCCGCCATCGACCGCGGATCGTCCGCCCCGACAACGGTGCGAATCCGGAAATGGCGATAATAGCGCCCGTCGGGGAGCCCATCACGCGCCACCACCATCGACGCCACCGAATCCGTCCCGAACAGATTGGAAATGTCCACGCACTCGATGATGCGCGGCGGCGACTTGAGCCCCAGCGCCGCCGCCAGTTCGCGCAAGCCCTGCGCCGCCTCGTCCTGGCGCAGCTCCGGCGACTTGCGCACGAAATGCGCCTTCGTCATCTCCCGCAACGCGAACACGGTGTCCCGCAGCCGGGCCGCCGTCTCGAACTCGCCCTTTTCCGCCGCCTGCCGCATCCGCTGCTCGACTTCGGCGATTGCCTCGGGGCGCTTGCCGTCGAGAAAGGCGCAGGCCTCGTCAAACCGACGCCGATACTCCGCCGCATCAATCCGCCCGAGGCACGGCGCACTGCAAGTGCGAATCACATCCGCCAGACAATGCCGATGTGCCTCGGCATCCGGCACCAGCGCCTCGCACTCGCGAATACCGTAGCGCTTTTCGACAAAATCCTTGGCGGCGCGCACCACCGGCGCCGAAGGAAACGGGCCGAAATACCGGGCGCCGTCATCCCGCACGATCCGACAGCAGACAAACCGCGGCCATTCCGCGGTCGGATCCGCCCGCAGCGCCAGATAGCGCTTGTCGTCCCGCATCAAGATGTTGAACCGCGGCTTGTACTTCTTGATCAGCGAAGCTTCGGTCAGTAGCGACTCCGCCTCGTTCTTGACGGTCATGAACTCAAAGTCGTAGACCGTGTCGACCATCGAACGCACCTTCGGCGCATGCTTGGCGCCCGGCCGGAAATACGACGAGACCCGACGCCGCAGGTTCTTGGCCTTGCCGACATAAATGATCACCCCCCGGCGATCGCGCATCAGATAGCAGCCGGGGCGATTGGGGACGGTCTTCAGCCGTTCGCGAATCAGTTCACTCGCCATCGTCGAGAATCCGCTCTACCGCCAGTATCCGCGCCTCCATTTCCGCATCGGGCAGATCCTTGAGCTGCTCGTAGTCGATGCCCTTGAGCGCCTGCTCCAGCTCGGCCGATGCCCGGCCGGATTCGCGCAGAATGCGGATCTTGTCATAATTCTCAAAGCCGTCCAGCAGCATCTCCCAGCGCGTCGAAGCCCGCGGCCCCGGATAGAGGAAGAAAGAATCGCCAGGCGTCCAGTTGCCGTCGTCGCCGCCGAAAGTGGTATCCATGAACGGATCGCGCATCCAGTTCATCAGCGCCCAGCGGCAGAACCCGTCGAAGCCGCGAGCCGCAAAGAGCCCGCACCAGCGGCCCTCGTGCAGCGGACTCGTCATGAAGGTGTTGGGCCGCTCCGGATTGCAGCAGACGTAAAATGTCGTCAGCAGCCCCTGCCGGGTCCGTTCGCGCGCTTCCTCCAGAAAGCCCTTCGGCATCTTGCCGACATACTGGCAGCAGTCGTCGATGCGAATGCCCTTGAACTCGCTCGGCTTGCGGTTGACCGCCATGTTGATCTTGAGCGACGGCGCATACTTGCGGAGCAGCGCGACAGACGCCGCCAGCTCTTCGGGGCTGCGCTCGTCGACGCCAATGTAAGTCTGCCGCTCCCACCCCCTGGCTTTCAAATGCCGCTCGAAATCCGTCAGGAAATCACGCCAGAACTCCGCGTGTTCCGGCGTGCCGGAGACGAGCCGCATCCGGAGCCGGTCGCCGCTCGCGGCATCTTCATAATGAAACCAGTCGCCCCAGGTGACCATCGTATAGCAGTGGATCTGCGGTCCGACGCCGCAACTCAAGGCGAACTCGACATATTCGTCAAAGACCGAATAGTCGCGCTTCCAGCTGCCGTCCGGCTGCCGAAGATGCCGCACCATAGTAAGATACGGATCATAGCTCTGATGATTCCAAGGCAGGTCCGTCAGCGTGCAGGTAATGGCCTTGACCCCGGCCGCCGCCGCCGCCTCGTAATACGGGCGCATGAGCCGATAATGCTCAGGAGTGAACGGCTCCACGCCATGGTAGCGCGCAATCGACCACGGATGCTGCCAGATCTCGAACTGGAACTTGCGGTCCTTCACGTCGACAATCGCCCGGTCCAGCACCTTCACCGACAGCGGGAACTCCACGCGCCGGACACCCTGACCGCGAACCGTCAGCCGCGAACGATAGACGCCGGGCTTGGCGTCCTTCGCCACCTTGACCGTCAACCAGACCGGGCGAAAGCCGTTCCAATCCAAATCCAGCGACTTCGCCGTATCGAGAATGTCACCGATCAGCTGGCGCGGCACGAGGGTGCGCCCCTTCCAGCCATAAAGCGCCGCCATCGTATAGCGCACGAAGCGCGTCGACACTTCGCCCGGCAGCACTTCGCCGGCCGCAGAGACGAACGGCGCCGTTTCCATCCGCAGCTGCTTCACCGGCAAGTCCGTCCAGACGACGAACTGCCCGTGAACCCGCTCGTTTTTCCAGGCGTTGGCGGACCAGCTCTTCCTGCCGGCATCGCCCAGCGCGTTTTTAGCCGTCAGCCGCACCAGCCCCGTTTCCCGACCGTCGAACCCCGCCTGCGGAGCCAGCGTCTCCAGCCGCGGAGTTTCGGGCTCGTAGCGGACGATTTCCCGCTGATGATGTTCGGGCCAGTCCTTATGGCCACGGGCGGAAGCCCAAGTCCAGTACGCCCACAGCCATTCGCCGGCCGTCAGGTCGGCTTGAATCAATTCCGAAGTCCGGCGAATCTCCGCCTCGGCCTTGTCATGCAGCCACTTGGTCACCGGCGGATAAAAGCGCGCCATGTCCACGACCGCCGCCACTTCCGAAACTGACAGCGGCGAGCGCGAATCCCACTTGCCCGTCACCTTCGCCAGCAAGTTCGACGCGATCTCAATCGCGTCCTGGCACCACGGATCGGCCTCCAGCGCCGCCGCCACCTTGAGCCAATCCGCCAGCAAGTCGCCGGTGCCGGCACGGTTGAGCTTCGCATAGCTGCCGGTGTGCCGCCCCAGTTCGGCGGTAAAGCGCTCGGATTCGGAATACTTGCGCGCCAGCACGATTTCCGCAATCGACGGCCGCGCACCCGCGTCCAACGCCGCGCCGACGCGCTGCGGAATCGCCGCGGCAATCCGGTCGCGCTCGGCCTTTTCGCCATATTCGTAATAATCGTCAAGCCCCGCCAGCACGCCGACCCGATCCGCCTCCGAAACGCAAGGCTCATCCAGCAGCCGCCGACAGACTTCACGCGCCTTCAAGAAAGTCGCCCGCTCGCCGGTAAACCGGTATTGGGTGCCCAGCGCCCGCAAACCGGCGCCGGAAGCCGGCGGCGCGGCTTCAAGCCGCGCGGCGACTTCCGCAGGCGTGGCCGCCGCCACGAATGCGCCCGTCACCGCCGCCAGCAACACCAAACTCCCGTTCAATTTCATCGTCGCTCCTCATTTGCCCAACCGGAAAACCGCTTCCCGACCGGCGGGCACCGTCACCTCCAGCCAACGGCCGTCAATGGCCGCCGTACCGTCGGCCGACAGCGGAATCGCCTTCTCGAAAATCTCATTCAGCGTCACCTCGCCCGAAAGCTCGCGCTCGGTGCGATTCGTCATCACCAGCCGCACCCCGTCCACGCCGTTCACGCACCGGCAGTCCAGCCCAAGCGGCGCATCCAGCACCACCGGCGCCTTTTCGGCGACCGCCGCGCCGTTGCCCGAAAGCGAGGCCAACGCCGAAAGCGACATCGCCACCACCATTGCCGCCGCGAACGCCAGCAGCATCGTCACTCCCACATTGAAAATTCTATTCATGGCTTTACACCTTCATGAAGATCTTGTGCTGATAAAGGAAATGCATGACGAGGAAATTCAGCGCCAGCAGACCCAGCGCCGACACCGCCTCGGCATAGCCGTAAGCTGCCGACAGCGACGCCAGCCCGCCCGTGAACCAATTGGCGACGGCATCCATCAGCCCGGTGCGGTTGAGAATGTAGATGGCAATCGAGTTGACGCCCACGACTTTGAAGAGATACAGCCCGCGCCGCCAGCCCTTCACGTCGATCGCCCAGTAGAAAAGCGCGAACATCGCAAACGAATACGCGCCGTTGGCCAGCACATAGGTCGGACTCCACAGCTTCATGTTCACCGGGCACCACGGAAGCCACGCCGCCGTCAGGATCGCGCACGCCGTCGCGCCGAACCCGAGCCGCCGCAACTTGGCCGCCGCCGACAGTTCCGAACCCCGCACCGCCTCGCCGGCCAGCGTGCCGAGCATGGCGGTCGCGATTGCGCAAAGGTTATGCAGAATGCCGTCCTCGTCAAACACCCCGACGCCATTCACATCGCAACAAGTGTAATAACTGCCCGGCAGCCATTGCCGGTCGACATAGCCGCAAAGATTGCCCACCAGCGAAAGCGGCCCCCGCCCCTGCCACTCGACGGAAGCGGGCAAGGCGACTTGCAGCGCGTCCGGCGCCGGCACCAAGGTCAGCAGCAGATAATAGCCGAGGAGAATCGCCGCCACAATCAGCATGCGATAACGGGCCTTGGGGACATACAGATACAAGACGGCCGAAACCGCACCGGCGAAACCGATGGTCGTGAGAATGTCCAGATAGCGAACCTCGGCGAACTTGAAGGTAAGCAAGCCGCCGAACGCCGCCGCAATGAAGGCGAAGATCGCGAATCGCCGCAGCTGCCGGAAAATGATCGCCCCGTTGCCCTTGCCCCGCGAGCGCTGCGCCGCGATTGAAAACGGCAAGGAAGCGCCGGCCAGGAACAGAAAGAGCGGGAAGATCGTGTCGTGATGGTGAAGCCCGTTCCAGGCCACATGGCGCATCTGCTCGGCGATTGCGCCCTCCGGCGCGCCGCAAAGCGTGCAAATGGCAATCACCAGCGTCGACAGCCCGGAAATGAACAGCATGTCAAAGCCGCGGAGTACATCCAAAGACTCCAACCGCGCGGGTTTCTGTGGTTCCATGGCCCTTCCTTTCAGTTGCCTTGAGTCCAGTCGGCAAATCCCTTCGCGATGGCGGCCGCAATCCGGTCGCGACGCTCGGGATCCCAGCAATCCAACTCCCCTTCGGGCGTCGTTAGAAAATCCACCTCCACCAGGCAGCTCGGAATCTCGGGGCTGCGAGTCACCGCCAGATTGCCGCCGATAACGCCCTGACTCGGCAGCGACGAACCTAGCGCCGCCGCCATGTTGCGGTTGATGGCGCCGGCCAGCCGCTTGCCCAGGTCGTTCCAGGCGTAAACCGCATGATAGCGGACGCTCCGCGGATCGCGACTGTAGCCCGGGGCGTTATGATGGATGGAAATGAAAGCGTCGGCCTTCAGCTCATGTGCGCGCCGAGGGCGCTCGTAAAGCTCGACGAAAGTATCGTCCGTCCGCGTCATCAGCACCCGATAGCCGCGCTGCTCCAGCTCCCGTGCCACCGCCTTCGCCATCCGCAAGTTGGCGTCTTTCTCCGGCAGCTCATGCGGACTGACGGCGCCGCGGTCATGGCCGCCGTGCCCCGCATCCACCACCACCGTAATCGCCGACGGCGCCTTGCCCGCAGGCCCCGCTACCGGCCGATCGGCCGCATACGGCAGCTTCTTATAGACTCGCGGCGGCGACGGCGGCGACAAGGGCGAAGGCTTTTCGTCCACCACGAACTTGCGGATGCAGTCGCCGACCTGCAGGACATTCGTACCGCTGTGCACGCTCACCATCGTCACCCAGCCGCCGGTGCGGTGCACCGCCACCGAAGCGCCCGCAATGACCAGGTTCGTTTCGGGACCGGTGGTATAGCCCGAAACATAGCATTGCTCGACATACGGCACCCGGGCGTTCTCGCCGGGGAAAGCGATAAAAACCGAAGCGACTAGCAAGAGCGTGTTCATTCGGCAAGGAAACGATATTCGGTATGGCTGCGGAACTTCTCCCCGGGGCGCAGCACCACCGACGGAAACTCCGGATGATTGGGCGAATCGGGATAATGCTGCGTCTCGAAGACGATGCCGGCATAGCGCGGCAAGGTGCGGCCGGCGCACTTGGCGGCCATCGTGCCGTCAAAGTCCTGACTGCCGTAGACCTGCAGGCAGGGCTCGGTAGTCCAGACTTCCAGCACGCGCCCCGAAACCGGATCCTTCATCCGGAGCGCCGGTTTGAGCTCGCCGACCTTGCCGCGCAGCACGAAGTTGTGGTCATACCAGCCGCCGGTCGCGGCAAAGGCGCGGTCGACGCTCATCGCCGCCAGCGCCTTGCCGATCGGATGCATTTCGGTAAAGTCAAAATAAGTCCCCGCGACCGGCTCGTCCCCGATCGGAATCAGCCCCTCGTCGGTGCGCGTCCACCGGTCGGCATAGATCTTGAGCTCCTGCCCGAGCACATCGCCGCTCGCCTCGCCGGCCAGATTCCAATAGCCGTGATGAGTGGGATTGATGACCGTCGGCCGGTCAGTCTCGGCCTCATAGTCAATCGACCAGACGTTGTCGGGGCTCACCCGATAGACGACCCTGCACTTGACCGTGCCCGGAAAGCCCATTTCCCCGTCTTCGGAAACATAAGTGAGCTCCAACGCCTCGCCCCCGGCGTCCCGAAGCATGCGCGTCTTCCAGAGCTTGGAATCCCACCCTTCGGGACCGCTATGCAGATTGCAATTGCGCGTAGCCGTCTTCTCGTTGACGGCCAGCTGATACTCCTTGCCGTCCAGTCGGAAACGCCCGTCGCGGATGCGGTTGCCGACGCGCCCGATCAAAGTGCCGACGCAGCAGCCGTTCTTTTCATATTCGGCCGCCGTATTGAACCCGAGGACGACATCGGCCAGATTGCCGAACTTGTCCGGTGCATACAGCCGCACTACCCGCCCGCCATAATTAGAAACCTCCAGCACCAGCCCGTCGCGGCTTTTCAGCGTATAGATCTTGGTGGCGCGACCGTCGGCGAGCTTGCCGAAGCCCCTCACGATCTGATTGTTATGCGCCGAAGCGAACGCCGCAGCGGCTGACAGCACAACGGCGAACAACGAAAGTCTTCTCATGCTCAGGCTCCTTTCAGCTGATGGCCAGCATCGCCTCGATGGCACGCCGCGCCCGCGTCGCAATTTCCTCGGGCACGAGCACCTCGTGCTTCAGGTCGCGCAGCGCGGAATGGACATTCTCCAGCGTGATCTTCTTCATGTCGGCGCATTCCAGCTGGCCGATGGCGACGAATTGCTTGTCGGGGTTTTCCTTGCGCAGCCGATGCAGAATGCCGGCTTCGGTGCCGATCACGAAAACCGACGCCGACGACTCGGCCACGAACCGGCACATGCCGCCGGTCGACAGACAGCGGTCGGCCGCTTCCCGCACGGACTTGGCGCATTCGGGATGCACCAGCACCGGCGCCTCAAGCCCCGCCTGCCGTCGGCCTTCGGCAATATCGCCCAGCTCCAGCCGCGCATGCACGGGGCAATACCCCGGCCAGCAATGGTACCGCTCCCCCAACTTGGCGGAGACATAGCCGCCAAGGTGACAGTCGGGAACGAAAATCACCCGTTCGCCCTTCAAGGTCGCCATCACCTTTTCGGCATTGCCGCTGGTGACGCAAAGATCGCATTCCGCCTTGACCGCCGCCGTGGAATTGACATAGCAAACCGCCTTGGCGCCGGGATACCGGGCTTTGAGCTCCCGCACCTCGGCCGCAGTAATCATCTCGGCCATCGGACAGCCGGCCGTCGGATCGGGAATCAGCACCCGTCGGGAAGGATTCAGGATCTTGGCGGTCTCGGCCATGAAATAAACGCCGCAGAAGACAATCGTCTCCGCCTCAATCTCGGTGGCGCGCCGGGCCAGTTCCAACGAGTCGCCGGTAAAGTCGGCCACCTCCTGCACCTCGCCGCGACAATAGTTGTGCGCGAGAATCACCGCCCGCTTTTCGGCGGCCAAGGCCCGGATGTCATCCGAGAGCATCGGTGATCCCCTTCAGGAAATCGTCGTACTCCTCAAACGCCAGCAGATCGGGATTAGCCGCCTTGATTGCCGCCGTCGACCGGAAGAGGAAGCCGGCTTTCGACGCTCGGATCATCCCGAGATCGTTGAAGCTGTCACCGGCGGCAATGGTCTCGCAGCCGCAGCTCTGCAACGCCTTGACCGTCGCCAGCTTCGACTGCGCACAGCGCATCCGATAGCCGGTGATCCGCCCGTCGACCGCGACTTCCAGCGAATTGCACAAAAGCGTCGGCCAGCCCAGCTTCTGCATCAGCGGCCGCGCAAACTGCTCGAAGGTATCGGAAACGATCAGCACCTGCGTGCGCTCGCGCAGCCGATCCAGGAATTCCCGCGCGCCCGCGAGCGGCTCGATTTGCCCGATGACCGCCGCAATCTCCTTCAGCCCGAGACCATGCCGGTCCAGCAGCCCGATGCGATGGCGCATGAGCTTGTCATAATCGGGTTCGTCGCGCGTCGTCAGCCGAAACTCGGGAATTCCCGTTTCTTCGGCAAAGGCAATCCAGATTTCCGGAACCAGCACCCCTTCAAGATCAAGGCAAACTACGTTCATGCAACTCCCTAGCGGACCCCGCCGTTCTCACGCGCCAGCCGCTTGAGCTTGGACGCCAGCGTCAGGCGTTCGACCGCCGACATGTGATCAATGTAAAGGACACCGTTGAGATGATCGATTTCATGCTGCAACGCGCGCGCCAAAAAACCGCGCGCCACGATCATCTGCGGCCGATTCTCCTCATCGAGATATTGACAGGTGACCTGCGCCGCCCGCGTCAGCGTGCCGCCGACCGCCGGAAAGCTGAGGCACCCTTCCTTGTCGCGCTGACTGCCCTCGCAAGCGACGATCTCGGGGTTGAAGAGCCGCAGCGGCATCGGAATCGGCGCGTTAAAGAGCCGGTCTTCCGCCTCTTCGCAATCGGCGGGAATGTCAATCACGCACATACGCTCGGTGCGCCCGACCTGCTGCGCCGCCAGCCCGACTCCGCGCGCCTGGTGCATAAGCTCCAGCATATCGTCCGCGAGCCGGCGCAAGCCGTCGTCAACCACGGAAACCGGCGTCGCCTGCTCCCGCAGGACCTTTTCGCCGTATTTATATACCCGTAGAGCCAAAGCCACCCGCTCCCCGGTCGGTTTCGCCGACCGTTTCAGTTTCGACAATCTCCGGCCGGGTAACCGGAGCTATGACCAGCTGCGCGATCTTGTCGCCCGGATGAACCGGGAAATCCTCCTGCCCGAAATTGGCTAGAATCACCCCGACTTCGCCGCGATAGCCGGCATCGATGGTGCCCGGCGTATTCAAGACCGTAATGCCGAATTTAAGCGCCAGCCCCGAACGCGGCCGCACCTGCGCCTCATAGCCGTCGGGCAGTTCCATCACCAGCCCCGTCCGCACCAACGAGCGACCGCCGGCGGGCACGACCAGCTCCTCGACGCTGCGCACGTCCATGCCCGCATCGCCGGGATGCGCATAGGTCGGCAGCGTCGCGAGCGGATTGATGCGCTGAAAGCGAAGCGTCATTCTTCGACTTCCACGATTTCCACCGAGGACAGTTCGCCGGGCTCAAAGCCCAGGCGCTCGAGATTCCACTTCTGCCAGGCTTCCGGCAGCTGCTGCTGCGACAGCGAGGCAATCTCATCGCGGACCTGCGAACGCAGCACCATCGCCTTCGCCGCGTCACCGGCATCGCGCTTCTCGCACACGACGAGCAGCGCCCGACCCTCGCCGAGCAGCGTGAACTCCGAAACCTCGCCGGCCTTGAGCCCCATCGACGCTCGCGCCACCGCCATCTGATCGGCAAACTCCATGCCGCCCTGACGCAAATCGGAAACGTTGAACACCAGATTGGTGGAAACGTCCTTCGTCGCCAGCACCGCCTTGGCGCCCTTCGCCGCAATCGCCTCGACCTCGGCCTTGAACTGATCGGCCTTGGCATCCTTGAGCGCGCGCGGCTGGATCGCCTTCTTCGCCTCTTCAAAGGTCGGCAAGTGCTTCGGGCTGGTCTCGGCCTTTTCGATCAGCCACACCGCCCGATCCGAGCTCACCACGGCATAGCGCAGATCCTCGGTTTCGGGATCCAGCTCCGCCACCGCTTCGGCCAGCCCGCGCGCCCCGGGGCAGACCTGGGACATCCGCACCATGAACCCGCTCTGGAAGCCGCCGTCAACGGCGAACCAGTCGCTGGTCTGAACCTTAAGCCCGTCTTCCTTGGCAATCTCGTCCAGCCGCGAGGAACCCTTGGCCGCCGCCTGCGCATAGGCGCGGAAGTTGAGGTTGGTCTCGAAATACTGCCCCGCCGCGAGCTGGCGGAGTTCCTGCTCGATTTCCGCCTTGACCTCTTCGAACTTCTTCACCGTCTCCACCCCGTTCGTGTCGGTGGAGGTGTACTTGTCGACGGTGACGTCGTAGCGGTCGCGCATCTCGTCTTCGGTCACGACCAGCTTGGCCTGCAGCTGCTTGTCGGTCGCATCGAACTTGACATAGCGGATCTTGATGCGCTCGGGCAGCGCCAGCGAATTGGTGTTGTCGTCATACCACTTGCGCAGCGCCGCGTCGTCCAGCTTGATCTTGGCGGCCGCCTTGGCATCCTGCTTGAACCGCGCCACCCGCACCGTAAAGGTGTCGGTCATGTCGGCGATCGCCTGATCGAGCTCCATCGGCGAAGCCCACGCCGCCGTGCCCAGCACCGACTGCCCGAGATGCATCAGCGTCAGCCGGCGCTTGAGATACTCCTCGAAGCGCTCCGGCGTCATGGAATTGTCGCGCAGCAGCGTCTGATAAAGCGCAAAGCTGAACCCGCCGTTCGCCTGGAAGGACGGATCGCGGCGGATCGTGGCCTGCACCTCCGCGTCAGTCGCCTCGACGCCGGACTTCTCGGCCACCTTGAGCGCCGCGTAGTTTTCCCACGCCGAACGGTTGACCTCGCCGGCATTGCGCCGCCAGTCGCGCTGACGCCCGATGCCGCGAATATCCTCGGCCAGCGCGGTGAAGAGCTTGGCATCGACCTTTTCCCCCGCCAGCGTGCCGGCCTCGCCGATGTCCCGTTCTTCGGGACCGCGCCCGCTGAACAGATCGTCAAAGCAAAACGCCGCCGAAACCGCAACTGCAAACACACCCCATACCCACTTGTTGCGGATAAGCTTGTTGAACTGATGAATTACCATAATCGCCTTCTGCCTCTTACTTGTACTTCCGTTGCCGAACTTTATTATTCTTCCGTTGCCGAACTTTCACTGTTGTTGTCACCGCCCTCCGCGTCCGAGTTTTCCTCGGCATCCGCGGCTTCGGTCGTTTCGGTCGCTTCCGCGGCCCGCTGGGCCAGCTCCTCGCCGTCCACCTTTTCCCTGACTACGAGTTCGCCCGAATTGACTTCGACGCGACCTTCGCAGAAATAGCACTCGCTCTTGCGCTCGCCAGCGGCGTCAAACGCCATCGTATGCACGCTCATGCGCTCGCCGATGGCCGGCAGGCTGCGGTTGATCACCACCCGCGTCGACGGCGACAGATGCCACTCCGAAACGCTCTTCTCGACGACCTGGCGAATCTGGGCGTCGTCACCGACCTGATCCTTCGCCCGCACGCCCTGGTCCAGCCGCACAATGTAGTCGCCGCTCGTCCCCGAAAGGCAGGTGGAGAGGAAGTCATGACTGGAACGCACCACGATCTCGTCGGCGGCATGCATCACCGGGATGTCGAAATGGCGGCCTTCGATACCCAGCGCACCGGTCACGCAGCGCACCGTGACCTTCTCGCCGTCACCCGTGGGTTCGTAGACATACCGCGATTCGCCGGCCAGGTTCTTGACCATAAAGCCCGCCGTGGACACGAAAAACGCGCCCTTGGGCAGATTGTCGGCCAGATCCAGCTCCACCGTGCCCTTGACCAGCTCCAGCGTGCGCGACTTGCCGCCAAACGCCTGCTCGCGGAGCTTGAACGCGGAATCGCCCGAGATGACGGCCTTGGACTCCGGCCCGAACGCCACCTCCAGCTTGCCGCGGTTTTGCGTGCGGAACGACGAGCCGAGCGGATAGAACTTGCCTTCCTCCACCGCCTGCCACGCTTCCGCCGCCGGCTTAAGCACTTCGGCCGCTCCCTCGGCGAACTTGCATTGCGGCAGCGCGGTGAACCGAGTGCCGGCCGCCGCCTTCGCCGCGGGCTTGGCCGCCGGCTCCTGAACCTCCTCTTCCTGCGCTACCGCCAGCGCTACCGCCAGCGAAGCCGCAAGAACCGATACCATCTTCTTTGTGTGCATTGGTTGTTTCCTGATTGTTCAAATCAACTGAGCGCCCTGCGACGGCTGAATGAGCGAACAAGTCGGCTCGTCGCCGAACTTCGCCTGGTACTCGCGGGTAATCTGGGCGGCGATCCTGTCCGCCGCCGCCGGCTCCACCAGCAGACAGCAGCTGCCGCCGAAACCACCCCCGGAAAGCCGCGCGCCGTAGACCTCGGGAATCGCCTTCGCCGCATCCACGATCGCATCCAGCTCCTCGCAGGAGTTCTCGAACCAATTGCGGCTCGACTCGTGCGAATCGTACATCAGCGCGCCAAACGCCTTCAGGTCACCGGCCGCCAACAGCGCCGCGCCCTGCAGGACGCGCTCGTCTTCGCCGATCGGATGCACCGCGCGCTTCGCCGTCGTCTCGGAAAGCCCGCCGCGGTAAAGCACCCACTCGGCCATGGTGACATCGCGCAAGTGCGTAACCGGCTTGCGCAGGACACTGGCGAAATACTTGGCCGCGTCTTCGCAGGCCTGACGGCGCGAAGCATACGCGCCATCGACCAGCGCGTGCTTGGCATTGGACTTGACCATCATAAAGGCGACCGACGGCCCGAGCTCCACGTTCTCGAACTGATTGGTGCGGAAATCGCTCTTTACGAGCGCGCCCGCCTTGCCGTACATCGACGAGGCCTGATCGAGAAGCCCGCACGGGCAACCCGCAAAGGTATGCTCGGCCTTCTGCCCGATCTTGGCCAGCTCCGTCGGATTATAGGTCGTACCGTAGAGCTTCTGTAGCGCCAGCGCCGTCGCCATCTCCAGCGCCGCCGAAGAGCTGAGGCCCGCGCCCAGCGGAATGTTGCCGCCGAAAACCGCCTTGAAGCCGTGCTTCGCCTCGGTGGGCTTGCCGCCAAAGAGCCACGCGAAAGTGCCGAGCGGATAGTTGGCCCAGGTCGCGCCCGCCTCGACCTTCTTCACCTCGGCCAGCTTGCCCGACCACGCTTCGCCCGCCGCGCCGATGTCGGTGGCGAAAATCTCAACCGAATCGTCAGCCGTCGGCGAAACCGCGAAGAACGTCCCCTTGTCAATCGCCGCGGAGAAGACAAAACCCTCGTTGTAGTCGGTATGATTGCCCAGAACCTCAATGCGGCCCGGCGCATAGGCGACAACCGCCGGGGCCGCCCCGTAAAGCTCCTTGAACTTCGCGACTACCTTATCGTAGATATCCTGATTCAGCATTGCAGACCCCCTGTTTCACTTCTTGGCGACCCGGCTGCCGACGAGCGCATAGAAAAGCACGTACGCCAGCAGCGCGATCGAAAGCCAGTAGGCGTTGAGAATGCCGGCCTTGTCGGCCACCAGCCCCTGCACCGGAATGAGGACGCCACCGAAGACCATCGCCATGAAGATCCCGGAGCCCATCGGCACGTACTTACCCAGCCCCTCGGCCGCCATGTTGAAGATGCCGCCCCACATCACCGAAGTGCAGAGGCCGACCGCGACCATAAACGCCATCGACAGCGGGAACTGATAGCCGAAGAGCGTAATCATCCGGACCGGCGCGTACATCGCCGCCGCCAGGAGCGCAATGCCGACCGCCGCCAGGAACGAAACCTGCGCACGCGACGAGAACTTGCCGCCCACGACGCCGCCCAAGAGCCGCCCGATCATCATGCAGAACCAGTAGGCCGCGCAAACCGAACCGGCGACCGCCCCGCCGACATACCCCGGACCTTTCGACAGGATCGTGCCGGTAAGCGGCTCCTTGACGCAATCGGTCATGTAGAGCATGCCCATCGACGGCACACCGACTTCAATGACGATATAGAAGAAGATCGCAATCGCCCCGAGCGTGAAATGCCGGAACTTGAGCGTTTCGGCAATGTCCTTGACGACGGAGGTCTGACCCGACCGACGCGCCGCCTGCTCTTCCGCTGTCTCCATATGCGGCTCGGGAATCTTCGACAGCGCGACAATGAGAAACGCCACCGCGAAAATGCCCATCGCGATGAGGAGCGCCGGCCGCGCGTTGCCGAACGAAGTGTCCTTCGTGATTTCGCCGATCAGCATCCCGAGCACCATCGGCGACAGCGTCGCGCCGACGGAATTAAGCGAGCAGCCGAACTGCACGAGCTGATTGCCCTTGTTGCCGCCGCCGCCGAGCGTGTTCAAAAGCGGATTCACCACCAGATTGAGCATGCACATCGAAAAGCCCGCGATGAAGGCGCCGATCACGTAGCATAGGAAGGAACTCATGAAACCCGACACGAGCTGCACCGCAAGCCCCGTGAACCCCACGGCCACCGCCGTCAGGGCCGTGAACTTGTAGCCCTTGCGCTTCAGGATGAGCCCGCCGGGAATGCCCATGAAGAGATAGGCGAAGAAGTTCGCGAAATTGCCGAGCTGGGAAAGCGCGTTCGAAGCGTTGAACTGGTTCTTGGCGATGACCCCCATGGGGCTGGCAAAATTCGTCACGAATGCAATCATGAAAAAGAGTGCAAACATCGTGGCAATTGCGAACACATTGCCGCCTTTACCCTGCTGAGTCTCCATATAGGCTTCTCCCATTGGTGCTTATTTCGAATAAAGTATATCGCAAATCAGGGTCAATAGTCAAATGGCGCAGGCGCCGCGTGACGCATTTCAAACCGCCATCGCATCGTCAAGCATCCTGCGGTTGATTGTCTTCGTGGTGACGACCCCCATCTCCTTCAAACGTTCCAGCTGACGAACGACATTTGCATTCCCGTCACAAAGCTGTCCATTGGCCTTGCGATAGGATTCCGACAATCCTTCAATGCGCTTGCCAATGTCCGAAAACGTATCCGAGAACCCGACAAACTTCTCATACATCTTTGCCGCGGCAACGGAAATCCGCTCCGCATTCTCATTCTGCGCCTCCCGCGACCGCAGCAACGCGACGATCTGCAGGCACAGCAGAAGCGTCGTCGGGTTGACGATGATCACATGACGGCGGAAAGCGTCCGTCGCAAGCTTGCGGTCATGCTCCATCGCCAGAAGATAGCTCCCCTCGTTCGGGATGAACATCAGGATATATCCCTGCGAACCTCGCACCTTCCGAATGTAATCTTTGTCCGCCAATTCATCCATATGCCTGCGGACCGACGCGATATGCGCCTTGACCGCCAGTTCCCTGGCCACCTCGTCCTGCGCCGCCACATAGTCGAGATAGGCCGTCACCGAAGCCTTGGAATCGATCAGCAGCTTCTCATTGTTCGGCAGCGGTATTTCAACATCGGGGATCAACTTATTGCCCTGCGCATCGACCTCCTGCGCCTGCGGAACAAAATCAACGCCCTCCTTGAGCCCGGCCGCGGACAGGATGTTCGAGAGCACCATCTCGCCCCAGTCACCTTGCGTCTTTGACTCGGACTTGAGGGCCTTCGCCAGATTCTCCGCATCCACGCCTATCTGCAACGCCCGCTTGCCAAGGTCGGCAATCGCCTGATCAAAACTCGCCTTGTTCACCACCTGCTGCTTCCGGTCCTCGTCAAAAGCCTGACGGAACCGCTCGATTTCCTCGCGAAACGGCTTGATGATTTCACCAATGCGCTTCTGATTGATTTCCGACAGCCCTTCCGTGGACGACTTCAGCTTCTGTTCGGCAAGATTGGCAAACTGCTCCTGAAGCGTCTTGACCGTTTCGGCGAAAGCCCGCTCCTTCTCGACAATCAGCTTCTCGATCTGCTCATTCTTATCGCGAATAAGCCTTTCGCAATCCGCCGTCTTCACTTCGATAAGCGCCTTGCAGCTTTCATCCTTCTTCCGCAGTTCCGCGTCTTTCTCCGCAAGCAGTCTTCGGCATACCGCCTCCTTTTCCTCCAGCAATCGCCCGCAGGCCGCCTCCTTCTCCGCCAACGCCCGGGCACACGCTTCGTCCCGGCTTTCCAACAACTGCCGACACGACTCATCCTTGTCCGCCAGCCGATGGTTCAGGATCTCCTCCTGGGCCCGCGCGATCGCCAGCGCACTTTCGGAGCGTTGCTTTTCAGCGTCAATTTCCGTCTGCGCACTCCTAGAACGCCTGAGAATCCTCATGACCACCAGCAGCATAACGACAAGCGTAACCGCCGCCGAAACCAAGGATGCAACTATCGTTTCATTCATTCCACCGCACCTTTCGCACACGCATATTTTACCAAACCTACTTTCACCTGGCTGGAAAAACCTCATTTCAGCCAGACCGTGTCAACGACCGTATCCTTGACGGCTGCGCCGATCTTGCCGCAGATATCGCACTTGTAGAATTTCATAATCGCACCTCCCTTTCGCTTTTGGAAGTTTAATTGGCAGCTCCGGCGCAAGGCAATTTGATTGACCCTGCGCCGGAGAACATGAGCTTAGTTGACGCCTCCTCCGGCGCCTGCCGTCACGCCGTTCGCGCCGACGCCGGCATTCGCATTCGCGGACGCGCCGTGGCTGCCGACATTCGAATCGCTGCCGAAGCGAATGCCGTCCGTGCCGACCCCGACGGTCATCGAAGTGTTCACACCACGGGTCTTCTTAGCCTCGCACTTCTTCTCGCAACAGCACGCGCAGGGATCCTTGCCGCAGCAGTCCTTCTTGCCGCAGCAGTCCTTCGAGCCCAACAGGCAGCAGCCCGTGAGCGCCGCCGCGAGCGCGCTCGCCGTAAGCGCGACCTTAACCGACTTCGTGATGATCTTGTTCATAGTGCACCTCATTTTCTTTTCCGTTTCGTCTTAAGGATTCCAGGTCGTTCCAGCCACCCGGCCAAATCCGCCTTTCCTCCCGACGCCGCGCATTATGAACTTTTCCGATCGCGTTGCCTGTTGGAAAAACAACAGAAATGAAATTTCATCAAACTAGCAAAAAAGGCGCGGCAAAACTGCCGCGTCCCTTGTCCGACCTTTCAGCCGCCACGTTACCGCTCAAACAGCTTTTAGGCGTGCGGGCTATAATGCCGCCGACTATGATGCCGCCTTAGACAAGCCCGACCGTTTCACACTTTTCGCGAAAAGTGGGAAACGGAGCCATAACTCGATGCGCCACAATCTTATCTATTAAGCCGATGTTTCGCCACTTACAGCAGATCGTAAGAGCAATAAATACATCATGACAGATATTCAATTCCCGGACCATAGTTTCCTCTCCACATTCTCTACCCGTGCAAGCCCCGAAGGTTCGTATCTATTATGACCGGGCAAACGATAAGTCCAACTCCCTGATTGGCTTAAGAGACAACCGGTTTTCAATACCGCTAACCCGTTATCTCCAATCACAATTTCGTACCTAAGTCGTGCAGACCAATGGAGTTTCATAATTGTCCGCAAGGTGACGGAGAACCACGACAAACCGCGCAAAACAATCACATTGAAAAATCAGCCGATTCCGCGCAGACCTTACTTCAATAATGCGGCGATCTGTAAACACGAAGTGAGCCGCAATGAATCATACCCTTGTAGGTACAGACCGCCATCCCCCAACTATCCAAAAAACAC
>JAZLMR010000010.1:0-32091 GCA_045598785.1 Kiritimatiellia bacterium
CAAGACCCTCGGCCCCGACACTGGGTACGACGCGGTCAACGATGCACGTTGCGCGAAGCCGCTGGCGAAGCTCTTCGACCGGCTCGAGAGGGCCGACGCCCTGCCCAGGACGATCCTCTACTCGCTCAATCCGAATGACAACGAGATGCTCGCCACGATCATGGGGGCGTTCCAGAAGGGACCGGACCGCGGCAAAATGCAGCTCGGTGCGGCATGGTGGTTCCTTGATCAGAAGGACGGGATGAAGAAGCAGATAGAAGCGCTGGCGGCGCTTGGTTGTCTGGGCAATTTCGTCGGCATGCTCACCGATTCGCGCTCGTTCCTCAGCTATACGCGGCACGAGTATTTCCGGCGCATTCTCTGCCAGAAGCTGGGCGCCGAGGTCGAGAACGGCGAGATTCCGGCCGACATGAAGTGGCTTGGCGGCATCGTCGAGGACATTTCCTTCAACAACGCCAAGAGCTACTTTGGCTTCTAATCAAGCCCCGAAGGGAGGACATACGTCATGGACAAAGGCAAAATGAGCAATTTCCGCTGGGTGATCTGCGGGTTGCTCTTCTTCGCGACCGCCGTCAACTATATGGACCGGCAGGTGCTGTCGCTCACCTGGAAGGACTTCATCGCTCCGGAATTCCACTGGACCGACAATGACTACGGCACCATCACCGCCGTCTTCTCGATCATCTACGCGATCTGCAATCTCTTTGCGGGCAAGCTGATCGACAAGCTCGGAACGATGAAGGGCTATCTTTGGGCGATCTTCATCTGGTCCTTGGGCGCCTGCCTGCACGCGGGCTGCGGGGTCGGCACGGAGTGGATCGGCAAGGCCGGCTTTACCGCGATGATGGGCATCACCGTTTCGGTGTGGCTCTTCCTCGCCTGCCGCGCGGTGCTGGCGCTCGGCGAAGCCGGGAACTTTCCCGCGGCAATCAAGGTGACGGCCGAGTATTTCCCGAAGAAAGACCGCGCCTTCGCGACTTCGATCTTCAATGCCGGGTCGTCGGTCGGGGCGCTTGCGGCGCCGTTGACGATTCCGCTCCTCGCCAAGTATTTCGGCTGGGAGATGGCGTTTATCGTCATCGGTGCGCTGGGGTTTGTCTGGATGGGCTTCTGGATGTTCCTCTACCGCAAGCCGGCTCAGAATCCGCGCGTCAATGCGGAAGAGCTCGCTTACATCAATCAGGACGGCGACGATGTTTCCCAGGACGGCGACGATGTTTCCGGGGTAGGGCGCGACGTCCCCGGCGCGCCGAAAGAGAAGAAGATCTCCTTCGCCAAGGCCTTCTCGCTCCGTCAGACCTGGGCGCTCGTTCTGGGGCGTTTCCTCACGGATGGCGTGTGGTGGTTCTTCCTCTTCTGGACGCCGGGCTATCTCAAGGACCAGTTCGGCTATGCGTCGTCGTCGGGCATGGGCATGGCGCTCATCTTCACGCTCTATGCGATCGTCACTTTCGTCTCGATCTATCTCTGCCGCATTCCGACTTACATGGTCGACCGGCGCGGCATGAATCCCTACGAAGGGCGGATGGTCGCGATGTTCATCTTCGCCTGCTTCCCGCTGCTGGCGCTCGGCGCGCAGCCGCTCGGCGCGATTTCGGCGTGGTTCCCGGCGATCCTGATCGGGTTGGCGTGCGCCGGGCATCAGGCCTGGTCGGCGAACGTCTACTCGGTGGTGGGCGACATGTTCCCGAAGTCCACGATCGGCACGCTGACGGGCATCGCCCAGTTCGCGGCCGGCTGCGGCAGCTTCATGATCAACAAGTGCGCCGGCAAGCTCTTCACCTATGCCGAGTCGCAAGGTGCGGCCTTCCAGTTCCTCGGCTTCGAGGGCAAGCCGGCGGGCTACATGATCCTCTTCGGCTACTGCGCCGTCGCCTATCTCGTCGGCTGGTGCTGCATGAAGGGGCTGGTGCCGCACTATAAGAAGGTGGAGCTGTAAGGTCTTGGTGACACAAGGTATCAAAAGTCAGAAAGGTGGTTTGAAATGCTGGTTAATCTTGACGCTGTTTTGAAGAAGGCCAAGGCGGAGCACTATGCCGTCGGTCTCTTTAATACCCATGACACGGACATGCTGGAGGCGGCGATTTCCGCTGCCGAAGAGCTGCGCAGCCCGATTATCATCGGCACGGCGGAAATTCTGCTTCCGTATGGTGATTTGCCGCTGATTTCGCCGGCGTTGATTGCGGCGGCGAAGCGCGCGTCGGTGCCGGTGGTGGTCCATTACGATCACGGCCTTACTTTCGAAAAGACGCTGGAAGCGCTGAAGGAGGGCTATTCGTCGGTTATGTACGACGCCTCGGCGAAGGATTACGCGACCAATATCGCCGAGACGCAGGAGATGACGAAGATCGCGCACGCTTTCGGGGCGACGATCGAAGGCGAGATCGGCCATGTCGGGCTCGCGCAGTCGGGCGACGACAGGAACGGTCAGTACACGACGGTCGAGGAGGCGGTCGATTTCCAGACCAAGACGGGGGTGGACGCGCTGGCGGCCGCCGTGGGCAACGCGCACGGCGTCTACAAGTCCAAGCCCTGCATTCAGCTCCAGCGCATTGCCGAGCTGAACGCGGCGATCAAGTGCCCGCTGGTCATGCATGGCGGCAGCGGGCTGTCGGACGATGACTTCCGGAATGCGATCGAGCGCGGCGTGGCGAAGATGAACATCCATACCGACATGGTGTGCGCCGGCATGCGCGCGATGTACGAGCAGTGCGATGCGCACAACCGCGACCAGATCGTGACCTGGGATTATCTGGATACGCGCAAGGCCAAGGTTGAGGCGATCAAGGCGGTCATCGTCCGCAAGCTGCAGTTGTTCGGCAGTGTCGGCAAGGCGTGAGTCTGACCGGGGTCAATTTCAGGAGGCAGCCCTCATGAGCGACGGCTTGAAGGAAAAAGTCATTTCATATCTTACCTATGGAATGCTGTTCTTGATTGTCATCGGGGGGCTGCTGCTGATATACCCCGACTACCGGCGGAGCGAATCGCTGAAGCGGCAGAATGCCGAACTGCAGGCGCAGATCGAAGAGAAGAAGCGCGAGATCGACGAGCTGCTGACGAAGCAGCAGCGTTTTCGCAGCGATCCGGACTTCATCGAGACGATCGCCAGGCAGAACCAGCGGGTCTTCCCCGGGGAGCTGATCTTCATCTTTGACCAAAAGGACTGATGGCGGGTTTTCTGCGAATGCTGACGGGCATCGCGCTGCTGCCGATGTGCTGGAGCGTGTCGCTGGCGTTTGGCGACGCGGTGGTGATTGCGGCCGGTGATTCCGGCTGGCTCAGTGCCGAGTCGGTGGCGCTTTTCGGCGGCATCATGGCCTTTGCGCTCGCCTGGATGGCGCTCTCGCATCCGGTCAAGGCGTATGTGCTCGGCCATGAGCTGACGCATGCGCTCTGGGGGCTCTGCTTCGGGGCGCGTCCGACCGACGTGCGGGTGAGCGAAACCGGCGGCAGCGTGCGGCTGACCAAGACCAACCTGCTGATTACGCTGGCGCCGTATTTCTTTCCGTTCTACACCTTTGTCGTGATCGTGGCGGCGCTCATCACTTCCGCCTTCTTGCGGCCGTTGCCGTTCCTGCCGCTGTGGATGTTCCTGATCGGGTTCACCTGGGCGTTCCATATCCTGTTTACGCTGGAGACGCTGGGCGAGCGGCAACCGGATGTCAAGCTTTACGGGCGCATCTTTTCCTGGACTTTCATCTTTCTCGCGAACGTCGCCATCGTCCTCGCCTGGCTGGCGTCGACGACTCCGCTTACCTTTTCGCAATTGGGTGACTGTCTGCTGACTCGCATCGCCGCGACTTACGCGGCGGTCGCGGAAGGGGCGGTCATCGTTTACGAGTGGATTGTCGGCCTATGTTCCCGGACCTGATTGATCTCGGTTTCCTGCATCTCAAGACCTACGGCGCCTGCATGGCGGTCGGGTTTCTGCTTTGCTGGCGGCTGATCGAGGCTTTGAGCGCGCGCAGGGACCTTTCGAATCTGATCCTGGCGCTGATGGTCAGCGGGGTGGCGGGCAGCCGCATCGCCTATGTGATCGAGCACTGGTCGTCGGAGTTTGCCGGTCATCCCGAAAAGCTCATTCGGGTGGACCAGGGCGGGCTGATGTTCTACGGCGGCCTTATCCTGGCGATCCTGGTGTTCTTCGGCTGGTGCATCGCCCGTCGCGAGCGCCCGCTGGCGCTCGCCGATCTCTTTGCCGCGGTGCTGCCGCTGGGGCATGCGTTCGGGCGGCTCGGCTGTTTTTTCTACGGTTGCTGCTACGGCAAGGACTCGACGGCATGGTGCGCGGTCACTTTTCCGAAAGGGAGCCCCAGCTGGTTCGAGCATGGCCAGCGGGCGGTGAGCGTGCTGCCGACGCAGCTCTTTGAGGCGGTGGCGCTCCTGTGCCTGTTTGGCGCGCTGATGTGGGCCTGGTTCAGGCTGCGGGGCGCTTCGGCGCGGCGGAAGCTGGCCGACGGCGGCATTCTGGGGCTCTATCTGTGCGGCTATGCGGTCATTCGCTTCGGCATCGAATACCTGCGCGGCGATCCGCGCGCGGCGGTGGGGCCGTTTTCGATTTCGCAGACGATTTCGCTCGGTATGCTGCTGCTGGGGGCGGTCTGCCTGGGGCGCGGCTGTCTGAGGAGCGGGCGATGAATCTGCACGTCATCATCGGCGAAGACGATTTTCTCGTGGATGCCGCCGCGAAGAAGTTCGTCGGCGACGGCACGGGACTGGAGGTCATCGACTCGCGGGAATCCACCAACGCCGAGCTGCAACTGCGGGATCTGCGGCTGGCGGACGAGTCGTTCTCGACGCCGCCGATGTTCGACCCGCGCAAGGTGACCTGGTGGAAGAATGTCCATTTCCTCCCGGGGGGCGGCGGCAAGAAGGCCGCCGCGGAAGAGGTCAAGGCGGCGCTGGAGAAGTTTGCCGACCGGCTGGCGGCGCTGCCGCTGCCTGAAAACCAGCAGTTCATTCTGTCGGGGCCGCATTTGCTGAAGACCTCGACCTTGGCCCGGCGGCTGGCGGGGGTCGCGGAGATGCTGGTGTTCGCGGCGGAGAAGCCCTGGGAGGCGGCGCGCAACGCCGCGGTGCGGGTGATTGACGCGGCGCAGGAAATGGGCCTCAAGTTCGAGCGCGAACAGGCGGAGAAATTCGTCGCCCGAGTCGGGCTGGACGCCCGCTCGCAGCTTAACGAGCTCGCCAAGTTGCGCGATTATCTTGGCGCCGAGTCGACGGTGATCACCGCGGCGGCCATCGATGCGGTCACTTCGCCGGGGGTCGGGGTGGAGCCGGAAATCTGGGCGATTACCGATGCGCTCGGGAAGCGTGATCTCCGGGCGCTGATGGGCGCGGTGGAAAAGTTCGAGTCCGAAAACGGCTTCGCCGTGCTGGTGACGACGGTGGTGGAGCGCTTCTTCCGGCAGCTGGTCGAGCTCAAGGCGGCGGGCGGCGCGCCGGGGTCGAATTCGTGGGCGGTGCGCAAGCAGCAGGAGTTCCTGCGCTATTGGTCGCTCGGAGAATTGCGCTCGGCACGGGCGCGGTTCATGCGGCTGCGCGAGCGGGCGGTGTCCAGTGCCGGTGCGGTTGACGATCTGATTGTGGCGACGCTGGTGCGGGTTTGCCGGAGGGCGCGGCGATGAGTCTGCCGATGCTCAATCTCCGGCAGGCGGCCGAGCACGTGCACCTGGAGCCCAATGAGCTCAAGCATTTCGCCCAGCGCGGCGAACTTCCGGCGCAGCAGCGTGGCGACGAATGGTATTTCGAGCATCGGGCGCTGGACGAATGGGCGCAGCGCAATCTGCTGGCGGCCGGCGAGCGCGAGCTTAAGGCGCAGCATCGGCTGATGATGGATGAAAACCGGCGGGCGCAGAAGTCGGACTGGGGTGTCGGCGCGCTCTTTTCGCCGGCGACGATTTCGCTGGAGTTGACGGCCAAGGGCAAGGGCGGCATCTTGCGCGACATGACCGATCTGGCGGAGCGCGGCGGCAAGGTCTATGACGCCGAGGGGCTGTTCAAGGAGCTCGTGGACCGCGAGGCGGCGGCGTCGACGGCCATCGGCAAAGGCGTGGCGCTGCTGCATCCGCGCTTTCACGATCCCTACCTTTTCGAGTCGTCGTTCATTGCCTATGGCCGCAGCTTGCGCCCCGTCTTTTTCGGGGCTCCCGACGGGGAGGGGACGCGCCACTTCTTCCTGATTTGCTCGACCGATCACGAGGCGCATCTGCATATTCTGGCGCGGCTGGCGATGCTGGCGCACGGCAGCGACCTCATCGAGCGCTTGGAACTGGCGGAAGACGCCGAGGCGGTGTTGGCGGCGATTGCCGAATGCGAAGGAGAATTTCAGACATGATCAGAAACTGGTTTTTCGACTTGGACGGGACGCTGGCGCGAACGGGCGAGGACATCCGGCTCGCCTGGCGGGGGGCGCTTACGGCGATGGGCCGCGATCTTTCGCGCTTTGACGAGGTGTTTTCGATCGGGCCGACGCTGGAAAAGGTCACTTACGACCTTTATCCCGACGCCACGCCGGAACTGGTGGCGGAGCTGCTGCAGCGGTTCAAGCCGCTTTACGACGAGAGCGGGTTTCCGAACACGGTGCCCTATCCCGGGGTGGAGGAGCTGCTGTCGGCGTTGAAGGCCCGGGGCGCGAAAATCTACATCGTCACCAACAAGCGGCATGCGCCGACGCAGGCGATTGCGCGCAAGTTCGGCTGGGACCGGCTTTTTGACGGCATCTGGAGCTACGACTCGCTGGAAGTCAAGTACAAGAAGCCGGAATTGCTGGCGCGGCTTCTGAAGGAGCTGAACATCGATCCGCAGACGGCGGTGATGGTCGGGGATACGCGCGGCGACGTCGAGTCCGGGCAGGCCAATCGGATGGCGACCATCGGCGTCACCTATGGCTATGGCCGCCGCGAGGAGCTGGCGGGGGCGGATGAAGTCTATGACGAGCTGGGCGAGCTGATCGCCCGCTTGCGGCAACGGTAAGGAGGGCGGATATGGCAGACAGGCGCGGGGCGGTGCTGAGGTATGAATCGCAGGGGGAACTCCATCGCGATTTTCATGCCTCCATTCTTGACGGTTACAATTACGTGCTGGAGCACTATGGCGAGGAGGCGGCTCGTGAGGTGCTCTACAATACCGGCACCAAGGTCTATCGGACGCTGCACGAGAAGCTGGTCAAGGGCGACCCTTCGGAACTGCTGGCGTGGTGGAAGTACTATCTCGACCGCGAGGGGGCCGACTATTCGCTGGAGCCGACTGCCGACGGGGCGGTGCTGACGGTGCGTGCCTGTCCGGGGCTCAAGCATCTTGAACGGCGGCAGATTCCCGGCGGCAAGGGGCTTTGCGCGGCGACGCGGCTGCTGAACGCGGCGTTCTGCGCGGATTCGCCGTTTGAAATCGTCTTGGAGGAGACCGGCGAGTTCAGCTGCCGGCAGGTGCTTCGTCGCCGTCAGTCGTGAAAGGTCGGCGATGAGGTGGGGGATATTGTCGTTAACGGCGGCGCTGGCGGCGGGCACGGCGTCGTCGGCGGTGCCGGTTCAGTGGAATGCCCGGGTCTTTGAAACGCCGAAGACTTCGCCGGCGCCGGCGAAATTCGCCGAAGCGGGGCTCAGCGCGGTGCTGGTCGACGGTCTTGACTGCCGCGGTCAGGCGACGCGATTTTTCGCCTACTACGGAGTGCCGGCGGCGGCCGACGGCCGCCCGGTGCCGGGCATGGTGCTGGTGCACGGGGGCGGCGGCACGGCCTTTGCCGAATGGGTGCGGCTCTGGAACCGGCGCGGCTACGCGGCGATCGCGATGGACACCACCGGCACGATGCCGTGCCGGGTCAAGGGCGACTGGGAACGGCTGCCGGGCGGCGGCCCCGTCGGCGAAGGGCGGCTGCATGATTGGCGGAACGCGCTCGGGCCGGTGGAGGACCAGTGGGCCTATCAGGCGGTGGCGGACGTCATCTTGTCGCACTCGCTCCTGCGGTCGCTGCCGGGCGTCGACCCGGAGCGCATCGGCATCACCGGCATTTCCTGGGGCAGTTTCCTCACGATGCTGACGGCGGCCGTCGACCGGCGCCTTAAATTCGCCGCGCCGGTCTACGGTTGCGCGTTCTATGACACCTTTACGCCGTATATGGCTTCGCTCAAGGCCCATCCGGCCGAGACCCGGCGCTGGCTGGAACTGTGGGATCCGAAGCATTATGTGCCGGAGATCGCGGCGCCGATCCTGTGGGCGACCGGTACCAATGACATCGTCTTTGAGTTCGGCAGCTGGCAGCGGATGCTGGCGCTGGCGAAGTCGGAGCCGTGCCTAGCGGTTCGGGTGCCGATGGCGCACAACCATTTTCCGGACGGGGTGGCGGTGCCGGAAATCGCCGCGTTCGCCGATTCGATTCTGCGCGGCGGCCGGGCGCTGGCGCGGGTGGGCGCGATTCAAATGCGCGGCGGGGTCGCCTCGGCGGCGGTGCAGGCGTCCGGGCGGGCGCTGAAGCGGGCGGAACTCGTTTATACGGAAGACGATCAGGGTCCCTGGCGGCTGCGGCGCTGGCAGCGGGCGGCGGCGCGGCTCACGGCCGGCCGCGTGGAAGCGGAGGTGCCCGCGACGGCCAGTTCGGTCTTCTTCAATGTGACCGACACGGAGGGGCTGATCGCCACTTCGCCGGCGGTGCTCAAGCCCGATCGGCCGCTGGGCGATACGCTGCGGCTGTCGCATTCGGGCGGGCTCTATTCGCTGCCGCCGGCGCTGACGATGGTCCGCGAAATGCGCGCGGCGGGAGTCTTCGGCACGAATCAGGTCATCACCCTCAAGCTGACGCCGGGCGTCTATTATTACGATAAGCCCATTCGCCTGGGGCCTGAAGACTCCAATCTCCGCATTGTCGGCGACGGCGGCGAGGCCGTGCTGGAGTTCGGTCTGCCGCTCAGGTTCTCGGCGCGGGCGGACGGCGTCTGGACGGCGCCGGTGCCGAAGCGCCGCGAAGTCCGGTTGCTGTTCGTCAACGGGCGCCGGGCGGTCAATGCCCGCGAGCCCAACGCCTTTTATCATTATCTGCGCGAGGAGGCGACCGACTCGAAGCGGGCCTTCTACGGCGACCGCGAGGACTTGGCGAAGCTGGCGGCGACGCCGGCCGACGAGCGGCAGGACGTGCTCTTCACCTTCTGGCAGAGCTGGGACAACGGGCTCGCGCGGCTTCGGGATTACGACGAGGCGAGCGGGCTCGTGTCGCTGGCGACGAACATGCAGTACAGTCTCTTCAAGTGGAGCCGGACGCGGCCGCGCTACACTTACGAGAACTGTCGCGCCGCCTTCGACGCGCCGGGCGAATGGTTCTGGGATAAAAAGGCGCAGGTGATTCTCTACCGGCCGCGGCCCGGCGAAAAGCTCGAATCGACGACGGCCTATTCCGCGACGGTCGAAAAGGCGATTCAGCTGGATCGCTGCCGCAACGTCGTCTGGGAGAATCTGGCGGTCGAGCATACGCTCTGGGACATGTCGCGCGAGGGCTCGAAGAACTATCAGGCGGGCTTTCAGGTGAAGGCGGCGGCGATTTCCGCTGCGAATGTTGAAGGCGTGGTCTTGCGCAACTGCCGGGTCGCGCATACGGGGGCGCACGGCATCTGGTTCGGCAAGGGCTGCCGCGACTGCCTTATCGAGCATACGCTCGTCGAGGATACCGGCGCCGGCGGCATCTACATCGGCGAAGACTGCTGGCACGGTCGGCGGCGCGACACCTTTGCGGAGCGGATCACGGTGCGCGATTCGATTGTCCGTCACGGCGGGCGCACGCTGGAAGGCGGGGTCGGCGTGCTGGTGGCGCACGCGCGCGACACTTCGGTCGTGCATAACGACATTTACGACTTCAACTACACCGGGGTCAGCGTCGGCTGGACCTGGGGCTATCACGACACGCCCAACTGCAACAACCATGTCGACTTCAACCGCATCCACCATATCGGGCAGGGGCGGCTTTCGGACTTGGCGGCGGTCTATACGTTGGGCAAGTCGCCGGGCTCTACGGTCTGCCGCAACTGGGTCTGGGCGGTCAACGGCTATCGCGACAACGGCTCGCCGGCGTGGGGGCTCTATGCCGACGAGGGCTCGACCGGCTATCTGTTCGCGTCCAATCTCGTCGCCGACTGCCGCTCGGGCGCGTTGCAGCAGCATTTCGGCGAGGAGAATGTCTTTGAAAACAACCTCTGCGTCAACTTCGGGGTGGCGGCGCTCAACCGCTCGCGCAGCGAGGATCACATTACGCTTCGGATGCTACGCAATATTTTCTACTGGACGGATCCGCAGGCCATTTGCGTGCGGGGCGGCGGCACCGAGTCGGAGCTTACCAACATCGTCGCCGAGGCCAATCTCTATTGGCCGGCCGGCACCGGCGGCGTGCTGAAGCGGCCGGCGTTCAAGGGCCTCGACTGGGAGGGGTGGCGCCGGCAGGGGCACGATCGCGAGGCGCTGATTGCCGATCCGAAGTTCGTCGATCCGGCGAAAGGGGACTGGCGGCTTAAGCCGGATTCGCCGGCGTTGCGGCTGGGCTTCAAGGAGTTCGACTGGACGGAGGCGGGAGTTTTCAAGCGCGACGCCGCCTGGCGGGCGCGGGCGGAAGAAGTGACCTGGGAGAAGTTCGAAGATGCGCCGACTGCGCCGATGATGAAGCGCGAGCATGGGCGCGTCGACTTCGAGAACTGCAAGCCGGGCGCGACGGCGGTGGCGGCCATGAACAACCTGCTGGTGCCGTTTCAGCCTTATACGACGGTCGTCTCGGCGATGACGGCGACGGCCGAGGATCCGGGCGAGGGCAGGGTGGCGATGGTGATGCGGGAAGTCGCGGGGCTCAAGGCCGGTTACGAGCCGCTGCTGTCCAGCTCGATGTTCGTTGACGGCGGCAAGCTGCGGCTGCGCGCTAGCGTCAAGCCGCTGACCGACGGGTGCAATCTCAACCTGGCCTGCCGCGACACCTGGAATCAGTCGGCGGGGCTCAGCAATGCGCAAATTCAGCTGGTGCTCAGGCGGGACGCCTGGTTCTTCGACGATCGTCGGGTGGCGGCGGCGCCGATCGGAAAGTGGACGGAGGTGGAGTTGACCCTTGATTTTTCCACGCGCACCTGGCATTTCGAGTCGCGGACGCGGGGCGGCGAGCCCGAGATGTTTGACGGCCAGCTGCCGAAGAAGTTTGCGATTGCCACCTGGTACGGAATCTTTTCGACTGGTGATCGAGATTCGGCGGTCGCCCTGGACGCGGTTGATTTTAAAAAGGAGTGACGAATGATGAAAAACCATGTGCTTATGATGTCGTTGTTGGTGGCGAGCGGGTCGGCGCTGGCCGCCGTGCCGGGCTACGATACGCTGATCGCCCATCGCGGCGAGTCGCATGCGGTGCCGGAGAATACGCTGCCGGCTTATAAGCTGGCGGTCGAGCGTGGCTTTGGCTTCGAGTGTGACATCTACCGCTGTAAGGACGGCACGCTCTGCACTTTCCACGACCATTCCCTAAAGCGCACCACGGGCGGCGCGGATTCCCGGCTGCTGACGGAGGTGACTTGGGACGAAGTCAAAAAAGTCAATGTCGGCGGCTGGGGCAAGTGGAAGGGCTCGGCTTACGATCCGACGCGACCGGCCCGGCTGGAGGAGGTGCTCGCCCTGGCGCGGCCGGGCCGCAAGATCTATGTCGAGGTCAAGGCCGAGGATGCTTCCGCCAAGTGGGTGCCGGACATCAAGGCGGCGTTCGCCCGCGTGCCGACGGCGACGCCCGATCAGGTGGTCTTCATCGCCTTCGGGGCGAAGACGGTGGCCGCGCTCAAGC
Source organism: Kiritimatiellia bacterium (assembly GCA_045598785.1). Classification (GTDB taxonomy): domain Bacteria; phylum Verrucomicrobiota; class Kiritimatiellia; order RFP12; family UBA1067; genus UBA1067. The sequence continues at coordinate 11,789 of JAZLMR010000010.1, forward strand.
GGGAAATGCCCGAGTACAAGGCCTATCTGCTGTCGGCGTGCACGGAATCGCCGCGGTATGTCGAAAACCACGGGCCGGTGATTCCGGCGGAGGAAATCGTCCGGCGTTGTCAGGCCTGTCATGCCGACGGCATTGACATCCATTATGTCGACGACATCACGACGGCCGAATATTTCCAGACGATTCTGGCGGCGGGGCTGGAGGTCCATTGCTGGACGATCGACCGTCCGCTGGCGGTGGCCGAGGCGTTCCGGCGGGGCGCGATGACGGTGACTACTAATGTGCCGCAGAAGATCCTGGACGAGCTGGAGGGCGGGGATGTCGCGCTGGTGCCGGCGCCAGCGAAGCTGACGCGCGGCAAGGGGGCGGTGGCGAATCCGGCTGTCCGGGCGACGGTGGATCCGAAGATCGCGCCCGAGGGCTATCGGCTGACTGTCGCGCCGACGGGCGTGGGCGATAGAAAGGCGTGGCGCTATGGTTGCGCGAGGAAAGGCAAGGCGATTTAGCCTAAAAACGACAGTTGGGCTGGGTCGTTTTAAACACAGAGGCACAGAGACACAGGGAAAACCCAACAAACCTCTGTGCCTCACATAAGGACGCAAGTTGACCGTTTTTCGATTCCGGCGCAAGCCGATTGCGTTCCAATTATTGATTCCGGCGCAAGCCGTTCACTCTGGCAAACCGCACCGCTAAAAAAGTGGACTAGTCCAGATTGAAATTTGCCAGAGAATAATGGCATAATATACTCATCAAGCGGCGAATAAGACCTAGATGAGGAGCAAAAGCCAGACGATCAGCACCGTTCTCCGGCAGGAAATCCGGAGCGGCAAGTTTGATGTCGCGCACAAGATGCCGAGCGAACGGGCGCTGATGCGCCGCTTTGCCGTGGCGCGGGCGACGATTCAAGCGGCCATCCGCGATTTGCTCAACGACAAGCTGGTGGTTCGCCGCCCCGGCTACGGCACTTATCTCGCCACCGCCGCCAGTCAAAGGGCCACTCGCACGCTGGCGGTCATTTTCCCCGACGGCTATTATCCGTTCTACATGCGCATCCTGCGCGGCATCGAGCAGGCGGCCCAGGGGCGGGGCTGGCGCATCCTGTCGGCGTCGCTGGGGGCCGGCGATGTGCGGGAGCGGGCGATCCGCGCGGCCGAATTCGCCGAGATCTGCGTGCGCGAGCAGGTGAGCGGGGTCATCTTCCAGCCGCTGCAGTTCCTGAAAGACGGCGAGAAGATCAATCGCCAGATCCTGGCGGTCTTCAAGCGCAATTCGATTCCGGTCGTCCTGGTCGACAGCGACATTCTCACGCCGCCTTCGCGCAGTGAATATGATTTGGTCGGGATCGACAATATCCGCGTCGGCTATGAACTGGCGCGGCACTTGATCGGGCGGGGTGCGAAACGGCTCGTCTACATTTCCAATCCGATGCCGGCGCCAACTTCCCTGAAGCGCGGGCAGGGCGTCGCCATCGCCGTCAGCGAGGCGAATCTCAAGTGGTCGAAGGAGTCGGTTTTCTTCGCGGACGCCAATGACGTGCGCCGGGCGCGGGCGCTCTTCAAAAGCCGCAATCGTCCCGATGCGATCGTCGCTTCCAACGATTATGTCGCCAAGCAGCTCGTATCCACGCTGGCGGCCATCGGCATTCGCATCCCGCAGGACTGCTGGCTCACGGGCGTCAATGGCGATCCGTGTGCGACTGAATGCGTGCCGCCGCTGACGACGGCCATCCAGCCGTGCGAGGAAATTGGCCAGGCGGCGGTGAACCTGCTCTTGTGGCGCATGGAAAATCCCGCCGCTCCGTTGCAGGAGGTGCTGCTGGGAGCGACGATTGTGGAGCGCGAATCGACTTTGAATCCTAACTCATTAAAACCCACCAAAAGGAGAAAATCATGACATCCGCATTATTGATCGGAACGGTGCTGGCGGCCGAGGTGCTGTTTAACGGCGCCAAGAACGATGCCGGCACCATTTACAGTAAGAGTGAGATTGAAAATACCGGCAAAAACGCCACTACTTATGGCGGTTATGGCACGCTCTGCGATGTCGGCTATTGGGGCGACGGCTTGCCGTTCTCCGAAGACAATGTCTATCTCGTCAGGAGTGATCGGGCGGCCACGATCGGAGCGGCGGGCGCGACTGAATTTACCGCGCCGAATCTGCATTTGGGCATCAAGGACAACACTGCGGGCTGGCTGGCGTTCCAGACGCCGTCGTCGGTCACCTTGCCGGAGGTATATGTTGGCTTCGGCGGGTTCATCGTGATTGGCACCGCCAACGGCGAGGCCGTGGTTTCGGCGCCCAAGATCACCGTGGACTCGTCCAACGGCAACCCGGTGGAAGTCAAGAACTATTATAGAGCTTACCAGGGCGTGAAGTTCACCGCCCCGTTTTACGGCCCCGCCACTTCGGTTTTGAAGGTGAACAACTGGTTTAACCAATCATCGACTTATGGCGCCTGGACTTATTTTGCCGGCGATATGTCGAATTATCTCGGGCTTATCCACGTTGGCAATTATCATCGGTTGAAATTGGATGGCAATTCCAATCCCAATCGGGTGGTGATGGAGAGTAATTCCGAGTTGTGGTGCGGCAACACTCAGTACAAGTGGTTTGAGCCGGTGGTAATTGACGAGTTGTCGGTGACGAACGGCACTCGCGTTAAAGTGGCGGTAACTGATGCGCAGATGGGGGGGGGTGAAAGTTAATTCGAAGCTGTCGTTGATGGCGACTAACAACGAAAAGCTGACGATTGACTTGTTTATGAGCGCATCGACGGATACGATTCCGTATTGTTCCAGCGAAAGTCATGAACGGACGCTGGTTGATTTGCCGGTTGACGTGAGCGAACTGGCGGAAAACGTGGTGATTTCCAATAGCAATGACAGCAAGTTCTGGCCCTATCTGGTCTTCACGGAAGAGTCGGCGGGCGATCGGTCGCAGATAAAGGTGACGATGCCCAAGCGCGCCAACGTTTTGAATCTTCCGCCTTCGGGGCAGTCTTCCTTGGCGGTGAACAGCTGCTGGGAGAATGTCGGCGAAGAGGAGTCGTTGGAGGATTATCTGCTGATTGCCCGATATATCGACGACAGCAAAAAGAATTCGCTTCTGCTCATGAAGAGCAGCGATCCGACGGCGACGGAGACTTTTGGCGGCGTTTTGCTGCTCGGATCGGAAATATACGTGGCGCAATACGCGCATGAGGTATTTTCCGACCTTCGGTTGACGCCGGGCGCCAAATGGTCGGTGAACCGCAATGCCACTTCGAAATTAGAGCTGGACGGCATCATTACCGTATATGATGACGGGACCACTCGGGCGGCCGATGGCTATGCCGCGTCGCCCGACTACTTCTACTTTGGGTATGATGCGACCACCTTGACGATCAATGCGATGATCAAGGGCCGCGGCACGATTGCCTTCAAGCCCTGGACGACCGCGTATAACAGCGGCACTTTTGTGCTGGCGGGCAATAACTCCAGCTACGCCGGGCGGTTTGAAGTCGCGCATCTTGATGACGGCAAGAAGATGACTTTGAAGGTGTCGTCGGCGGAAAACCTGGGCGGCCCGTTGGCGGGCTTTCTCAAAGACGCGATCCGGGTCGGCAACCGGGGCGTTCTGGAGGCGACCGACTCCTTCTTGCTCGACGAGCCGACGCGCGGGATGAATGTGCTGAGCGGCGGCACCATCAAGGTCGATGCGGAAAAGACGATGTCGGTCGCCTCGAAGCTGACGCTGACCGGTACCGTCACGAAGAGCGGCGCGGGCATCTTGGACCTTTGCGGCGAAGTCGTTTCCGAAGACGCCACGCTGCAAGTCACCGAGGGTGCGCTCAAGGCGACGACGCGCACGGCGCTTTCGGGCTACGGCGTCAATTTCAGCGACGGCGCGGCGCTGGCGGTCGACGGCGATTCGTTCGACGACGAATATCTTGCCAAGGGCGTCGACCTTACTTCGACGACGCTGACGGCGGGCGACGAACTGCTGGTCAAGATCGAGTCGATCCAGGCCATCGGACCCAACCGCAAGGTGGCGATCGCAACCGATGCGAACGCGAAGGCGGCGGCGCTCGCCGCCAAGCTGACGGCCAAGCTGGCGCTGGCGAGCGGCAGCTCCAAGACTTGTGCGGTCAGCTGCGAGGCGAATGACGATGGCGTCACCAGCACGATCTGGGCCGACTGCACCCGCAAGGGCCTGACCTTGATCATCAAGTAAGGCTAGGTTATGTCCAAGTTGATGGTGCTAGTTGTCGGCGTCACCCTTATCGGTGGCGCCGGTTGGGGAGCGGAATCGGTTCGTCAGGTGGTGCTGGCCGAGCGCGGGCGGACTTCGGATTATGTCATTGTGGTGCCGAAGGCGCCGGGCGCGGCGATACAATACGCGGCCGAAGAGTTGCGCGATTGGACGGAAAAACTCACCGGGGTGCGGCTGACGATTGCGACGAACGTGACGCCGGCGAAGGCCGTGTATCTCGGCGGTACCGAGCCGGGCTTGGGCGAAGACGGCTTTCGGCTTTCGGTGGAGAACGGGCAGGTGCGGGTGCGCGGTTCGGCCGAACGCGGCGTTCTCTACGGCGTCTACGAGCTTTTGGAAACTTACGGCGGCATCGGCTGGTTCGCGAGCTGGCATACGGTGGTGCCGCAGCTGGCGCGATTCGCGCTTCCCGCCACCTTGAACGACCGTGAGGTGCCGGCGTTCGAACTGCGCGAGCCGTTTTTCCACGATACGATCTGGAATCCTGAGTTTGCCGCGCGTCTCCGCAAGAATTCGGCGCGGTGGGGAAAGCTGTCGGCCAAATACGGACGCGACCGGTTCCGATACGGGGCGGAGCTCAAGGGGCATAGCTTTGGCAAGCTGTTGCCAGTGGAGCGCTATTTTGACGCTCACCCCGAATATTTCGCGGAAGTGAACGGCAAGCGCCAGCGGGTGAAACCGCAGCCGTGTCTCACGAATCCCGAAGTGCTGGAAGTGGTGGTCTCCAATCTGCTCGCGATGGCCGCCGCCGATCCGCAAGACTGCTGGATATATTCCGTTTCTCATAATGACAACAAGACTTTGTGCCAGTGTGCGAACTGTAAGGCGGTGAACGCGGAGGAGGGGTCGACTGCCGGTACTGAAGTTCGGTTTGTCAATGCGGTTGCCGAGCGGCTGGTGAAGGTTTACCCTGATCGCAAAGTGGGTTTGTTGGCCTATGAGACGACGCGCCATCCGCCGAAGAGAACTCGGCTGCATCCGAATGTCGTCGTCGATCTTTGTCCGATCGAATGTGACTTTTCTCGGCCGATCCCCGAGAGCGCCTATGCCGAAAATGTGCAGTTCGTCAAGGACATTAAAGGGTGGTCAAAGCTGACCGACCACCTTTATGTCTTCGACTATGTCGCCGACTTCAACGATTATTTCCACCCCTATCCCAATCTGCGCTCCCTGCAGGGCAACCTCAAGTTCTTCCGGGAGCATAAGGTGCGCTATATTTTCGAAGAGGGCGTCCACAATTCCCGTCATGGGGATTTTTCCGAGCTCAAGGCCTGGGTGCTCGCCAAGCTGATGTGGAATCCCGACCAGGATTTCGATCGGCTGCTCGACCGCTTCCTTGCGGGCTATTACGGCGCGGCCGCGCCGTTCGTGCGCGAATATATCGACGCCTTGCACGACTTGCCGCGCGATCCCGTCAAGTCGCCGCTCCTGATCATGGAACGCTTCAATCACCCGGCGATCCCCGACGAGTTCCTCAACCGTTCGCTACGGTGGTGGCGGGAGGCGGAAAACGCCGTCCGCGACGATCCGGTCTATCGGCGGCACGTGCGGCTCGGGGCGCTCAGCGTGACGATGACGATCTTGCAGCGCAACGCCTATCGGCTCGCGGCGATGTCGCGGCCGTTTCCCGATGCGCGCATTCGCACGCTCGCCCGGTTTTCGCTGGACACGATCGAGAAGCTGCCTTATTCGCTGTCGCTCCATGAAAGCGGGGTGGCGGACCTGAAGCGGCTCCTGGAGCAGTGGCGGCGCTATGCCGACCCGGCTTATGTCTGGCCGCCGAGCGACCGGGTCACGGCCGAGGCCGAAGCGGCGCTGACGGTCTGGGCGGGCTTTCAGACGAAGCCGGTTGCCGACCCGGCGGCGAATGGCGGCAAGGCGCTGCGCTTTAGCAATGCCTTTTCCGGCGATTGGGTGGCGTACCTGCCGTCGGAGTGCTTCGGGCATGATGACGGCGCGACCTACCGGCTGCGCCTTCGCGCCCGAATCGATCCGACGGCGACGGACGGCGAAGTGCTGGATCTCGGGCTCAGCACGCCGGGCAAGAGCCATTTGCGCTCGGTGAAGGCGTCGGAACTGGGCGCCGACTACCGGTGGGTGGAGATCTTCGACTGGCAGCCGAAGCCCAATGAATACGTCTATTTGGGCTTTGGCCGGTTTGACAAGTCGAAGTGGCTGGAGAATCCGGCGGCGAAGGCGGTTTGGGTCGATCAGCTGGAACTGGTGAAGGTTTCGAAGGGCAAATGAAAGGACGGTCACGGGAAATGAAGGTGAAGAATCAGTTGGGTGCGCTGGTGATGGTTTCGGCGCTGACGGTGGCGGCGGCGCCGACGCCGGGGTCGGGGTCGGCAACTGCCGCGTTGCAGGCGAAAATCGATCAGGTGGCGGCCCAAGGCGGCGGGCGCGTGACGGTCGAGCGCGGGATTCACGACATTGCTTCGGTGCGGCTTAAGGACAATGTCGAGCTGTATCTCCAGGCCGGGGCGGTCTTGCGCGGCAGCCGCAACCCCGACGACTACATGATGGATTTCGGCGGGCAGAACTGGTCGGGGCGCGCGACCAATCGCTGGGCGAACGCGATGATTCGGGTGCTGGGCGCCCGCAATGTCGCCATCATCGGCGAAAAGGGCAGCTTGATCGACGGGCGCAATTGCTACGATCCGACGGGCGAAGAGGGCTTCCGCGGTCCGCACGCGATTTCCATCTACAACTCCACCAACATCCTGCTGAAGGGCTATTCGGTGCTCGACGCCGGCAACTTCTCGCTCTATGCCCAGCATTCCGCCGACATCAAGGTCGAGCAGGTGACGGTCAATGGCGGCCACGATGCGCTCGATTTCTTCTGGTGCGATCGGATTGAGGTTAAGGACTGCCACCTTCACTCCGGCGACGATTGCCTGGCCGGTTACGGCAATCACGACTGGACCATTCGCAATTGCGACCTCAACACTTCCTGCAATCTCTTTCGCATTGGCGGCAACCGCATTTTCGTCGACAACTGCTGGGGCCAGGCCCCGGGCGAGAATCCGCATCGGTGGTCGCTGAGCGAAGCCGAGCGCCGGCAGGAGCGGACGCCGGCCGGGGCGGGGCGCCGCACCACGCTGTCGTTCTTCACGTTCTTCACCGGCAAGAAGACCCGGGAAGTGTCGTCCGACATTGTCTTTCGCAATTGTCGCTTCCGCGGCGTCGAGCAGTTTCTGCATTACAACTTGTCAGGCAACGAGCGCTGGCAGTGCGGCATGGGGCTTAACGACGTCACTTTTGAAAACGTCCATCTCGAAGGGGTCAAATATCCGCTTTGCGCATACGGGACCGCCGACGCGCCGCTCAAGCTCGTCTTTAAGGAGTCGTCGATTTCGTTTCGCTCGCCCGTTCGGAATCTGGTGCGGGGCGCGTGGATCGAATCGCTGGATTTGCGCGACTTGAAGTTCGACGGCGTGACGGGGCCGCAGGTTCGCTATTGGGGCTCGCTCAAGCCGCAAGGAGCAACGGCGGAGGCAGCCGCCGAAAAGTTTGTCGAGACTTCGCTGTGAGCGCGGTCGAGGTTGGAGGTTGAGGCGATATGATGGGATTGGGGATGGTGCTGGCGGCGGCTTCGCTGCATTGCGAGCTGAATCTGGCGGGAGCGTGGCAGCTTACGGGAACGGATGCGGCGGGGCGGCCGGTCGAGTGCCCGATTTCGGTGCCGGGCGACGTGCAGAGCGCGCTGCTGGCTGCGGGCAAGATGGTCAACCCCTATTTTGGCTCTAACGAGACGAACATCCAATGGGTGGGCGACCGCGAATGGACGGTTCGGCGCCAGTTCGATTGCGATGAGGCGGTGCTGGGCAAACGGGCGGTGTGGCTGCGGCTCGATGCGGTCGATACTTTTGCGACGGTGAGCTTGAACGGTCAGGTGCTGGGTGAGACCGACAACCGTTTCCGGCGCTGGGAATATGACGTCAAGCGCTGGTTGCGGCGGGGGGAAAACGAACTTACGCTCAGCTTCCATCCGGCGAAGGCGCGGGCGGCGGAAATCGCCCGCAACTACGACCATCATTTTCCGATGAACGTCATGCCGGTCGCGGACAACGAGTTTCAGGCCTACATCCGCAAGCCGGCTTGCCATGCCGGCTGGGACTGGGGCCCGATTCAGATGACGGTCGGGCCTTGCGGAAAGGTGGAGCTGCTGGCGTTTGACGACTGTAAGATCGACTATGTCTATTCCACGCAGCGGTTCAACGACGACCTCACGCATTGCGACCTTAAGGTGGTCGTGGAGGCGACGGATCCGACGGGGCGTTCGCTCACGGTGACCAATGACTTGGCGATCGACCATCCGCCGCTGTGGTGGCCGAATGGCGCGGGCGAGCGGAAGTTTTACGAATACGAGCTGACGGTGGCGGGGCGGACGCTTCGGCGGCGAATCGGGCTGCGGAAGCTGGAGGTGGACCGGACGGACGGGGCAATGAACTTCAAGGTGAACAATCGTTCGCTCTTCATGAAGGGCGCGAACTGGATTCCCTGCGATGCTTTTGCCGCGCGGCAGACGCCGGCGCGGATGCGGGATCTGCTGACGAGCGCGGCGGCGGCGAACATGAACATGATTCGCGTGTGGGGCGGCGGTCAGTTCGAGTCGGATGAGTTTTACGAGCTCTGTGACGAATTGGGACTGCTCCTTTGGCACGACTTCATGTTTTCGTGCGCGATGTATCCGGGCGACGAGCGGTTCCTGGCGGGCGTGCGCGCGGAGCTTAGGCATCAGCTCCGGCGGCTCCGCGACCATGCGTCGATTGCGCTGTGGTGCGGGGGCAACGAGTGCATCGGGGCGCTGAACTGGTTCAAGGAGTCGAAGCTGGAGTCGGACCGGCAGTATTATCGGGAGCATTTGCATCGCCGGCATCAGCTGTCGGCGGAGATGGTGGCGATGTACGATCCGACGCGGCTCTTTTGGCCGAGCTCGCCGTGCGCGGGTCCGGGCAGTCTGGCGGACAACTGGAAGAACGATGCGTCGGGCGACATGCACAATTGGCAGGTCTGGCATGATACGCAGCCGTTCGAGCAGTATTACCAGTCGCGGCCGTGGTTTTGCAGCGAGTTCGGCTATCAGAGCTTTTCGTCGCGCGAGGTGGCGAAGACTTTTTGTGGCGAAGGGCAGCTGAAGTCCGGGGCGCCGGATTTCGAATGGCATCAGAAGAATACCGGTGGCAACAAGATCATCCGCAACAATTTCCAGCGTTATTTTCAGCTGCCCAAGGATACCGAGGCGATGCTCTATCTTTCACAGGTGCAGCAGGCGCTGGCCATCCGGACGGCGGTCGAATTCTGGCGTACTCTAAGGCCGCGGACGATGGGCACGCTTTATTGGCAGCTCAATGACATGTGGCCGGTTGCAAGCTGGAGCAGTCTGGAATATGGCGGCGAGCGCGGTTTTGCCAAGTGGAAGCATCTGCATTATCAGGCGCGGCGTTTTTATGCGCCGCTCGCCGTGGTCGGGACGCACGAAGGCGACATTGTGGTGCTCAATGACCTGGCGGCAAAGGTGCCGGTGAAGGTGGCGGTTGAGCATTGGAGCTTTGCGGGCGAGCTCTTGAAGACGGAGCAGCTGCAAGGGGAGGTGGCGGCTGATTCGGTGCTGAAAATCGGGCGGCTGATTCCGGAGAAGGATGCGTTTGTGCATTTGGTGCTGGAAGGGGCCGGACGGCGCTTCGAAAACGACTGGTTTTTCGGAAAGTTTAAGGATTGTGCGCTTTCCGCGGCAAAAGTTTCATATTCGATTACAGAACCGAAGGGGACTGTCCCCAAAAATGCGGGGACTGTCCCCAAAAATGTGGGGACTGTCCCCGTGGAAGTGGAACTTAAGACGGATAAGCCGGCGTTTTTCGTGTGGGCGAATGCCGAAGGCGTGCCGGGTGAATTTTCCGACAACAGCTTTACCTTGTTGCCGGGCAGGCCGGTGACGCTTAAGTTTGTCCCCAAGACGGATTGCGACCTGACGACTTTTGCGCGCGCATTTTCGGTAACCCATCTTCGCGAAAGCTATTGACGCTTCCCGGCGTTCCGCCGAAAGTGCCTTCATTCGCAAGGCCGCGTTATTTTCGGCGGGACGAAAAGATGGCGTTGAAGCCGCCGCGGGAGGAGATTCGGTACAGGCCCCGGCGGCCGAACTTGGTGGAGTCGACAATCAGGTAGCGCTGGTCGGCGGAGTCCAGCACCCGGCGCAAAAGCTCGGCCTGGCGCTCGTGGTTGGTGGTCACGTTCTTGTCGTCGATGCCAAAGGCCGAGATGAAGGCCTTGGTGAGGTTCATGTGTGAAAGCTGTTCCGTCGTTTCGCTGCCGAGGATTGAATTGAGGTTCGGGTCGTAGGAGCCGCCGAGGCCGATCAGCACGTAGTGGGAGGGGAACTTGCGGAAATTCTGGATGATCGCCACGGAATTGGTCACGATCGTCAGGTGGGAGAAGCTCGCTTCCCGCAGGAGCTGCGACAATTCGTAGACGGTGGTGGACGAGTCGAGAAAGACGATATCGCCCTCTTCGATGACCGACAGGGCGGCGCGGGCGGCGAGGATCTTTTCGCTGCGATTGGTGATGACACGGTCGAGGTAGGCGGCGGTGTCGTCGCGCGGCGCTTCCGCTCGATTGAAGGCGAGTCCGCCGCGGACCCGGGTAACGGCATCGCGCCGGGACAGTTCGTCGGCATCGCGGTGGATGGTGGCGGAACTCACCTTGAACTCGTGCATAAGTTCGGCAAACGAGCACATCTGGTGCTGTTTCAGGTATTCGTAGATCTGCTTGGTGCGAAGCTTGTTCATGGTGAGAATTATATCATATCCTCTCATTTTTTCTCATCACTTTCGGATTTGTATCTCAGAGCGGGTGTGCTATAATCTTGGTATGGCGGGTTGTGAATATCTCTCATTGGGGTTTGTATCAAACGATCATCTCGCGGTCTTGCCGTTCATTCCGATGGACACCAAGGTGCGGATGGTCTCGCATGCGATCATCGGCGGCGGTCCGGCCGGTAATGCGGCGGCGGGCGCCGCGGCGCTCGGGATGAAGACCGCGTTTTGCGGCACGGTCGGCGATGATGCCGACGGGCGGATGATTCTCGAAGAATTCGCCCGCGAAGGCGTCGACACTTCGCTCATCAAGGTGCGTCCCGGCGCGACCAGCGCCATTGCCTATCTCTGGATCGAGGAGTCGACGGGCAACCGTTCCTGCGCCTGGACGCGGGAAGGGCTGACCGAGCTGACGGCGGCGGAGATCACGCCGGCGGTCGCGGAGGTCATTCGGGGCGCCAAGGTGCTACATCTTGACGGGCACAATGCATCCGGCGCGATTGCCGCGGCGCGAATTGCCCGGGCGGCGGGAGTGACGGTGATGTTCGATGCGGGCACGATTCGCGACGGCATGAACGAGTTGCTGCCGCTGGCCGATCTGCTGATCTGTTCGGGCGAATTCGCCGTGTCGGTCGCCGCCGGCAAGGACCGGCTGGTCAAGGGCGACTACTCGGATGCCGAGGTGGAGGCGGCCGTTCGCAAACTTTACGCGACCTATCGGCCGAAAGTCTGTGGGGCGACGATGGGAGTTCGGGGGTCGATGTGCTTTGACGGCGAGCGGTTGGTGAAGTGCCCCGCGTTCAAGGTCGAGAAGGTCGTTGACACGACCGGCTGCGGCGATCTCTTTCACGTGGGCTTTGCCGTCCGCTGGCTGGAGACGCGGGATCTTGCCGAATGCCAGCGCTTTGGCGCGGCAGTTTCGGCCCTCAAGTGCCGCGGGCTTTCGGGCCGTCCGCCCAGTGCGCCGACGCGCGCGGAGGTGGAGGAGTTTTTGAGTAAAAATCAGTGAGGAAAGACAAGATGAGCAAGCAATTTAAGATCGGCTATTTGCCGCTGAGCAAGGTCAACTGGACGAATGCGACGCTGGAAGGACAGCGTGAAAATGCGCTGAAGTTTCTGCGTACGCTTCCCGGAGTGAAGATTCTCGGGCCGGACCACATGCTTACGCTCGAGGACGAGGCGGTCGCCCAGCTGGAGGAGTTCGAGCGGAATCGCCCCGATGTCCTCATCTGCCATTTCATGACCTTTTCGCTGGGCGTGGTGCCGCCGATGATGGCGCAGCGGCTCGGGGTGCCGGTGATCCTCTGGTCGATGAAGGAGCCCGATCCGAACGGCGGGCGGCTGCAGAACAACTCGTTCTGCGCGGCGAATATGAACGCCCACCATCTGTATCGGCTGCACATCCCGTATTTTCACGTGCATGCCGAGCCGGGCACGGACGACGCGGCGACGAAACTCACGCAGGCGATCCGAGTCGCGCAGACGATGAAGACGCTGCACGAGCTGCGCATCGGGCTCATCGGCGGGCGGGTGCCCGGCTTTTACACGAGCTGCTGTTCGGAAATGCTGCTCCGGCGCCTGCTGGGGCCGGAAGTCAAGCTCATCACCGAGCACGAAGTGTTCACCGTCGCCCAGCAGCTGTCGGCGGCCGAGGTCGAGGCCGCGAAGCGGGAGATTCTGGAGGATTCTCCGTGCCATCCGACGGACGGGCCGAAGGGCGACCAGCTGGAGAAGGCGGCGCGCCTTTACGGAGCGATCGTCAAGACGAAGCAGAAGTTTATGGTCGATACGCTGGCGATGCGCTGCTGGCCGGAAATCATCCTCAACGAGTTCTACGGCATCACCGCCTGCTCGACGATTGGCCATCTTACCAATCACGGTCATCTCTGTGCCTGTGAAGGCGATGTCTATGGCGCGGTGATGATGCGCATCGGTCAGGAGCTCTCGGGCGACAAGCCGTTCTTCTGCGACTTGATCATCTGCGAGGGCGACTATGGCGTCACCTGGCACTGCGGCGCGGCACCGTGCGCGCTCTGCAAGCCGGACGCCGAGCATACGCTGCGTTGCTCGGCCACCGTTGAGGGCGGGGGCGTGAAGGGCGTTACCAACGAGTTCCCGCTTAAGCCCGGTCGGGTCACGCTTGCCCGGCTCGGCGAGAAGCGCGACGGCGACGGCTATCGGATGCTCGTCTGCACCGGCACCGGCCTCGACACCGACCTTTTTGTCCGCGGCAATCCGCTCAAGATCAGGTTTGACGCCGGTTGCGAGGCCGTTCGCCGCGAGGTGATCGAGAACGGCTGGGAGCACCATTATGCGCTGATGTACGGCGACCATGCCGAGGAGCTCGCGGCGCTGTGTCGCAATCTCGACATTGAAATGCATCTTGTCAGGTAAGGAGGAGCGCCGCATGCCGGGGAATGATGATCGACGCTACAAGTGGCTGATGCTCGCGCTGCTGGCCGTCACCTACTTTCTGATGCATGGCTCGCGGCAGGTGTTCAACGCTTCGTTGCCGCAGATCAAGCTGGATCTCGCCGGGCATGGCGCGACGGACGCGCAGCTCGGGCTTTCACGCACGATTTTCCTGTTCGCGTACGGGCTGATGGTGCCGTTCGCGGGACTGGCGGCGGATCTGCTGCGGCGCAAGTGGGTGATCGTGGTCGGCACGGCGATGTTCGCCTCAAGCGTCTTCTTCACCGGCTTCGCCGACTCGATGCTGATGCTCTTCGTGCTCTACGGGTTGGTGAACGGCGTCGGTCAGTGCATGATCCCCGGCCCCGCGGCGTCGCTGATTGCGCAATTCCACGAGAATACGCGCTCGACGGCGCTCTCGATCTATCAGGCGGCCCTCTATGTCGGGGTGCTCGTGGCTTCGTCGCTCGCGGGGTGGCTCGGCGGGCTTTCGGCGGGCGGTTGGCGTCTTGCGTTCTGGATCTTCGGCGGCGTGGGTGTCGTCTGGGTCGTCGCGCTGATCGTCGGGTTGCGGAACACGCCGGCGCTGAAGACGGCGGAAACGGAGGACAAGGCCTCGTTCCGGGAGGCGCTGTCGGCCTTTTTCTCGAAGCCGTCCGCGCTGTTCCTCACGTTTGCGTTCGGCATGCTCGTCTTTGGTTCGAACTGCTTCCGCACCTGGATGCCGGCGTTCCTGCAGTCGGCGGTCGAGAAGGGCGGCTTTGCGCTCTCTCCGGGGTCCGCGGCGCTGCATTCGGTGCTGTGGTTCTACATCGGCAGTTTTCTCGGCATCGCCGTCGGCGCCCGGGCGTCCGACCGGCTGTGCAATGTCCGGCCCGGCATCCGCATTCTGCTGATGGCGATCGGCATGGCGATCTCCGCGCCGACGATGGCGGCGATGGTCTATATGCCGACGCTGTCGCTCTGCTGCGTGATGATGTTCCTCTTCGGCCTGGGCGGCGGATTCTTCGACTGCAATCTTTGCGCGGGGCTCTTTGACGTCGTGGCGCCGCGCTACCGGGCGGCGGGGTTGTCGATCTACCTCTGCGGCGCGTTCTTCCTCGGCTGTCCGGCGACGGCGGTGCTCGGCTGGGTGGGCGAACACTTCTCGCTACAGCACGGCATCGCGATCTTCGGCGGAACGTACGCCCTCGGCGCGATCGCGATTTTCATCGCGTACACCTGCTTCTACCGGCGGGACCGGGTGGCCTGAAATTTCTCAACGAAAGGAACAATAATCATGAATCTGCGCATTCCGCTTAAGCCCGTGCAGGGCTACAATAAGATCTTCGACGTGGGCGAATACAAGATGCGGCTCACGCAATTCGGCCTCATTAAGCTCGCGAAGGGCACGACTTATGCGGGCGACACCGCCGAAACCGAGGTCGCGCTGGTGCTCATCGGCGGCAATTTTGCCGCGAAGGGCGACGGCTGGGAGTTTACGGTCGAGAACGGCCGCAAGTCGCCGTTTACCGGCAAGCCGCATTGCCTTTATCTGCCGCGCCGGACGAAATATGTCCTTACGGCGCTTTCGGACGTCGAGCTCGCCTACAACGGTTCGCCGGTCACTCGCGACACGGCGAAGCCGACGCTCATCCAGCCGGAAGCCACGCGGCATATCGCCCTCGGGAAGGACAACTGGACGCGCACTTCGGAGATCATTCTCGACGAGCAGTTCAATTCGGAGCACTTCTATATCGGCGAGGGGATGATTCCGTCCGGCAACTGGTCAGGCTATCCGAGCCACCGCCACGATGTCAACAATCCGCCGAACGAGCTCGACATGGAGGAGACCTACTTTTATCTCTTCGACAAGGTTGGCGCGGGGGCGGGAGAACCTAATGCGGGCTTTGGCTTCCAGAGCGTCTATACGCCGGCGGGCGTGACGGCGCCGAAGTTCGGCGAGCGCCTTAACGAGGCGTATCGCGTCGAGAACTACGACACGGTCGCGATTGCCGAGGGCTATCATCCGCTCGCCGGGGCGCCGGGCTACAACATGTATTATCTGTGGACGATGGCCGGTGATCAGGGCCGCGGGCTCGTTTCGTCCATGGATCCGGCGCACGCCTGGGTGAAGAATGCATGAAGATTCTTCTCGGCATTGACTACGGCACCGGCGGGTGCAAGGTGACGGCGATTGACGAGACCGGCGCGCTGGTCGGTGAAGCATCCACCGAATATGTCACCTATCATGACCGCCCGCGCTGGAGCGAGCAGGAGCCGGCGGACTGGTGGTCGGCTCTGTGCGTGTCGCTGAAGCGGTTGGAGGAAAAGGGGGTCGACCTCCGGCAGGTGTCGGCGCTCGCGCTGGACGGTTCGACTCACAACGCGGTGCTGCTGGATGCTGACTATCGGCCGGTCCGCCGCACGATCATGTGGACCGATCAGCGCTCGACCGCCGAATGCGAGGCGCTGAAGGCGGGCTGGGCCGAGAAGATCTTCTCGATTTGTTATCAGATGCCGGCTCCGACCTGGACGCTGCCGCAGCTGATGTGGCTAAAGGCGAACGAGCCGGAGGTGCTGCAAAAGACCGAGCACGTCCTTTTTGTGAAGGACTATGTGCGCTATCTGCTGACCGGCAAGGCGGCGACGGACTACATTGAGGCGCAGGGCACGCTGATGTGTGATCTGCGGGGGCTGGCTGGTGGTGCTAGTGATTCTAGCGGGTCTGGAGAGGGCTACTGGTCGAAAGAACTCGTCGAGCTCGCCGGGCTCAAAATGTCGGCGATGCCGGAAATCATCCGGCCGACGGACGTTGTTGGGACCGTCACCAAGGCGGCGGCCGCGGCGACGGGTTTGCCAGAGGGCTGCGCCGTCGTGTGCGGTTCCAGTGACAGTGCGGTCGAGGACTATGGCGCGGGGGCGGTCGAGCCGGGCGATCTCATCCTCAAGTTGGCGACGGCGGGCAATGTCAATTCGATGACTGCGGCTCCGCATCCGCATCCGAAGACGCTCACCTATTCGCATATCGTGCCCGGCATGTGGTATTCGGTGTCGGCGACCAACGCCGCGGCCCTCTGCATGCGCTGGCTCCGCGATGCGTTCTATGCGCCGACAATCGAACAATCGAACAATCCGAACAATCGAACAATTCCCAATCTCTATCAGCTGATCGACGCGGAGGCCCAGTCGTCGCCGGTCGGGGCTAACGGTGTTTTCTTCCATCCGTACCTGCAGGGCGAGCGCTGCCCTTACTGGGACGCGAACTTGCGATCGTCGTTCACGGGGGTCTCAATCTCGTCGACGCGCGGCGACTTCGCGCGGGCGCTGATGGAGGGGGTGGCGTTCTCGCTTCGTGACTGCTATCGCACGCTTGAGGAGATGCGGCTTCCCGTCAAGCGCATTTTCCTGATTGGCGGCGGCGCCCGTTCGCGGCTTTGGAGTGAGATTGTCGCGAATGTCTTCAATTGCGCCGTCGCGGTGCCGACGCCGGCCGACGCGAGCTTCGGCGCGTGTCTCCTCGCGGGTGTCGGTATCGGTGTCTTCGCCGACGTGAAGGCGGCGGTCGCCAAGTGTCTCCGCATTGACCGCACGATCAGCCCCGATCCGGAGGCGGCCATGAAATACGATCATCTCTTTACCTGCTACCGGCGCATCCACGACGCGCTGGCGCCGGTGTACACGGCGCGAGTTGAGAGCGGCCCTCGACGCTGATTAAGGCCTCGCTGCAGTTGAGTTTCGTCCACGGATTAACACGGATTCAATCGGTGAAATCTGTTTGATCTTGCCTCGCTGATATTTTAACACAGAGACACAGAGACACAGAGGTCGGTGTAGATATAATGGCAAATCTACGAATTTGATTTTCACCCATGGAAAGAGGTGGTTACAATGTTTCAACGGACTCTGGGTCGAGAAGAAACGGTATGATGCCGATGAAGGTTACGCCATGCTTGTCGAGCCAGGGTTTCTCGTAGGGATCGCCCGTTACGACGATCTTGCGGAAGTGGTCTTTCGTATGGGTCAGGGAATAGGTTTCCTGCTCGCGCTTGGCCTCGTCCGGAATCTCCCATGCAGACTGGATGTAGATGCGATCAGAGTCACGATTGACGACAAAGTCAATTTCGTACTGCCGTTGCTCGCGCATGCCGTTCTTGTTGATCGCGCGCGTTTCGACGACGCCGACATCGACGGAGTATCCGCGTCGAATCAGCTCGTTGTAGATGACGTTCTCCATCAGGTGCGTCGGTTCGTATTGGCGGAAGTTCGTGTGAACGTTGCGAAGCCCGGGATCCTCCGCGTAATACTTGACCGGGTAGTCAAGATAGTGGTTCCCCCTGACATCGTATCTCTCGGCCTTGCCAATGAGGAACGCGTTGCGAAAGAAGTCGAGGTACTTCGAGACCGTGACGCTGTTGGCGGGAATCCTGGCAACGGTTGTAACGGCGTTGGCCAGTTTGGTCGGATTGGTGAGGCATCCGACATTGCTCATCACGATGTCGAAGAGTGCGTCCATCAAGGGCTCGTTTCGGATCTTGTTGCGCTCTTCAATGTCACGCAAGTAGATTGTCTTGCAAAGATCGTTCAGATAGTCGCGCTTTTCCCGTTCGTCGGGTTTCAAGACGCAGTCCGGGAGACCGCCGTACATCAGGTATTCGCGAAGGACGGCCCTGAGATCGGTTATCGGTTCGCGGAGGGGCAGGAATTCTGACATCGAAAGCGGGAATATGCGAATCTCCTCTCCGCGTCCGCGGAAGGTCGTCGCCACGTCCTTCGATAGCATCTTTGAGTTCGAACCGGTCACATAGCAGTCAACGAAGGGAGTCGTGCGCAGTTCGTTGAGGACATCGTAGAAGGTCGTGTAGCAGTCTTCAAAATCGTCTGGATGAACGCGCGAAAGATCGACACCGGGATTCAGGGTCTTCTTGCACATCTGGATTTCGTCAATGAAGACATAGTTCATCTTCCCGTCGTCGACGATGCGCTTTTGGATGTGCTCCAGCAGTGGATCGGGTGCGCGAAGCCCGGCTGCGGATTTCTTTTCCAAATTTACCTCAATGATATGATCGGATGAGATGCCTTCATCAAGAAGGTGCTGTTTGAAAAGGTTGAAGAGCAAGTAGCTTTTCCCGCACCTCCTTATGCCGGTGATTATCTTGATGAAATTGTCGTGTTTTGCCTTGATGAGGCGATTGACGTAGAGATTTCGGCTGATTTTCATAGTGACCACTCTGTTTTACTGTTCATGGAATAAGCCACATACTTTAAAGCAGGTGAATTATACCATATCGTTTGCTTTTGCGTTGCGTCTATTTCGAGTCGCGTAAGATTTCCGCTTTTTCTTCGGGAACTCTTTGTAGAGGGATGAGAGTCCCTTGATCACGGAAGGGGATGTTGGGGCTGAAGTTTCGGCGCAGCCGTATGAAAATGTGGTATAATGCCGTCAACAATAGCTTGATTTGTCAAGGGGGTATGTTGTAAAATCCGTGATACGCCCGAAAAGCCGAAAACCCCAACAAACCCAATAAAATCAAGGGTCGGACGCACTCGCGCCGTATAATCGCCGCTCTGGTGCGCTTTGCTCTGCATTGCCCCGTATTGTTTGGAGTTGGCGCATGATAGTACCACGGAAATGCCACTAAACCCGCCAGCACCGCCTCGGAGAATTGCCGCCAGCCCGTGAAGGTGCGCAACGGTCAGCGGTGAAAAAGTGCCGCGCCCGTGCTTCGAACCCACGGACGCGGCGGGGCCGGTGAAAGGGGTAGGATAAACCCAAAGCCCGGCCCAAATCGTAAGTGCGCCTATCTGCGGCGCGAAAATCCCGACGGCAGGAACGACGGCCTCGCCCCCGTCTGGCGTTCCTCTGTCTTCACGACCGGGCGGTTCGCTTCCATGAGCGCGACCGCTTCCCTGTGCGTGAGCGGCTTCGGCGGTTCGTCATCCGGCAGTTCGGGCGGGATCTCGTCGGGAATGTCGGCGGCGATTGCGTCAGGCGCACGAGAAGGGGCCTCTACGCGCTTCCTCCGTCCGGGGGGCAGTCTTACCCGCCCCGCGCTTCCCTCGCGCTTCCAGCCCCTTTCTCGTCGTTCCTGCGGCGTCCGGGTGCGGTTCGCCGTTGTCGCCGCCCGAAAGCCGGTCAAGTTCCGCGCCCTGCGCCTCGAGCTTCCGCCGTTCGGATTCCACGAAAGCGGGGTCGTGTATGCCGATGATGATGGGCGGGGGTATCGCCCCGTTGAACGTGTCCGGCGCGTCCATCTCCCCCATGAGTTCCGAAAGAAAGCGGACGGCGGAAACGTCCCCGGCCTGTGCGGACCGGTAGGTCGCGACAATCGCCGCGCCCGCGTTCGTCTCGCCCTCCGCGCCGTCGGGGGCCGGTTGGTCGCGGATTAGCTCGGCCCATGCGCGGAGCGTGCGCTTCTCACGACGGGCCGCCCCGGACGCTATGCCGCCCCTATGCCCCAGTTCGCGGGCGCGCTCGGTGTCCGCGATCCTGTACGGCTCCAGGTTGGCCGCGTTGATGATCTTCCGTTTCTGCGGTTTCGGCTTCATGTGCCAGCACCTCCCCACGTCTCAAAACCCGAATGAGCCGCCGCGCCGATGTCCCCGGATCGTCGGACGCCTGCGGGCGGTCGGACGGGGCGGCGGATTCGGCGGACGCGGCGAGGGCCTGTCAAACCCAGGCCGCGCAACCCCTTTGGATTCCGGCTTCATGCCGTCTCGATCCCCCTGCGGTGGTCGGCTTCGCGCTTGCGCTCCGCCGCTTCCTGGCGTTCGCGCTCCGCACGTTCGGCCTCGCGCTGTGCATTCAGCCGGGCGACCGCCTCGGCCCTTGTCAGCGGACGC
>JAZLMR010000011.1:0-22710 GCA_045598785.1 Kiritimatiellia bacterium
AGAAGGTCCTCGGCTCCAAGAACAAGCTCTGAGTTCGAGATGAAGCGAAGGGCGCGTGAAAGTTCACGCGCCCTTCTTTTTCCAGACACCTCACACGGAGAATCATCCATGTCCACGAAGGAGAACAATTCGGCATACGCGAAGGCGGGCGTGAACATCGACGTCAAGATGGGCGCGGTCGCGTCCATCAAGCAGATGGTCGCCGCGACGAAGACGGCGAACGTGATCGGCAACATCGGCGCGTTCGGCGGGCTTCACAAGGTCCCGTCCGGCAAGGATCAGATCCTGGTCGCGTCGGCCGACGGCGTCGGCACGAAGCTGAAGGTCGCGGCGATGATGAACAAGCACGACACGGTCGGGCAGGACATCGTCAACCACTGCGTGAACGACATTCTCGTCCAGGGCGCGAAGCCGCTCTTCTTCATGGACTATGTGGGCACGGCCAAGGTCGATCCGCAGCAGTTCAAGGCGGTGGTGTCGGGGCTCTGCAAGGCGTGCAAGGAAAACAGGATGGCGCTTTTGGGGGGCGAGACGGCGGAGATGCCGGGCCTTTATCCGGTCGGCGAGTATGATCTCGTCGGCACCATCGTCGGCTGCGTGCAGAAGTCAAAGCTCATTACCGGCAAGTCCATTCGCGCCGGCGACGTGATCATCGGCTTTCCGTCCGGCGGGCTGCAGACTAACGGCTTTTCGCTGGCGCGGCGGGTGATTTTCGATTTGTGCCAGTACAGCTGGCAGGACAAGCTGCCGGGCACCAACCAGACTTTCGGGGAGGCGCTGCTGGCGGTCCACAAGAGCTTCCTCAAGCCGGTGACCAAGCTGCTGGAGCGCAAGATCGCCATCAACGGCATGGCGCACATCACCGGCGGCGGCTTCCCCGACAACATTCCGCGGGTGCTGCCCAAGTGCGTCAACGCCGAAATCGACCGCGCGTCCTGGCAGGTGCCGACGATCTTCAACTTCATCGAGCGGCAGGGCCGGGTGGAGCGCGACGAAATGTATCGCGTCTTCAACATGGGCATTGGCTTCGTGGTGATCGTGCCGAAGCGTCAGCTGGCGAAGGCCGAAAAGACGCTCAAGGCCATCCGTCAGCCTTATTCGGTGATCGGCGTCTGCCGCAAGGGCACCGGCGTCGTCACCTACAAGAACTGAGCGGTTGAGCGATTTTCTCTGTTCAGGCGGCGATTGAAGATTTTACCATGCACGCATCGCTTGCTGATATCGTTGCGGATGTGTCCGCGAATTCCATCGAGGCCGGAGCGGCGCTCGTTCAGGTGTCGGTCGTCGAGCGTCAGGGCGTCATCGAACTGAAGGTCGTCGACAACGGCAAGGGCATGCCGCCCGAGATCGTGGCGCGGGCGTTCGATCCGTTCTATACCGAACCCGGCAAGCATGCCGCCCGTAAGATCGGCATGGGGCTGCCGTTCGTCAAGCAGACCTGCGACGCCTGCGGCGGCACCGTCGCGCTGAAAAGCGAGCAAGGCGTCGGCACGACGCTCGTCTGCACCTTTCAGTCCGACAACATCGACTTGCCGCCCATGGGCGATCTCGTGGCGACGGTGATGTCGCTCTTTAATTTCGACGGCGATTTCGACCTGGTTTTCACGCACGCCAGGGGTGACGAGTCGTATTCAATCTCGCGTCTGGAGCTGAAGGACGCCGTCGGCGGCTTTGATTCGGTCGAAGGCCTCGCCCTTGCCAGGGAATTTCTGCAGGGGCAGGAGGCGGAACTCGGGTAGACGCGATGGTTCCGTCGATTGGGCGGCGGAAGCGCCCGCGGCAAGGCGGGATACGGCCTCGCCCTATCGGGAGGAGGGCTTCAGGTCGGCCAGCGCCACGGCGGCGGCGAACTGCGAAAGGGGAGTCGTCAGAATGCCGATTCCCTCGCGTTCCGCCGCGGCCTTCATGTCGTCGGGAACGGGACGGCCCTGGCAGATGACTACCGCCTCGATGCCGGCGAGCGTGCACACGGCGATGGCGTTGAGGTGGTTCTGGATCGTGATCAGCACCGATTCGTCGCCGCAGTGCCCCATCACATCGGAGAGCAAGTCTCCCGAATAGGCGTTTAAGATGGTGGCGCTCGGGTTGTCGACGATGACGGTGCCGTTGATTTTGGCGGTAAGTTCCTGAAAGGTCATTTAAGTTCGGTTTAGGGTTGTGGTTTCGTGATTCTAGCTGTTCTAGGGCTTCTAGGAAATCTAGTGATTCTAGAAGGCGGTCAGCCGCGGTGAGATTCGCGTCGCCCCGGCCGCGAAGATCGCCTTCAATCCCGCGATGGAGAACTCGCCCTCGGCTTCGGTCCAGACGCGGGCGACATCGTCGAGATGGTGCGCGTCGGACGAGCGCGTGACGGCATAGCCCGCGGCCCGGGGCCGCCAGATCGACTCGTCGGCCGTGCGTGAGAGTTCGACGGCGTCGAAATAGCGACCGGAGTCGTCGGCAGTTGCCTCCGGCTCGGGAATCGAGCCGAGGGTGCCGAGCACCGAGAAGTTGGGACGGTCGATATGGGCGGCGAGGTAGAGCCCGCCCAGCTCGTGGACTTTCGCCGCGGTCTCGGGAATCGTCCGCCGGCAGCCCATCGCGAGCAGGCGCCATTCCATCTCCACGATGTCGTCGTCCCAGGTGACGACGGGCTGGTCGCCGAAGGTCTCGGGGTCGTTCACGCGCTTGGGCATTGCCGCGTAAACCCAGTCGGTGAGGGCGAGCGCCTGCTCCGTCGTGTCGAAAAGGGCGACGGTGTGGACTTCTTCCGCCGTCTGCACTTCCATTCCGAAAAGGCACTTCAGTCCCGCGCGCCGGGCGCATTCGGCGATTGCCGGCGTGTTGCGCGCCGACTGATGGTCGGTGAGCGCGATGCCGTCCATGCCGGCGGCGACGGCGCGGGCGACCATCTCCGAAGGAGACATCTCAAGATCGGCGCAGGGGCTCAGACAGCTGTGAAGATGCAGATCAAATTTCACAGTCGTCATTATAGCAAAGACCTGCTGAATTTAGTATACTTGACTTACCATGAATATCTCTGACATTGTCAAGACCCTTGAGGGAACGCTGGTGGCGGGCGGCGAATCCGACCGCACGGTGGGAACGGTAGTCGCCAACGACCTGATGAGCGACGTACTGCTGAATGACGGCGACGACATCCTGCTGCTGACTTCCCTGGCTTCCGACCAGGCGATTCGCACGGCGAACATCGTCGGGGCGATGGCGGTCGTCGTGCATAACGCGAAGCCGCTGCCGCAGACGATGTGCCAGGTGGCGGACACGCTGGGCATTCCCCTTGTCAGCTCGCCGCTGTCGAAATATGAAAGCTGCGTGCGCATCCACGAGTTCCTCGTCAAGGAGCAGGCGAAAGGCTGAGGTCGGGAATGGACTACAAGCCGACGATTCTGAAGGGCGGCGAAAAGCGCAGCGACGACCAGATCATGGCCGCGCACGAGCAGAAGACCGTGAGGCGCGTTTCCGGCCCCGGGCTTCCCGGCACGCAGGGTGTCGGCGAGCCGCTCGTGGTGATGGAGCTCCTGCAGCGGCTGCGGGTGAAGGATGTGATGCGCAGTCATGACATCGCCTCGGTGGTCCGGACCGATTCGCTGCGCTATGCCGAGAACCTGATGAAGCGCTATCACATTTCCGGCGTGCCCGTGCTGGAGGAGAATCGGCTCTTTGGCATCGTCTCGATCCAGGACATCATCAAGGCGCTGGAGGGGGGGTGGATCGGCGATCCCTGCCAGAAGCACATGTCGACCAACCTCGTCGTCCTGGAGGCGGACATGCCGCTCGCCTTTGCGATCAAGTATTTCCAGAACTACACCTTCGGGCGCTTCCCCGTCCTGGACAAGGACCGCAATTTCGTCGGCATCGTCTCCCAGCGCGACGTGACCCGCGTCCTGATGCAGGAACTGACGAACGAGCTGGCCCGGCTTGAGGGCAAGCCGGTGGCGGAGAAGGTGGCGACGAGGAGCGAGGGCAGCAGCCTTCCCTATTATTCGATGCGGCAGTTCGTGGTCGTGCATAACGACCTTACCAACGCCGGCAAGGCGGCCAACGAGATCAAGAGGATGATGAAGGACGCGGGCGTCGACAACAAGCTGATCCGCCGCGTGGCCGTCGCCGCCTACGAGCTGGAAATCAACATCTGCATCCATTCGGTCGGCGGCACGCTCACTTTCGTGCTGGACGACAAGGAAGCGCAGATCGTGGCGAAGGACCGCGGCCCCGGCATCAAGGACGTCGAATGGGCGCTTCGCGACGGCACTTCGACGGCCAACGACTGGATCCGCTCGATGGGCTTTGGCGCCGGCATGGGACTGGCGAATTCGAAGCGGGTTTCGGACACTTTCGAGATCGTGTCCAAGGTGCCGGTCGGCACGACCGTCATGTGCGGGTTCAAGCTGGCGACCTGATTGAGGCGACCACGGCAATGAAAGCGCTGATTCAACGGGTAAGCGAGGCCAGCGTCACCATCGACGGCGAATGCGTGGCGAAAATCGGCCGGGGCTGTCTGGTGCTGTTTTCGGTGACGCATGCCGACACCGAGGCGATGGCGGACGAACTGGCGCGCAAGACGGTCGCGCTGCGGATTTTCGAGGATGAGAACGGCAAGACCAACCGGGCGATTGCCGAGGTCGCCGGCGACATCATCGTGGTCTCGCAGTTTACCTTGTATGCCGATACCGAGCACGGCAATCGGCCCGGTTTTTCCAAGGCCGCCCGGCCCGAACTGGCCGTGCCGCTTTACGAACGCTATGTGGCGCGGCTGCGGGAGGCCTTGGGGCCCGACCGGGTCGGCACCGGGCGCTTCGGCGCCGACATGAAGGTGCAGCTCGTCAACGACGGCCCGTTTACCGTGGAACTTCGCCGGGAAGGCGGCGAGTGACGGCGACATCTTGAAATCAGTGAATCAACGGCAAATTGAAAAATGGCAGATGGCGACTATGAGCGAAGCGATCGGCGACTGGCTGAAATCCAACGATTCGAAAGAATACTTCGAGCTGCTAAGGTTTCCGACCGTGGGGGCGGATCCGACGCACCTGCGCGACTGCGTCCGGTGCGCGACGTGGTTGAAGCAATGGCTAAGGAAGATCGGGGCTGAGGCCGAACTGGTGCTGCCGGTCGCTTCGGCGCCCGGTACGGGCATGGCCGGGTTCGTGCCGGTCGTCTACGGCGAGCTCGCCGGCGACGAGGGCGCGACGACGGTGCTCGTCTACGGGCATTACGACGTCCAGCCGCCGGATCCGCTCGAACTCTGGCAGACGCCGCCCTTTGAGCCGACGGTCCGGGGCGAGCGCGTCTATGCCCGCGGCGCGCAGGACGACAAGGGGCAGTTCTTCGCCTTCCTGTGCGGGCTGCGCGAAATCGTCAGCCAGCCGAAGCGCCCGAAGGTGAAGTTCTTGCTCGAAGGGCAGGAGGAGTCCGGCTCGCTCACGCTCTTCAAGCTGCTGGAAGATCCGGCCTTTCGCAAGCGCATCGTCGCGGACGTGCTGCTCGTATCCGACACTTCGGCGGCCGCCGAGCTGCGCCCCGCCATCGTCGCGGGCCTGCGCGGGGTCAATCACTTTACCGTCAAGTTGACGGCGGCCAACCGCGACCTGCATTCCGGCGAATACGGCGGCATTGCGCCCAACGCCGCCCAGGGCATGGCGCAGTTGCTCGCTTCGCTGCACAATCCCGACGGATCGATCGCCGTTTCCGGTTTTCGCGACGGCATCATTCCGCCGACGCATGCGGAGCTGGCGGCGGCCGAAGCGGGCGCCGCCCACGAGGCGAGGTATGCCGAGGACATCGGCACGGAGCCTTGCGGCGGGCAGCTGGGCAAGACGATCGTGCAGCGCAATTGCTTCGAGCCGACCATTGAGGTGAACGGCATCCACACCGGCTACGGCGGCCCCGGTTCGAAGACGGTGATTCCCTGCGAGGCGATTGCCAAGCTGTCGACCCGGCTGGTGCCGGGGCAAAGTCCGGTGCAGTCCTTTGACGCCGTCAAGCGGCACTTCAAGGACCATTGTCCGAAGGGGATGGCCGTGTCCTTCCCGGAAGACAGCGGGCTTTCGGCGGCGATGCGGCTGCCGCTGGCGTCGCCGATCTTCCGGCTGGCGGAATCGGTGCTGGCCGAAATGGACGCGCGCGGTCCGGTCTTTCAGTGGGACGGCGCTTCGATCCCGGTCGTTTCCGCCCTGCGGGAAGCCTCGGGGGCGGCGCCGCTGCTGGTGGGGTGGGGGCAGAGCGAAGACTGCATCCATTCGCCGAACGAGTCCTATTCGCTGGCGCAGTTCCTTAAGGCGCAGGAGTGGGCGCGGCGAATCGTCATGGCGCTGGGAGGCTGAAGGTGGACGCGCGGATTCTGATTGTCGAAGACGATGCGACCATCCGCACGCTGTTGGAGATGGCGCTTCTGGGCGCCGGCTATACGGACGTGAAGTCGGTCTCGCGCGGCGACGAGGCGCTGGCGGAGATCCGTCGCTCGAAGCCGGAGCTGGTGCTGCTGGACATTATGCTGCCGGGGTTGGACGGCTATTCGATCGCGGAGCGCGTTCGCTCGGAGCCGGCGCTGGCGGCGACGCGCATCATCATGCTGACCGCGCGGACGGCGAGCGCCGACATCGTGCGCGGGCTCAATGCCGGCGCCGACGATTATGTGACCAAGCCCTACGAGCGCACGGTGCTGCTGGCGCGGGTGCAGGCGGTGCTCCGGCGGGGGCTGCCGGTTTCCGACGGCGTGGACTTTGACGGGCTGACGGTTTCCGAGGCCGAGCACGAGGCGCGACTTAACGGTCAGGTGCTGGAGCTGACGCCCGGCGAGTTCGCGCTGCTGCTGCGGATGCTGGCGCATCGGGGCAAGGTGTTCGTGCGGCCGGCCGACGAGCGCACGGTTGACGTGCAGGTGGCGAACTTGCGCAAGAAGCTGGGGGGCTGGGCCGAGCATATCGAGACGGTGCGCGGCGTCGGCTATCGGATCCGGGTGTGATGAAGGGCGGCAAGCGATTTCGGGAACTGGCGGCGCCGTGGATCGCGGCGCTGGGTTTTGTCGCCGTGGTGGCGACCTTTGTCGTTTTTGCCCGTGATTTTGCCGTGAGCTCCACGCGGCTGGTGAAGGCGGATCTGGCCGAGCAGGCGGATGCGGCGGCGCGCAATCTGGCGGAGCCGCTGCGGACGCTGGACTTCCATCGGATCGGTGAAGTCGGCGCGGCGATCCGCAATCATGCGCTGCGCTTGTCGGTGCGGTCCGGCCGCAATGTGTGGATGGATCTGCAGGGGGTGGTGTACGATTCCAAGCCCGGCGACCCGATGACCGATGCTCCGACCATCTGGGAATGGCGAACGGTGGGCGATTACAGCGTCGGCGTCGGCATCGAGAGCTTTCGCGTCCTGCGCCCGCTGCTGAAGGCGCTGCCGCTCTTCCTGCTGTCGGTGCTGGTCGGGGCGGTCGGCATGCTGTTCGTGTTCTTTGCGATGTACCGGCAGCGGGCGAAGATTCGCGAGCTGGCCCGCATCGAGACCGAGCGGCGCGAGTTCATTGCCGATTTCTCCCATGAGCTGAAGACGCCGCTGACCGGCATCCTGGGAGCGGTGGAAATGATGGACGACTCGCCGCTGACCAAGCTGGTGCGCGATTCGTCGCGGCGGCTCAATGCGCTGGCGCAGCAGGTGCTGGATTTGTCGCGGCTCGAGCGCGGCAATGTCGGGTCGACGCTTTCGACGGCCGAGCTGATTCAAAGTGCGGTCGACAATCTCGTGGGGAATGCGAAACGGCATTCGGGCAGTTCGGAGATTTCGGTTCGGGAGGAAACTCGGGGAAAATTCCGCTGCTGGGTGGTCGAGGATCATGGCATCGGGGTGCCGGAGGAATATCGGGAGAAGATCTTCGAGCGCTTTTTCCGCGTGGATCCGTCGCGCTCGGCGGAGTCGGGCGGTGCGGGGCTGGGGTTGGCGATTGTCCGCCGCATCGCCCGTAATCTCGGCGGCGACTGCATTTGCGAACCGGTCGCGCCCCACGGCGCCCGCTTTGTGTTCTCGGTACCGAAGGCGGTTTTGGAAGCCCGCTAGGCAATTGACAATTGCGGGGCGGTTTTGGTATCATACTCGCCAATTCGTTTTCGGGGTCGAACCGGAGACGACAGGTAAACTGCGGACAAAACCCCGGATAAAGGGCACAAATCCGCCAAAAGAAAGAAGAAAAAGAAGATGCAGAAGAGCTATCGTGCTCCGGACCCGGGCGACAATCGCGCGTGGTTCCTCATTGACGCGAAAGGTCAGCCGCTCGGGCGCCTCGCCGTCGTCATTGCCAACAAACTCCGTGCGAAGGATCTCGCGACTTTCGATCCTTCGGTGGATGCCGGGGCTTTCGTGGTCGTCACGAATGCCGCCGCCGTCAAGCTCACGGGCAAGAAGGAAGAGCAGAAGGAATATCAGCGCTATTCCGGTTACCGGAACGGCCTGAAGCGCTTCAGCGCCGCTGAAATGCGCGCCGCCCATCCGGATCGCATGATCAAGGAAGCGGTCTGGGGCATGCTGCCGAAGAACAACATCGCGCGCAAGATGATGACGCGCCTGAAAGTCTTCGCCGCCGAAGCCGACAAGGGTACCATCGCCGCGCAGAAGCCGGTTGAAATCAAGCTCTAATAAGGAATTTTGAAAATGGCTACCAAGAAAGCAATTTCCGCCGGCACCGGTCGTCGCAAGACTGCGACCGCTCGGGTGAACCTGATTGAAGGCAAGGGCAAGTGGACGGTCAATGGCGTGGCGCTCGAGGAGTATCTGCCTTCCGAGGCGCTCCGCGATTACCTCAAGCAGCCGATCGCCATCTCCGGCTATGACATGGAGAAGGTTGATGTCGTGGTGTTCGCGAAGGGCGGCGGCATCTCCGGTCAGGCGGGTGCAATCCGTCACGGTCTCGCGCGGGCGCTGGTCGCGGCCGACGAAACCACGCGGGCGGCGCTCAAGAAGGCCGGCTGCATGACGCGTGACAGCCGCATGAAGGAGCGTAAGAAACCCGGTCAGCCCGGAGCTCGCAAGCGCTTCCAGTTCTCGAAGCGTTAATCGCGCCAGCAGGAACGGCGGCCGCCTACGCCGCCGTTTTTGCTTTTTTCGACCGGGAATTCCGGGAATTCCGGAAATTCCGGGTTTTTTGAACAAGCTAGGACAGCTAGGATATATCGGTAACAATGGCTTTTGGTTTTTTGAAGAAGCTGGCCGGGATTTTCGGCGGCAAGCAGGCGGCATCGCAGGGCGGTGGCGAACGGCGGCGTAATCGCCGTCACGGGAAGAAGCGTGGTAACGGCAACGGCGCCAACGGCAATCAGCAGGGGAATCGCAATTCGCAGTCGGGCAACCGGCCGTCGCCGTCGGCTTCGGAGCCGACGCGCCCGCCGAAGGCCCCGAAGCCGCCGCGCGCCAATGACCGTTCCGAACGTAACGGCCGCCGCAATGATCGGGGTCGCCGCGGGCCGGCGGTCGTCAATACGGCTGCCGGGCAGATGCGCCCGGGCGGCGAGATTTCCGCGGTCGAGCTGGAGGCCCGCAAGCAGGCGCACGCCCAGTGGACGCTGGATTCGTTCGTGGTCGAGCCGGTTGAGGGCAAGAAGCGCTTTCACGACTTTGACCTGCCTTCCGAAGTGATGCACGGCATTGCCGAGCTGGGCTTCAAGTATTGCACCGAGATCCAGGCGCTCAGCCTGGAGCAGGCGCTGGCGGGCAAGAACATCGCGGGCAAGGCGCAGACGGGGTCGGGCAAGACGGCCGCGTTTCTGGTGGCGATTCTCACCCGCTATCTCCGCACGCCCGAGAACCGGGCGAAGGAGGGCGGCAACCCGCGGGCGCTGGTGATTGCGCCGACGCGCGAACTGGTGATCCAGATCTGCAAGGACGCCGATTCGATCGGCAAGTATTGCGGGCTGAAGTCGCTGGCGGTCTACGGGGGCATGGACTATGACCGGCAGCGGGCGGAAGTGCTCTCGTCGCCGGTGGATCTGCTGGTGGCGACGCCCGGGCGGCTGCTGGACTTCGTCAAGAGCCGCGTGATCAACCTCGCGAATGTCGATACGCTCGTCATCGACGAGGCCGATCGGATGCTGGACATGGGCTTCATTCCCGACGTTCGGCGCATCATGAGCTACCTGCCGCCGAAGAATCGGCGCACGACGATGCTTTATTCGGCCACGCTCAACGACACCGTGATGCGGTTGGCGATGAACTGGATGGAAGAGCCCTACAAGGCCGAGGTCGAGTCCGAGACCAATGCGACCGACACGGTCAAGCAGGTCGTCTATGTCATTCAGGCGAAGGACAAGTTCACGGTGCTTTACAATCACATTGCGCTGCATCCCGATTCGCGCTGCATCGTGTTCTGCAACCGCAAGTCGACGACGGAAGACGTCTACGAGTCGCTGAAGGTCCGGGGCGTTTCGGTGGAGATGCTTTCCGGTGATGTCAACCAGAACAAGCGGCTCAAGGTGCTGGACCAGTTCCGCGACGGTGAGGTCAAGATCGTCGTGGCGACGGATGTCGCCGGCCGCGGCATTGACATCAAGGGTCTGGAGTACGTGATCAATTTCGACTTCCCCTACGAGGCCGAAGATTACGTGCATCGCATCGGGCGCACGGGCCGGGCCGGCTCGACGGGCATCGCCATTTCGTTTGCCGACGAGTTCGAGAGCTGTCAGATTCCCGAGATTGAGGAATATATCAAGGAGACCTTGAAGTGCACGGTGATCGGGCCGGACGATCCGCTTTTGAAGCCGATTCCCGCGCGCGGTTCGCGCCTGGGGGCGGTGGACGCGGCGGCGCAGGCGGCGGTGGACGCGCGCGAGGCGGCCGGCGAGGAGGAGAAGCAGGCGGCGGCGGCGATGGTCGGTGCCAATGCGGTCACGGGCAACGGTTCGCCGGCGATCCTGAAGGAAGACGCGCCGCAGCGCGAGCTGCCCAAGTTCGAGAACGCGCTTGAGCCCAAGGCGCCGCCGACGGACGAGTCGGATGTCTATTCCAAGCCAGTTGCCCAGCAGCAGAAGCTTGAGGAGTGGTCGGTCTGATTGACGGCCGCCCTCGGGCCGGAGCTTCGGCAATTATGCTATAATAAGTCGCAACTGGGGCCTGTAGCTCATCTGGACAGAGCAACTGCCTTCTAAGCAGTGGGTAGTGGGTTCGAGTCCCGCCAGGCCCGCCAATTGAAAAAACAAGCCGATGTCGCGGGCGCTCCAACCGCTCCCGGGCGCTAGGGCTTGAGCAGGTGGTGCTTCAGCGCAATGGCGACGGCTTCGGCACGGTTGGCGGCGCCGATTTTCGCAAAGAGCTTGGCCATGTGCGTCTTGACGCTTTCCGAGCTGATTCCCAGCTGCAGGGCGATGTCGGCGTTGCTGAAGCCATGCGTGATCGATTCGAGGATCTCCCGTTGCCGCGGCGACAGCTCGGGCGTGACGGTATTGGCGGCGAGCAGTTGTTCCACATCGTCGGCAAAGACCGGTTTTCCCGTCGCCAGCTTGCGAATGGCGCTCACCAGCTGGCGGTTGGCGGTGCTTTTCAGCAGGATGCCGTCTGCGCCCGCCCTGACCGCCGCCTGCAGTTCTTCGGCGGAACCAAAGGAAGTCAGGATCAGGCACCTGCAGGTCGGCAATCGCGTCCGCAGCTCGGCCGTCGCGGCGATGCCGTCCTGCTTGGGCATGGCGAGATCCATGACGACGACATCCGGCCGCAGCCGGAGCGCCTTGGCGACCGCCTGTTCGCCATTGGCGGCTTCGCCCACGACTTCCAGCCCGGGCTGCGCGTTCAGGAGCGTCGTCAGCCCCATGCGCACGATGGCGTGGTCGTCGGCAATCAGGATCTTGATCTTGTCCACGGTCATTCTCCGTTAGGTGGGAGGGGAATCGCGATGGCGACTTTGGTGCCCTTGCCCAAGGTGCTGTCGACGGTCATTTTGCCGTTGAAGCGTTCCAGCCGCTCGGCGATGCCCTGCAGCCCGAAATGGCCCTCGCCGATGCCGGGGACGCGGTCCGGGTCAAAGCCGCAGCCGTTGTCGCGAACGGAAAAGCGCAGTTGGCCGCCGTCCTCGGCGCCGGCAATCCAAAGGGCGGTGGCCCGGCCGTGGCGAAGGGCGTTGGCCGCCAGTTCGCGGATGATCTTCAGGACGGCATAGGCGGTGTTGTCGGAAAAGGTCGTGCGCGGCACGTTGAAGCGCACGGAGAGCCGGATATGGTCGAGGTTCTGGCACAGGGTCATGCGGATGGCCGTGTTCATGTCGGGTTCGTCCAGCGCGGTGCCGCGCAGGTCCCACAGGGTGTTGCGCAGTTCCATCCGGCAGGCGTCGACCGTGCGCGAGGCCAGGGTCAGGCACCGGGTCACGGCGGGAATCTTCGTCGCCGCGAGATCGGCCGCCGTGTCAATTTGCATCGATACTCCCGTCAGGGTCTGCGAAAGGGCGTCGTGGAGTTCAACGGCGAGTCGCGTCCGCTCGCTGACTTTGAGCTGCGAGGTGACTTGTGCGAGTTGCGCCTCCGCCAGTTCCTGACCGCGGCGTTCGGCCCGGCGGCGGAGCGAGAGATTCCAGAAGAAGATGCCGATCAGCACCGCAATGAGAATGCCGATCACGCCCATAAGCCGCGTCGAGTTCCACCATGGCGGCGTGGCGAGAACGACGAGATCGCCGGGAGTGCGGGTGATGACGGAAAAGCCGTGGATGCGCGGGAAGTCGGAATTGGCGGTTTCGGCGGCGAACT
This sequence comes from Kiritimatiellia bacterium, assembly GCA_045598785.1. GTDB lineage: Bacteria > Verrucomicrobiota > Kiritimatiellia > RFP12 > UBA1067 > UBA1067. Next base: position 12,702 of record JAZLMR010000011.1, read on the forward strand.
CGATGCGGCAGATGCCGCTGACTTCCAGACAAGAACCGGGCGCGGGCAGCTGGTCCCCGGAGACTTCCCGCGGCAGAATGACGGTGACGGCCAGCCCGTGCGCATCGAGCGTGAACCGATCGGTGGCCACTTCGATGCGGCGGGGGCCGACGATTCCCTTTAGCGCAATCGGACAGCCGTTGTATTCGGGATAGAACTTGAGGTAGCCGTGGTCGTCGGCGGTCAGTTCGGCGATGGTCGGATGAAAGGCCGGTGGTTCGGCGATGACTTCGTAGTCGGTGAGCGGCGCCCAGTCGGCCTGGTGCATGGCGATGTAGAAGTTGTTCTTTTCGGCGAAGCCGACAGCGCGGATCGTGTCGCCGACGGCCGGCGGTACCAAGGTCGGCTTCAGCGAGACCTGCAGGGTCTGCCCTTTGGCTGTCCGCAAAAAGAGCTCGCCCTGGCCCCAGCTGGCGGTCACGCGGCCGCAGATTGACTGAAAGCCGTCGGGCTGCCAGCGCGAAGTCAGCGACATGGGCGGCGCCTTCGCATGGTTGGCGGCCGGCGAGGTCAGCACCTTGACGGCGCTTAAGTCGTGGATTTCCACCAAGGCGTAAAGCAGGTAGCGGTTGCCGCGGTGCTGGAGCATATTGCAGCCGTCGAGCTGGACTTCCGCGCCGATGAGCTGCGTGGCGCGTTCCAGCGCGTCGGCGTTGCTCGGCCAGGCCACTGGGACGGTCGTGCCGCGCCCGCGCAGCAGCAGCCAGTTCCAGCGGCTGTCGATTTCATCGCGGAAGGCGTCGATCACGATTCCCCGGAGCCGCACGAGCTGCAGCTGGTATTTCTGCGAGTGCACCTCGCTGAGCCGGATTTCCTGCGGCGGCGGCACAGCGGCGTGGCCGAGGGTTTCGTAGTGCGTGACCAGCGCCCATGGCGAGTCGTCGTCGGAGGCTTGGAAGCGCACGCGGTCGCCGAGGGCCGGGCATTGGCGGGTGCAGGAGTGGACGAGCCGGTTGCCCTGCGGGCCGTTGACCACGAAAATGTGATTGGTCGGCGTGTGGTTTGAAAGGGTGTAGACGACCTGTCCGGAAATCCAGGTCATGGCGGCAAATACTATCGGCAACAAGCTCACAGGAAGATTTTAGCATAAATTGCGCATTCATTTTGGGAATGTTACTTGATTTGTGCTGCGCGTTGATGTTATAATGTAAGAAATTCTGGGGGGGGGGGGTAAATAGTATAAGTTATCTGTTCCTGTTCCCTGGGGTGAACGGTCAGAAAGGATCGAGGCAATGAAGAAATTGGTCTTGGGGGCGTGGATTTTCAATGCAGTCTGCGCCTTGGCGGTAGATCGGCTTTGGACGGGCAAAGGCGATGGCAGCAGCTGGTTCGATCCGGCCAACTGGAGCGGCAATTCCGTGCCGACTGCTGCTGAACGCGCCAAGATTGAAACCGGCGCCGACGTGGTCATTAATCTCAACTGGGTAGGTCATGACGATGACGGCATTGTCGATGTCCTTGACCTTTATCTGGGGAACTCGGGCACGCGTCAGGTTACGATCAACGGCGCGCCGGGGGCGATCTTGCGCACCAACAAGGGTCCCGACAGCTACTGGAGTTTTATCACCTGTTCGCCAACCGGCACGCTGAACCTGAATGTGCCGGTCCTTTGTCTGGAGGGCCAGAACTGGACGATTTATTCGCAGAAGGAAGGCACGCTTAACTTCGGCGCGGTCATGACCAATGACTTCGAGGGCGCGGTCGGCACCACGGCGCTTTCCGGCGGTCGGGTCAACATGGGTGCGGGCACGGGCCTATACGCGCCGCAATCGGCGTTCACCTGGGCGGGCGGACACTATGATGCCGGGTATACCAATTATCTGACGCTGACCGACAATGCCTTTATCGAAACCAAGTCTTTCGCGGTCGGTTATTATCTGGAGACCGGCTCGACGCGGATATTGCTCGACGGCGACGAGGCGGCGATTAACACTTCCGGTAATTTCTCCCTGGGTTCCAGTACCTATTCTGGTTATGCGCTTCCGCAGCTGAACCATGAGTTCGTCCTTCGGCGCGGCAGCCTGTCGATCGTCGGCAATTTCACGCTGGCGACGCAGTGCCCGACGATTTACCGGCAGGAGGCGGGCGAGGTCACGGTCGCCGGCGACCTCAAGCTGGCGAACGGCTCGGCGTCGGGCGGTGCCTTGGAGGTGCTCGGGGGCAGCTTCCGGGTTGCGGGGCAGATGACTTGTCAGGGCATGAACACCCAGTATACGATGGCGCTTGCCGACTGTACTTTTGCGCTCGGGGCGGCTTCCGACATTACCGTGCCGCTGCACTTGTCAGGCACGGTTGCCTTGGACATTGCCGAGGGCGTGACGGTCAAGTTGCTGAAGGTCTCGGCGGATCCGGGCACGAAGCTCTTCAAGACCGGAGGGGGCACTTTGATCGTCACCATGGTCGACGGCTCCGAACTGGATCTTTCCGACGAGCCGCTGACGGTGCTCGATTTTACGCTTGGCGACGGCCGGCAGGGCGAGTTTACGCTGGCGGGCGGCGCCTTGATGGTCGAGCGCAATTTTTCGCTCGGCAAGGCGGCTTCGGCGGGTTCGCGCGGGCGGCTGACGCTTAACGGCGGGGCGATGCTGAGCGTCGCGAGGATCGCCGACTGCCGCGAAGACTTCCAGTTCGTCATGGAAGACGGTTCCGCTTTTGCCGTGGGCGCCGATTCCGAACTGACGTGCAACCTGAAGCTTTCGGGCCTCGTCACCTTCGACGTGGCGGAGGGGGCGACGCTGACGCTTAAAGGGCCGATCGACCTGGCGGAAGACGTGGTGATCTGCAAGAGCGGCATGGGCACGCTCGCAATTGATCACGACCTCGTGTGGCGCGGCGATGTCCAGGTGTCCGAAGGCACCTTTGCCTTCAAGGCGCCGCATCTTTACGAGAATGCCGAGGGCGACGAGTCGGTCCGGCGCATCGACATCGGCGCGAGCGGCTGCTTTAAGCTCGACAACTATTCGGCGGAAGTGACTTCGCCGCGCGACGTCTACATCGAAGACGGCGGCTATGTCTATGTGGGCGACCGGACGATGTTCCCCGTGCGCCACCTGTGGACGAACGGGGTTAAGACCGTGCGCGGGCAATGCCTTTCGACGATGGACAATACTGGCATTTTCCGCGGCTCCTCTGCTGCCAGCGTGATGCCGGTTCCGTTCATCTGGACGGGCAATGGCGACGGGGTCAGCTGGATGGACGCGAACAACTGGGAGGATCGGGAGCGGCCGGCGGCGGTAAGACAGATCTCGCCGATTCTTTATGACAGCAAGGGCAAGACCAACACTCCGGATAAGGTCAGTGCGCAGTTCTGCTATTGCGATTTTTCGGCGGCGACGAATGTCATCCAGAACAACGGCAGCGGCAACGTGGTGACGATCGGCGGGTTTATCTTCAATCCGAATTCGGGCCAAAGGCAGCTCGTCTTCTCTCCCGCCACCCATTCGGCCGGCGCTCGCAATGCGATTCGTTTTTCGCGCGGCCAGTATTCGCCGTGTGCGTTTGCGGGCCCTGGCCGCGAGGTGATTTTCGACGACATCCAGCTTCGCCAGGAAGGATCGAGCGACTGGGGCTTTCACGGCAGCGGCACTTATCGCATCCGCGGCGAGGCCAATCTCTTCGACCCCACTTCGGGCGGCTATCACTGGTCGTTCTTCTCCTATAACCTCCTGCCGGTGTCGAAGCTGGTCTTCGAATACCTGACGAACACGGTCGACAATGCTTCGCGCGATTTTCTGTTCCACGGGCTGGGGGACAACGACCGCTATTCCGACGTGGTCATCGGCGAGGGCGCGAAGCTCTTCGTTAACGATCTCGTCTGGGCGAAGGCGGGCTTTTCGGCGCATCGCTGGACGCATCAGCTCGCCGGCTCCTATTTCTCGCCCGACCGGGTCTTCATGACGCTCGTGTCGGAAAAGCGCGGCACGGCGACCTATTACCTCGAAGGCGGCGAACTGGACGTGCGCACCGCGCTCTATGTCGGCTCGATGTACTTGGACAGTGCGGACTATTCGCAGTATCGCGGCGGCGAGTTCCAGATGACCGGCGGCATCTTGCGCACTCCGCTCGTCGGCTGCGAGAACAACCAGAACTGGGTGCATCTGCTGGGGGGCGACGCCTATGTCGGCGCGGGCGGCTTCCAGCTGACCGATTCCTCGGGGCGCACCAAGGGTACGCGCACCTTTACGGCGAACGCCACGCCGGCGCTGCAGTGGGGCGGCGCCACGCTGCACGCGGAGGCGGATCTGGCCGTGGGGCTGGCGACGGAAATCAACGGCATCGGCGGCAACGCGAAACTGGATACGGACGGCAAGACGGTGACATTTTCTCAGCCGGTCGGCGGTGCCGGCGTGCTGGAGGTTGCGGGCGCCGGCACGGTGGAGTTCGCCGCCTCGGTGAGCGGCATTTCGCTTAAGGCGGACGCGGCGACGACGCTTTCGGTGGCGAACGGCGCCCAGGTGCATGTCCGCGAGCTGGTGGTCGGCGGCGTGCGCCAGACCGGCACTTATCCGGCGGGCGCGGGCGAAATCGTGATCGACGGCGCGGGCGACTGGCTCGCCGACGCGCCGTTCAGTGCCGAGGCGACGGCGACTTGTGCGGACGCCAAGGTGCTCGATTCGCTCGCCTATTCCTGCCTGGTGGCGGAGGCCGGCCGGCTGACGGTAACGGGCGCAGGTTCGCTGGCGTTCAATGACGGCGGCGAGATTTTCGTCCGGGCCGGCGATACGCTGGTTTTGGAGGTGCCGGTTACGGTGGCGGGCGCACTGACCTTCACGGGCGGCGGCACGGTGGTCCTGAAGGGCGGCTTTGACAGTGCCGGCGCGGCGACGGTGCAGCCGCGGATCGTGGGCGGCACCTGCGTCAAGGTGGCGTGCGAAGTCAACGGCGGCGTCAAGGGCGTTTGCTTCAAGGTGGTGACGGACGGTGCGGCGGCGCGGACTTCCAAGCTGGAAATCGCCGAAGGCGGGCTGCTGGTCGATGACAACGGCTACATGCCGACGGTGGACTCCGCGAGCTTTGGCGGCATCGTCGAGATCTCCGCTGGCGGCACCTTGTATCTCTCGCATGGCGGGGGGACGACTTGGGGCGGCAGCAAGAACCGTCGGGAGACCTTGCGGCTCAATGGCGGCACGCTTAAAGTCCGCGATCAGGTGCGCATCAGTTCGGATGGCGGCGCCGTGCACCTGGAGCTTTCAAGCGGCACGATTGATGTCGTTTCCGCTGCCGGCATGTGTGTGCCGGAGCTGCCGACCGAACTTGCCGGCGAGCTGGTCATCAAGGTTGCGGAAGGAGTCGCTGCGACTTTCAAGGCGAAATTGGGCGGGTCGGGCACGCTGCGCAAGACCGGTGCCGGCAACTTGACGCTCTATGGCGACCTCGGCGGCGTTACCGAACTGGCGGTCGACGAAGGGCTGGCGATCGTGACGGAGCCTTCGGCGCTTTCGGTGGTTTCGCCGCTGGAGCGAATCACCCTGGCGCCGACGGCGCTCTTGGGTCTGGACTATCCGTCGGTCATTGACGTGACGGAGCTGTATGTCGGCACGGCGCAGCGCCTTATGGGCACTTATGGCGAAGGGGTGTCGCCGAAGGAGAATCAGCTAGCGCCGCTCGTGGGCCGCGGGTGGCTGGAGGTGCTGACGGGGTCGCTGCCGGGGACTGTTCTCTTTCTTAAGTAAATGGCGATGAAATATGGCTTTTGGCTGGGGCTCGCGCTGGGATTGATTCCAGTTTGGGCGACGGCGGCTGATGGTTCGATCTTGCTTAAGTCGGTTCGTCGCGAAGGCTACACGCTGGAGACGCGCGAGTTCTATCCCGACGAGCCGCTGGCGGTCAAGGCGCTGGTGCTGACGCCCGACAATTTGCCGCCGCATTCCGCGCCGGCGGCGGTGTTCCTGCCGGAGGACGCGACTTCGCTCGAATGCCTGGCCGGCGAAGCCGATCCCTATGCTTCGGCCAATGCGGATCTCGGGCGGCAGGCCTATTTCGCGGCGCGTGGCGGCATGGTCGCGGTGGCGCTGGTGCGGCCGGCGATGGCGAACGCCGCGCCCGCGGACGTCAATTCCGACGACTCGCGGAAGAAATACGAGGCGCTGCTGCCGGATTCGGGGTGGACGGACGCGAGGCTGGTGGCGGCGGAACTGGAGTGGGCGAAAAGTTTTCTCGCCCAGCATCCGGCGGTTGATGCCGGGCGGATAGCGGTGAATCCGGCGGTGGCGAAGCCGGCGGGCTGTCCGCCGCCGCCGCGTTATGACGGCCGCGTCCTGGCGACCGGCAAGCGGATGCTGTCGGAGGCCGACTATCGGCTCGATCGGCCGGACGGGCGTACGGAGAAGACGATGACCTGGGCGATGGTCAAGTTGCGGCAGGCCAATCCGCCGACCTATCCGGACTTTTTGAAGGATCGCGAGACTTTCTTGGCCTGGCAACGGCAGTATCTGGCCGCCCATCGGCAGGATTTGGTCGACTTGCCGGCGAAGCCTGAGTTCAAGTTGCTGGAAACGCGCCCGCGCGACGGGTACGAGGTGCGGGTCTACGAGTTCTATCCCTACGCGGGGCTGGCGATGAAGACGATGATTCTCTACCCTGATAACGCCCAGCCGGGGAAGACGCCGGTCGTGGTCTGCATGCCGGGCGGCGGCGGTTCGCTGGAGTGTCTCGCGGGCGAACCCGATTCGTATTACAACCGTTATCCGATTCGCAACCGGCAGTGCTTCTACTATGCCAAGTGCGGAATGATTGCGGTGGCGCTGACCAATCATTCGACCGCCAATTATTGCGGCGACGACTGGGACCTTTGGTCGTCGATCGACTTGACGCTCAAGTATTGGCAGGAGGCGGGCTTCCGGCGGGAGTCGCTGATCAACCGCTCGGTGGCGCTCTGCATCAACTTCCTCAAGCAGGACGCGAGGGTGGATCGGTCCAAGATCGCGTGCTCCGGGCTTTCGCGCGGCGCCTCGGTCATTCACGGCGCGGTGGCGAATCCGGATGTGAAGGCGCTGTGCTACAACGACTTCGTGCTCAACGGCACGGCGCGGCGAACTTCGGTCACGGAGTTGCCGAGCGGCGTGACTTATGGCGGCGGCAACCCAGAGATCTGGATGGCGATGGCGCCGAAGCCGATGATTCTCAACGAGGGCGGCCAGTATCACGGCGCCATTGATTTCATCCGGCGCGCCTACGAGCTGACCGGGCATCCGGAGAATCTTCAGATTCACTGGTATGATCGTTATACCCAGCCGTCGGAGCGCAAATACGACCAGGTGGATTTGCGGACGGTGACGGGGCTGACGGCGGAGCAGCATTTTCAGTATTGCAATGTCGATCCCTACGACCATGCCTTTCATCCCGAGTCGGCGCTGCCGTGGCTGAACGGCCTTTTTTACGGCCGACCGGAAATCCCGGCGGCGCTCCAGCCGGAAATCGACCGGGCGAGGGCCGAGCGCGTCAAGAGCGAAAGGGAATTTTTCCCGCCCGACGGGCGCACGGGGCGCAAGGCGGCGGGGCCGAAGACGAGCTTTTCCGAAGCGGATTTGCAGCCCGAGCGGCTGGACGGTCGCACCGAGCGGACGACGACTTGGGCGAAAATGCTGCGTGACGGCAAGGTGAAAATCAAGTAAAGGACGCGAGAACATGAACAAGACGGTTGGAGTGGTTGCGTGTGCGTTGGTGACGGCGCTGGTCGGCTGCAGCGAGTGTGGCTGCGGGGCGAAGTGCCAGCCGCAGAAGTATCGTGCGAAGGTGACGGCAGAGCCCGGCCGGGTGCTGGTGGCCACGGATTTTGCCAAGGGCATGGGCGGCTGGAGTTTTGGCAATTTCAAGGATTTGCTGACGACGCAGATCGTCAATGCGGCGGGTTGTGCGTCGTTCAAGCTGACCAACTGCCATACGGAGAAAACGGCCCGAGATACGGCGTTTAACCTGACTTCGGATTTCTTTGCGGTGGAGCCGGGCTCGGAGTTTGCGGTGGTGGTCGAAGCCCGCGGCAGCATGACGATGGAGTCGTCAACTCAGCGCAGCGGCTTGGCGACGGCAATTCTCTGGTTTAAGGCCGACCGGCAGCCGATGCTGATTCAGGATGCGCTCGGCAAGCTGGTGCCGACGGGCTACGAATTCGGCTTCAAGTCGCTGGGGGAGAACTGGATCAAGACCGTGAAGTGCAGCCGGGTGCCCGCGGGCGCGGCCTTCGCCAAGGTGCGCATCGGCGGCGATGCGCCGGATGTGCCGTTGGGCGGCGGCTATCTTGAACTTAAGCGCGTCACCGTTCGCGCCCGCGAGGGTGCGGCCGGCGACTGGGATTTCGGCGATTTGGAGCCGCCGACCTTCGAGCGCCTGAGCGCGAGCCCCGATCCGAATCCCCTGGCGTCGATTCGCTTTGCCGTTCGCGACGCGAGCCGGCTCGATCTGGCGAAATTCGTTTGCAAGCTGGACGGTGTCGACATAACCGGGCAGCTGGAGCGCGAGGGCGAGGAGGTCTTCGTCTATCGGCCGACGGTTCCCTGGGCGAAGGATTCGCTCCATTTGCTGGCGCTGGAGGCGACGGACGAATGCGGCAATTTCGGTGCGGAAACACTGGCGTTTTTCTGCGGCGAGCGGCTGACGAAGGGGGTGGTGACGCTGCGCGACGACGACATGGTGCTCGTGGACGGCCGACCCTTTTTCCCGATTGCGCCGTTTTCGTTGCGCAAGGGGCCGCCGAACGGCCAGGATTTTGCGAAGGCGATTGCCGACTTGAAGGCGGCGGGTTTCAACGCCGTGCATTCCTATTGCATGTTCAGTGATGCCGGCAAAGAGCGGCGTCGCGATTATGTCGAGCTTTTCGAGGTGTGCGAGGCGGCGGGCATGAAGCTTCTGGTCGAGGCGGCGGATCGCAATTATCGAAGCCCCGAGCGGCCGAAGCGGCTGCTGGCGGCCTTGCAGGCGGCGCGCAATTACACTTGCCTGCTGGGCTGGGGCCTGGGCGACGATACGGCGAGCCACCGCTCTGGGGCGGAAGTTCGCGCCGATCACAACCTTGTCAAGGCGATTGACAACGCCCGGCTGACCTGGCAGGCCGACATCACCACTTACGAAGGCCGGCAGCTACCGTATGTCGGGGCGACGGACGTGCTGATGACGGAGATCTATCCGTTTCGCGCCGAGGTGCCGGAGCCGGAGGGACTCGCGAATGTCGCGCGCTACATGAAGTTCGCCTACGGCGACAAGCGCAATGCCGGCAATCGGCCCTGGAGCATCTGGGCGCTGCCGCAGGCGTTTAGCGGCTGGGGGCTCTGGAAGCGCTTCCCGACGACGGCCGAGATCCGCGCCCAGTCCTATATTTCGATTGTCAACGGGGCGAAGGGTTTGACCTATTACACCTATTATTCCTACTCCAAGGGGGCCAACGGCTTTGCGCACAAGCCCGAGCAGTTCGCGTCCATGGCGGCGGTGGCGAAGGAGCTGAGCTCGATTCAAGACGATTTGGCGAGTCGCGACGCGAAGGTGCAGCCGCCGGTGGAGATTACGGGCGGTCCGGCCAAGGACCTGTGCGGAAATGCGTCGGTCACCTGCCTTATGAAGGAAGGGGCGGAAGGCAAAGGCGCGCTCCTCATCGCGGTCAATACGCGCTCGGACCAGCAGGTTACGGCCAAAATCGCGGTGGCGGGCGCGGCGACGACGCTTTTTGAGCATGACCGCAAGGTCGAGGTCAAGGACGGCTTTCTGGTTGACGAGTTCGCCCCCGGCGCCGTACACGTCTACCGGCTGCGGTGAGCTTTTTCGGGAAGTCGGTCAACGGGTGGACGGAAGTGCGCTCGGGTTGAAGTGCGACCGATCTGGCGCGACCGGACTCGCGCCCCAGAGATTCCAAATGACTGAATAAGTCGCAAGGGCGACGGGCCGCGTTTCAGCGGCGTATTCGGGTCGGATTCATCGTTCGGATGGCCCGGCCCGAAAACTTTTTGTAGAAAATTTCATTTCCCCCCTTGACTTTTCGCCG
>JAZLMR010000012.1:0-19659 GCA_045598785.1 Kiritimatiellia bacterium
GCGTTCTCGCTCTTGAGCCGCGCGACTTCCGCCTTGAGCGCGGCGATCTCCTCGTTCTGCGTCTGGCGGCGTCCGAGCCGTGCGGCGGTCATGCGCTCGCGAATGCCGCCGTTCTCGGTGAAGTCGGCCTCCTTCTTCTCCAGAAAAGTCGACATCATCTTGTCGACCATGTGGCAAAGCGTGTTCGCGCAGTTCGCGAGCTCCTCGTCGGTCCACTTTCCGAAGAACGGCTGGTAGTCGGCGAGATCGTTGTGCTCGCGGCAGAATTTCAAGAGTCCGTCATAGCGCGGATGCTTCGCGTCCCAAAGGGCGAGTTCATGCCGCCTCAAGTAATCGAGATAATCCTCCTTAAGCTCCTTCAAGCTCGCCCGCGCGACATTGAGAAGCTTCAGCTCCATCTCGGTCGAGGTAACGCCGTCGGCGAAACCCTCGACGATGTTCTGCTTGCCGCTTCGTGCGGCCTGAACCATCTGATCGACCGTCCGGTCGCCATACTTCGGCAGAAACCGCTGGCAAAAGACATAAGTCAGCTGATCGAGAACGACCGTCTTCTTGTAAAAGTAAAGGCCTTCCCACTTGACCTGGGATTTCAAAACCCTGGGCGGGCTGCTAGAATTTCTAGAAGTTCTAGAATCTCTAGAATAGTTAGAATAACTAGAGCTTCTAGAACAACTAGAATCACTAGAACCCCTAGCCCCGCTAGAATAGCTCGCCCCGCTCATTCCCCGATCTCCTTGATGATGGCGTCGATCTCCTTGCGGAGCTTGGTCTCGCGCTCGACGATTTCGGCAAGTTCCGCGTTGAGCTTCTTGATGTCGATCTTCTCGCGCGTGTCTTCCTGCTCGACATAGGTTGAAACCGAAAGGTTGTAGTCATTCGCCGCGATGTCATCGTGGTGGACAAGCGCGGCGGAATGCGCCGCGTTCTTACGCGAGGCGAAGAGCTTCAGGATCGCCGCGATGTTGTCCTCAGTCAGCTTGTTGTTGTTCGTGACCTTGACGCATTCCTTGCTCGCGTCGATGAAGAGGACATCGTTCCGCTTCTTGCCCTTCTTGAGGACCATGATGCAGGTCGCGATCGAGGTGCCGAAGAAGAGGTTGTCGGGCAACTGGATGATCGTGTCGACAAAGTTGTTGTCGACGAGATACTGCCGGATCTTCTGCTCCGCGCCGCCGCGATACATGATGCCCGGGAATGAGACGATGGCCGCCGTGCCGTTCGGCGCGAGCCAGCTGAGGGCGTGCATCACAAAGGCGAGGTCGGCCTTGGACGTCGGCGCCAGGACGCCCGCCGGAGCAAAGCGCGGATCGTTGATCAAGGTCGCATTGCCGTCACCCTCCCACTTGATGGAATACGGCGGATTGGAAACCACCACCTCAAACGGCTGATCGTCCCAATGCTGCGGATCGACGAGCGTATCACCAAGCGCGATATTGAATTTGGTGTAATCAATGTCGTGCAAGAACATGTTGATGCGGCAGAGGTTGTAGGTGGTGATGTTCACCTCCTGCCCGAAGAAGCCCTGCCGCACCTTGTCCTTGCCGAGAACCTTCGCCGCCTTCAAGAGAAGCGAACCCGATCCGCAAGCGGGGTCATAGACCTTGTTAATCTCGGTCTTGTCCCCGACCGCAAGCCGCGTCAGAAGTTCCGAGACCTCCTGCGGCGTGAAGAACTCGCCGCCCGACTTGCCCGCGTTCGAGGCGTACATGCCCATCAGGAACTCGTAGGCATCGCCGAACGCGTCGATTGTGTTCGCCTGATAATCGCCGAGCTTCATTTCGCCGACGCCGTTCATCAGCTTCACCAGCCGCTCGTTGCGCTGGGCGACCGTCGGCCCAAGCTTCTTGGAATTGACATCAAGGTCGTCGAAGAGCCCCTTGAAATCGTCCTCGCTCTCGGTGCCGCGACTGGACTCCTCGATTGCGCGGAAGATGCCCGCCAGATGCTCGTTCAGGTTCTCATCCTCCGCGGCGGTTTTGCGAACATTCGCGAAGAGCTGACTCGGCAGAATGAAGAAGCCCTTACTTCTCACAAGATCGGCTCGCGCTCTCTTCGCCTCGCTGTCTTTCAGCACGGCATAATCAAAATCCTTGTTTCCGTAGTCCCACTCATTCTTGTTGATGTACGCCGTAAGGTTCTCGGAGATGTACCGATAGAACAGCATCCCGAGCACGTACTGCTTGAAATCCCATCCGTCCACGCTCCCGCGCAAGTCATTGGCGATACCCCAGATCGTCCGATGCAACTCCGCGCGTTCCTGTTCTTTATTTCCCGCCATCATTTAGCCTCTCTGCTCCGCTTCCACTCAGGGTTAACTTTTATCGGCGGGTCGAACTTCCCGGACGCTACCGAAGCAAACAATCCAGGCCGTCAGCCGGCCGAGATCGTGGCGTGATATTCCTGCAACGACTTGACCGCGCCCTTGCCGGACATCGCCGCCGCGATGCCCTCGGCCGCCGCCCGGACGGCCGCCAGCGTGGTCAGATACGGCAGCTTGTACTTGATCGCCGCCTGGCGGATGCGGCTGTCGTCGGCGCGCGAATCGCGGCGCCCCGACGGCGTATTGATCACCAGCTTGACCTCGCGGTTCTTGATGACGTCCAGCACGTCCGGCCGGCCTTCGCCGATCTTCGCAATCACCTTGGCCGCGACTCCGTGCCCGTTCAGCCACGCCGCCGTGCCTTCGGTCGCCACCACCTCGAACCCGAGGTCGGCCAGCTTCTTCACCGACGCGGCCGCCTCCTCGACCTTCTCCGACAACGACACCAGCACCTTGCCGGTCTCCGTCGGGAGCGGCCAGCCGGCCGCCTCCTGCGACTTGTAATAGGCGAGCCCGAAGGTGTCGGCCAACCCGAGCACCTCGCCGGTCGAGCGCATCTCCGGCCCGAGGACGGGATCGACTTCCGGGAACTTGTCAAACGGCAGCACCGCCTCCTTGACCCCGAAATACGGCACCTTGTGCTTCTCCTGCTCCAGCCCGAGCGACTTGACCGTCTCGCCCAGCATCAGCCGGGTGGCGATGCCGGCCATCTGCGTGCCGCCGACCTTCGAGACCAGCGGCACCGTGCGCGACGCGCGCGGATTCGCCTCGATGACGTAGACCTTGCCTTCCGGCTCCTCGCGCGTGAACTCGATCGCGAACTGCATGTTCATGAGCCCGACCACCTTGAGTTCCTTGGCGATGCGCCGGGTATAGTCGAGAATCGTCTGCTGATTGCGCGCCGAAATGCCCTCCGGCGGCAGCACGCAGGCCGAGTCGCCCGAATGAATGCCGGCGTATTCGATATGCTGCATGATCGCCGGGATGAAGATATCCTCGCCGTCCGACAGCGCGTCGGCCTCGCACTCCATCGCCGACGAGAGGAAGCGGTCGAGATAGAGCGGCCGGTCGGGCGTCACGCCGACGGCCTTGGCGACATATTCGCGCAGGAGCTGCTCGTCGTAAATGACCTCCATGCCGCGGCCGCCGAGAACGAAGCTCGGCCGGATGATGAGCGGATAGCCGAGCTTCGCCGCACAGGCGAGCGCACCGTCGATGTCGCTCGCCATCATCGACTCCGGCATTGGAATCCCGAGCCGGTCCATGATCGAATGGAAGAGGTCGCGGTCCTCCGCGTCGTCAATCGAATCGACCGAAGTGCCGAGAATCCTGCAGCCCGCCTCCTGGAGCCCGCGCGCGATGTTGAGCGGCGTCTGGCCGCCGAACTGGACGATCACGCCCATCGGCTTCTCGCGCTCGTAGATCTGCAGCACGTCTTCGACCGTCACCGGCTCGAAATAGAGCTTGTCGGAAGTGTCGTAGTCGGTCGAAACCGTCTCCGGATTGCAGTTGACGATAATCGTCTCATACCCGCGCTTGCGCATCGCCATCGCGGCATGGCAGCAGCAGTAGTCGAACTCGATGCCCTGGCCGATGCGGTTCGGCCCACCGCCCAGAATCATCACCTTCTTGGGATTGTTCGACACCTTGACTTCACCGAAGGCCGGGTCGCTCGCCGCGCCCGTCGGCTCCCAGTTGTAGGTGGAATAGTAATAGGCCTGGCCCTCGACCCCGCTCACCGGCACCGAGAACCACTTCTCCTTGCACCCGAGCCCATAGCGCTGCGCGCGGATGTCCTTCTCCGGCACGCCCAGGAGCTGCGACAGGTACTTGTCGGAAAAGCCGTCGCGCTTGGCCTTGACCAGCATGGCGTCGGGCAGGAAGCCGCCCTTATGGCGCAGGATCTCCTCCTCTTCCTCGACCAGTTCGCGCAACTGCTGGACAAAATAGCCCTTGACGCCGGTGCGCTTGAAGATCTGCTCGTCGGTCGCGCCCTTGCGGAGCGCCTCGTACATCTGGAAATGCCGCTCGCTGTTCGGCACCGACAGGAGCTTCAGGAGCTCGTCCAGCGACTTCTCGTGGAAGTCCTTCACGAACCCGAGTCCCGCCCGGCCGCGCTCCAGCCCGCGAATCGCCTTCTGGAAAGTCTCCTTGTAGGTCTTGCCGATCGACATCACCTCGCCGACCGCCTTCATCTGGGTGCCGAGCTTGTCTTCGACGGCGCGGAACTTCTCGAACGCCCACCGCGCGAACTTGAGGACGATGTAGTCGCCGCTCGGAGTGTATTTCTCCAGGCTGCCGTCGCGCCAATAGGGCATTTCGTCGAGCGTCATGCCCGCCGCCAGCTTGGCGGAGACGAGCGCAATCGGGAAGCCCGTCGCCTTCGACGCCAGCGCCGACGAGCGCGAAGTGCGCGGATTGATCTCGATGATCACCACCCGGCCGCTCTTCGGATCGTGCGCCCACTGCACGTTGCACCCGCCGATGACCCCGACCGATTCGACGATCTTAAAGGCGTCGCGCTTGAGCTTCTCCTCCAGTTCCTTGGAGATCGTCAGGAACGGCGCCGCGCAAAAGCTGTCGCCGGTATGGACGCCCACCGCGTCGATGTTCTCGATGAAGCAGACCGCAATCATCTGGTTCTTGGCGTCGCGAACCACCTCGACTTCCAGCTCCTCCCAGTCCTTGATCGACTCCTCGATCAGGCACTGGTGGGTCAGCGAGGCGTCCAGCCCGCGCGCGCAAATCGTCTTCAGCTCCTCGATGTTATAGCAAAAGCCGCCGCCCGAACCGCCCATCGTATAGGCCGGGCGCACCACTACCGGGTAGCCGATTTCCCCTTCGACCAGCTGCACCGCCTCCTCGACCGTATGGACGATACCCGACTTCGGCGTATCGATTCCGAGCGACTGCATCGTCGCCTTAAATACCTCGCGGTCTTCGCCGCGCTCAATCGCCTCCAAGTCAACGCCGATGATCTTCACCCCAAACTTGTCGAGAATGCCCTTTTTCGCCAGCTCCATCGAGAGATTGAGTCCGGTTTGACCGCCTAAGTTGGGTAAAATCGCATCCGGGCGTTCTTTTTCGATGATTTGCTCCAAGCGCGTCTCATTCAAGGGCTCAATGTAAGTCGCATCCGCCATCACCGGATCGGTCATGATCGTCGCCGGATTGGAATTGACCAGCACCACCTCGTATCCGCACGCCCTGAGCGCCTTGCAAGCCTGAGTTCCCGAATAGTCAAATTCACATGCCTGCCCAATGACAATCGGCCCCGAACCAATAATCAGGACCTTCCTAATATCCGAGCGCTTCATAAACTAGCCTTTCAGAAAAAATGTTTCGCGGTTAACTCGGTATTATACCAAAAATCCGGCGGTCAGCCGCAGGGAAATGCTATAATTACCTCAAGATGAAAGTCTGTTTCGAGACCTTTGGCTGCCGGCTGAACAAGGCGGAAGCGTTGCAGCGCGAAGCCGATTTCCTCGCCCAGGGCTGGGAAGTCACCGCCAGCCACGCCGAGGCCGACCTGATCGTGCTCCGCGGCTGCTCGGTGACGCAAGGCGCCCAACACGATTGCGAGAAGCTGATCGCCCACCTCAGGCGCAAATATCCGGCCAAACCACTGCAGATTGAAGGCTGCATCGAAAAGAAAACCCATTCCCCAGTGTCGGCGATTCCCCCGGTGGCGACCGCCGTTCCGACCCGCACCGCGCGCGCCTACCTCAAGGTGCAGGACGGCTGTTCGTGCCAATGCACCTTCTGCATCGTGCCCCACTTCCGCGGCCCCTCCGTTTCCGTCCCCTTCGCAACCGTCCTCGACCGCGCCCGCCGCTTCATTGACTCGGGCTATCACGAACTGGTCGTCACCGGCTGCAACCTGGCGCTCTATGTCGACGGCGGCAAGCGGCTGCCGGAGCTGTTGGCCGCGCTCGCGGAACTCTCCCCCGACTGCCGCATCCGCCTCGGTTCGCTGGAGCCTGGCGCCCTGGCCTTGGCAACCGTCGACGTCATGGCCGATCACTCCAACCTCTGTCGCTTCCTGCATCTGCCGATCCAGTCCGCCTCCAACCGCGTGCTAATCGGCATGCGTCGTCCGTATTTCGTCCGCGACATCCAAACCCTCGTCGAAACGGCCGTCCGCAAGCTGCCGAATCTCGGCCTCGGATGCGACCTCATGACCGGTTTCCCCGGCGAGACCGAACTCGACCACGCGGCCACCGTCGGCATGTTGCGGCGGCTGCCGTTTTCCAATGCCCATGTCTTTCCCTATTCGGAACGCCCGGGCACGCCGGCCTGCGCCTTCGCCCACGCGATTCCCCGCGACCTGCGCTCCCATCGCGCCCACGAGCTCGCCGCCATCGCCCGCGAAAAGCGCGCCAAATTCGCCCGGCAGTTTCTCGGCCAGACGGTGGAGATCATCGTCGAACACCACCAGCGGCTGCAAGGCTGGACCGGCGAATACCTCGCCTGCTCCGCTCACGGCACCGCGCCCAGAAAATCGCGCGCCCGGATCTTCGTGACCCAGGCGCGCGACGGCCGGCTCGTCGGCCGGCTTTGTTCCTGAAACTCAGCGCTCGGCGAACGCGCCGTAGGCCGAAAGCTCGCGCACCAGCTTGCGACCGTCAGGCAGGACGATCTCCGCCGTGACCGGCTGCTGCGAAGTGTTGGCGACGACCAGCAGCCCGTCTTCCTTCAAGAGCGCGCGCACCGCGTCGCCGCCCAGGATGTTCTTGCCCTTCCCCTTGATGACCGACACCGTCGGCTGCCGCTCGGCGTCGCGCGTGACCAGGCTCGGCATCAGCGCGGCGATTTCCCGGGTGACTTCGTAGAACTCCCGCCGGTGCGTCGGATCGTTAAACGGCCCCTCATTGTTCTTGTAGCTGTAGGAAGTGTAGTAGATGAGCCCGCGCGCCCGACAGCAGATCGCAATGAAGGCCTGGGCGCGGATTTCCTCCTTGGTCGGATAGCGCTTCCAGCTGCTCCAGCCCTTGAAGCACTGCGGCAGCGCCATCACCGAAGTGCCCTTCACCCCGGCGATGTCCACCGCCGCCCAGGCATTGTCGATCGCCTCGGCCGCCTTGGCCATTTCCTCCGGCTGCGGCTGGGGATTGCGGATCGGATAGCTCTCCAGGAGCAGAATGTCGGCATAGGGGATGTAGTCCGCCTGCTGCGACGGGCTCTTGATCACGTCGGCCGAAATCGTGAGTGCGCCCGGGTCGATCGCCTTGCAGAAGCGGTGCAGCCGCTTGAGGTCGTCGGGCGAGGTGTTGATCGAAGTGTCGTCGCCGACGCCCCACCCGA
Organism: Kiritimatiellia bacterium; assembly: GCA_045598785.1. GTDB lineage: Bacteria > Verrucomicrobiota > Kiritimatiellia > RFP12 > UBA1067 > UBA1067. The sequence goes on from JAZLMR010000012.1 coordinate 7,625, forward strand.
GCACCTCCTTGAAGTTCCGGCCGCGGAAAATGTTGACCGCCATCCGGCGATTGCGCTCCTGCGGCTCCAGCCGGCGGCTGGCCGGCTCGGCATAGAAGAGCAGCCCGTGCTTTTCACAGGCCGCGACCAGGGCGTCGTATTCGGCGTCGCGCTTCGCGTTATCGCGGCCGCGAACCATGTAGGTATGCACGACATTCAACCCGTTCGCGCGCATCTCCTTGAGCTGAGCGTCGACGTCGAAGTTGTTGCCTGGATTCGGATGAACGCTGAAGATCCCGAGCGGGAAGAACGGCTGGCCGTCCAGCAGCATCGTGCCGTCGTCGCGCAGCGAGCAGAAGCGGTGCGCCGGCTTGGTCTCGGTGTAAACCACATACGCGCAATCATAGCCCCGGATACCGTTCAGGTCCGAGACATTGACCTCGACGCCGTGCACCGAATCCTTCGACCAGGGCGTCTTCGGGGCGAAAACGAACGTCTCGCCGTCGCGCTTCAAATCGGAGAACGCGACCGGCACCCCGTCGATGGCGCATTCGAGCGTGCTCAGATCGACGCCGGTGGCGTCATTGATGCGAAAGCGCAGCGGCTCGGTGTCGCTTTTAAGCTGACCGCCGTTCAAAAGCGTCACCACCGGCGCGTCGATGTCGTCAAACGCCCAGCGCTCACCCCGCACGTGCTCGTAATAGGCGTATTCGCGGAACTCCACCTTCTCGCCCGGCGCCAGGTTGGGGTTGTCGACCTTAAAGGTGAGCTTGGCGAAGCCGGCGTTCTTCGGCACGACGCCGCGCGAACAGGTCACCGACTCCTTCGCGTCGCCGCGCACGGCCGTAGGAAAGCGGACGGTAAAGGCGAGCTGGACGTCCTTGCCGAGCTGATCGACGGTCATGATCGGCTTGCCGTCGGCCGTGAACCACTGGATTTCGGAAATCACCTTGCCGTAACCGGCCGGCAACGCGCCGGCCATGCGCATCTTGACGCAATATTCGCAATTCGGCGTCACCGCGAACTTGCGGGTATCGAGCCCCCACATGGTGTCGTCGCTCCACTCTTCGCCGGGCTTCGCGTTCTTGACGCCGGTAAATTCCAGCACCGCGCCCGCCGCCGTCTGCTTGACCGCGCTCGGAGTGCGCTCGCGGAAATTATGCACTACGGCTATCTCATTAGTAGTGGCGAAATCCACCTTGAACGTCGGCACCGCCGGCGGCACCTTGTCGCAACAACACCCCGCCAGCAACAGCGCGGCAACCATCGTCATCGGTTCTACTTTTCGCTTCATGTTAGTTCTCCTTGTATGAAAGTTTCACTCCCGCTCACTGCGGACAGGTGGCCAGCTCTTCCTGGCGGTTCTTATAGCGAAAGCCGCTCGTAAACGCCCATTCGCAGGGCTTGCCCTCAACGCCGAAGAAGCCGACCGGCGTAATCTTCACCGTCACCCGGTCGCCGAACTTAAACGGATCCGGCGTCAGCTTGAGCACGCACCGGTCCTGCCGGTTGGCCGGCGTCCGATAGAAGTCCGCGAGATAGTTCCAGGTCTGCACCCGGCCGGTCTGATCGACCGCATCGACGCGGTAGGCCAGCACTTTCTCGGGATTCTTCACCGGCCGCCAGGCAAAATAGTAGTAGCCCGCGTCCCACCACACCGTCGGCTCGACTTCGACCGGGAATTCCGGCGCCCGCTCCGCCGCCACCCGGGATGCGTAGTCGTATTTCGGCTGCCGAGGGTCATACGGCAGCGCAAACTCCCAGCGCTCGTAGGGCGCCAGCTCCTCGCGCGTCCGCGCCGAATAGCGCTTCATGACCGCCTTGTGCGCGTAGACTTCGATGAACAAGCCGCCCGTCGCCTCGTGAGCGTAGGGCATCAGCTCGTAAAACTGATTGCGCGCCGGCGGCGTGAGTTCCTCGACGCCATAGGAAAGCGTGCAGGTGTCGATGACGGTAAACTCGCCCTGCCAGATCGAGCGCGGATCCAGCAGCGGCCGATGGGTATGGCCCGACAGGCTGATGACCTGCGGATAGGCATTCAGGAGCCGCCGCAGCGGCCCGTGCATCTGCTCGTTCTGCGACCCCGGCACCGTGTCGTAGGGATGATAATGCGTCACCACGAAAATGGGCTTCTTCGAATCGCGCCTGACCGCCCGCTCCAGCGCCGCCTTGACCTCCGCGAGCTCCGCCTCCGTATGCCCTCCCGCGTCCTTGAACGAAGTGGCGATGAAGTCGTAGCCCTTGATCGTCCAGGTCTGCACCCGATTCTCGTTGAGCCCGAACGCGGCGTTAAAAAGCCGCTGGTTGCGCTCGGGGGTGCATTCCTGCGCCAAATCCTTCGGCACCCAGCCGCAAAGCTCGTGGTTGCCGATGGTCACGACGTGCGGCAGCTTGCCGAGCCGCGCGTCGCAGCGCTCGCGGTAGTAGCGCGCGCCCTTCCAGCCCTCGACGCCATTGTCCCCGATGTCGCCGTTGTTGACGACCACGTCCGGCTGCAGCGGCGCGAACACGTCGAGCATCCGCTCCAAGTTGCGCATGCCGGTGAACTCGGCGAAGTCATAGCCCTGCAGATCGCTCATCACCGCGATGCGCAGCTGCGGTTCCGGCCCGTAGAGCTTCACCTCGCCCTGGCGGAAGTAGTCCGACCGCTTCCGGCCGCCGCCCAAGTCGACTTCCAGCCGCCCCGACTGCCGCGCCTGAACCATCACATAGCCCTCGGCCGCCTCGATCACCGCCTTTTCCGGCTCGGTGTAGGCGTGGCACCCGGCCGCCTTCGCCCGCGCCTGAATCGCGCTCGCGAGCAAATCGTCGCCGTTCGTCGTCTCCACGAAGGCAATCTCCGGATGCGCCGCCTTCAGCGCCTCGAAGCGCTGCCGACGCTCGCCCTGCAAGTCCCAGCAGGCGACCAGATACGCCAGCTTGACCGCCGGCGGATTCTCCAGGAAGTCGTTCAGGAGATACTGCCCGTAGGTGACGCCCGAGCGCGCCAGCCCCGACCGGTTAAAGAGCGGCCGGAACTTCTGGAACGAGAGCCAGCCGGTGCGCAAGAGCGACTCCTCGTCCAGGACGACGGCGATTTCCGGGGTGTAGGGCCGCTGCCGGTTCAAAAGCTCGTCATCCAGCGAATTGAGCTCCTTGCGCACCTTCCACAGTTCCGCGTCCAGATGCCAGCCGCGGCCGAAAAGATCCATCCACCAGTCGCCATAGCCGCGCAGGATGCCGGCGATCGAATCGCGCTTCAGGATCTGCACGCTCGTCCAGCGGTCCGAGTGCGGCGCGAAAATGGACTGATGGTCCCAGAACTCCTCGCGAAACGTGCGGGTATCATCTTCGTTAATCCAAAGATAGCCGCGCCGCTGCGCCGTTTCGATGGCGCTCATGTAAGTGGGGCTGCCGGTCAGATTGCGATCGCGATAGCTGAGCGGCGACGAAAAGCCGTCGGCCGCGTCCGGCGCGTTGCGGTTGAGCCAGTCAACGGCGAAGTGGCCGCTCTCGCCGGCACCGGCGTCGGAAGTCGCCAGCTCCCAGTGGTAGCCGTAGAAGAAGAGCGACAAAAGTTTGCCGTCGGTGCCGCGCCGCACCGCTTCGCCGAGTTCCTTGAGGAACGAGGCCATTTCGACATTGCGGAAATGATGAAAGTCGATGAGCCGCCGGTCCTTGACCGGGTCCAAAAGCCCGCTCTCGCTTTCAGTCATGCGGCTTTCGCCGTCCGGCACTTCGGCCGTCTGCCAGTCGCTTTCGCCCTTCGCCTTCAGGTATTCGCGAAACGCCGTGACCGTGCCGACGTCATAGCCGGAGCGGTCATACCCTCCCGAGGCCATGTAGAACCATTCGGCGCTGTTCTGCCCGGAAATATGCAGCCCCGCGAAATTCTGCGGGAACTTCGCGCGCAGATGCCGCGCCAGCTTCTCCACCGCTTCGCAAGCCGCCTGCCGGTAGGGACGATAGGAAACCGACGACATTCCGATCGTAAAGCCGCGGTGAAACTTCATCTTCGCCTCGGGATGCTTTTCCAGATACCAGTCCGGCGCGTTCGCCGAGACCCGCGGCACGATCAGCGCATGGGGATTGATCTGAATCAGATGTTCGATCAGCGCGTCAATGCGCCGGTAGCCGGTCTCGTCCCCCGCCTCGTTCCACCACTTCTCGCACCCCCAGGAGGAATCGGTGGAGCAGGTGACGAAATCGACCCCCGCATCCGCCGCCAGCGCGATAGTCTCACCCAGAGTGTCGCCATAGGGCAGCGCCACCGGCTTCCAAGTGCCGTCCGCCTGCAGATAGCTCGCCTTATGGGTGAAGTAAGTGCGCGTATGGTCGGCCTTGATCCAGACCAGGAAGCGGTAAAGATGCCCCGCTTCGACCTGGAGATCGTCGCGCACATAGCGTTTTGCGCGCACCTTGCCCGGCAGCGAGTTGGTGAGGCCGTAATCCACATCTACGAGCGCGGCGTCATACCAGTCGACCGGGCCTTCGCCGGGGTAGACCTCCAGTTCGACCCGAAAACGGTCGGTCGTCGTCTCGGCGCGAATCGGAAACACGAACGGCCGCACCGGCTCGGGATTGGAAATATTATAAAGGCAAGGCCCCGAACCGTAGTAAAACCGCGGCCGCACCGGCTGGCCGTTGACGCAAAGGCGCGGGCCGGAAGCCGTCTTCCGCACCCGCACCTCAATCGGTTTCGCCGCCTCCGCCGCTTCAACTGCCCCACCGCCCAAAACTGCCGCCAGCGCGGCGAACGCGATTGTTTTCTTCATCAGCCGTCAGTTCTCCCTATTTGACAAACAGCACCGTGCCCGCCGGACGATAAATGAGCTTGCCGCTGGCATCCAGTTCCAAAGTCGCCGTCCGCCGCGGCTGCCCGTTGACCTTGAGCGCCCACTCGGTGACATTCACCCCCGTCGCCAGTTCCGAGAGCGAAGTCTCGATCTCGGTCACCGCATTGGGCGTGGTGAGCTGCAAGTCCACCGTGCCTTCGACCGCCAGCGCGAGATTTTCAAGCTCGCCCATGCCCGATTCGTCGATCTTCAGGCTGGAAATCGCCTCCGGGGTCACGCCCTTCGCGATCAGCTTCGCGCCCTTCGCCACCGATACCGAGCGGATGTTGTCGAGCTGCGTAAACCCGTCGCCATCGGTAAACTCGCCGTCCGTAAAGGTGTAGATCGGATGCTCGGTCAAATCCCGCTTCGTGCCGTAAACGCCGTCAGCCCACGGCTTGGCGCAACACCAGCTCGCCGCCTCCTTGGACGCTTCGAAATTCTCAATACCATGCAGCTTGTGCCAATTGCGCCCGTCGGCACTGCCATGCAGCTCCCACGCCGTCAGAATGCGAGTGCTATAATCGTAGTTCAACTTTAGCCCCTGACGTACATCGTAGCCGACCACTTCCGGTGCGCCTTCCGGGAGCATGAACTCCACGCAACCCCAAGTCTCGGGCTTGTCGACTTCCAGCTGCTTGGAGAATTCGCAGCTGAACTTGTCGCCCGTCGAGCACTCGAAGAGCCCCTTGAGCGTGAAGTCGACCGCAGAATAAACCTTGCAGCGGTTGGGACCCGCCGAAGTGCAGCGGTTGGGCCCCAGCATATAAGGATAGCTGTTGGTACTCAAGTTCTTGGTGACCACATTGCCGTCCGCATCGTAGAGATACAGCCGCAAGACCTGCGGTTGCCTGCCGCCGGACTTATACCCTTCATCATTGTCCAACCCGGCGTAATAGCCCTCGGGATCGCGCTGATACGCCCCATAGGCCGTCTCCTTCATATAGAAGCGATAGCGGGTATAATGCGCCCCGAGTTCGGTGTTTTCCAAGACGAGCGTGCCCGACTGGACATCGAGATCACCGTGAATCTGCAAGTCGCCGCGCACCGTCCACTGGCCGTTGCCGCGCTTTTCGAGCGACACCGTGCCCGCGCCGTCGGTAATGTTGGAAATGACGTTGTCGTAAGGGTTGTCACCGTCGAGCACCAGCTTCTTCTCGCCCTCGTCCAGCGCCGAAACGCCGCCGAACTGGAGCGCCGTGCCGATGGCGGCATTGTTGGCGTCATGCACGTCCGGGACTCTCAGGACGCCAGTCGAAACGAGCGCGATCGGCCGTGTGTTGCAGACGAAGCCCTGATCGGCCGTGGTCGTGCCCGACAGCTCCAGCGTGCCCGCAACGGGGTTGCCCTCGGCGTCGAAGCTGCCGAGCTTGAACGCGTAGTCGACCGGCTGGAGCGCCACGGTCGAGCCCCACTTGTAAGGCTCTTCCGTCAGCCAGTTGCCCATGCCGAGCGCACAGGCTGTGCCCGCTTCGGCAAGGGAGTCGAACCGGACCGTGCCTTCGACGACGGCAAGGCCGTTGCTGTAGCTGTGGCGCCGCGTTTCCGCATAGTTCGCGGTAAAGCGCCAGATGCCCGGCTCGGACTTGCGGATATAGGCGTAAGGGATATTCAGCCAGAGGTCGATCACGCACTCGTTAACCGTGTTCGAGCCCTTGAGTTCGACCATCGTCTGCCGGCCGGCCGTATGCACCGACCATTGCTGATTGCCGCCCACTCCGAAGGTAACTCCGCCGAACTCGCCGCCGTCAAAGCAATTGTAGCCGGCGGTAATGTAGGCGCTGCCGGCAAAAGAGCAAGGTTCGGTGCCGAGATATTTCCAAGTGCCGCCGTAGCTCTGGCCGACCGTATTCCAGCCCCTGGTCGAATTCGGATAAGTCCAGCCGTGCACCGCCCCGCCGTCCATGATGACGGCGCCAAACGCCGCATTGTCGGGATTAGTGAAGTCGAGCCGCGTGAAAACGACATAGACCTGCAGTTTCGCGCCAATCAGCCGGCCGGCAAACACCGAATGGGAACCCGCCGTGTTGTTTTGGACATAAAGATACTGCACCTTCTCGACCGAGTCGTTCTTGACGAAGCCCGAACCGTTCAGCGACGGGGTGTAGGTGCGCGACTGCACGGTCGCGCCGCTGTTGCCGTTGACCGTATAGAGCGTCGCTCCTTCGGCAATCTCAATCGGCCCGAAATAACACTCCGCATTGTGGACCGTGCAGTTCTCGGTCAGTCTCAAAGTGCCGGCTTCCACCTTAAGCCCGGTATAATAATCGCGATAGGCCTGCTGGTAATAATGGCGGAAAGACGACAAGTAAAGTTCGCCAGCGCCAATCTTCCTGATCGCCGAACTAAAGTTGCTGGAATATCCTTCATAAGCCGTGGTGATCGGCATTGGCAGTTCCGCGACCCCATCCTGCACCTCCAAGGTGAGTTCGGCATCGGGGCTCATAATCACCGCCTGCAGTTGGCTCAGGAACGCCCAGTTGGCAGTGCCGTAAGTGAGCTTGTTCGTAAACGCCGCCGGCACGTTGACGACATCGCCCGCGCCGGGATCTACCTCGGCATTGACATAGTTCTCCTTCTTCGACCAATCGAACTCGGTGCCGGAAAGCTCGCTCCGCAGCTTAAAGACCGTATCCGCCGCCATAGCGACCGATCCGGTCATCACCGCCGTCATCACACCAATCGCAATACGCCTAATCGAAAACGTTGCCATTTTTTCGTTCCTTAGAGGGTTGCCATTTTAGAACCGGGAGATAACTTATACTATTTACCCCCCCCCCCTAAAATTTCCTTAATTATAGCAAGTTCGCTTCCAACCCGTCAAGCAATGCGGGCTCTCCAGCGCGACCAGCGCAATCCGAGTGCGAGGCAATCAATCGCCGAAGGTGCAGTCGAGCGCGTCGGAAATCATGTCGACCGCATCTTCGAGGTCGTCCTCGCCCAGGCACAGCGGCGGCAGGAACCGGACGACATGCTCGCCGGCGGTGAGCGCCAGAATGCCCTGAGACTTGAGCGCCTCGACGACTTTCTTGGCCTCGCCGTCGACCACCAGCCCGAGCATCAGCCCGCGACCGCGGACCTCCAGCAGCTGGTCGTACTTGTCGACCAGCGCCTGCAGCGACTCGCGCAGCAGCTCGCCGACCTTGACGGCGTTCGCCAGCAGCCCCTCGGATTCGATCACGTCGATGACCGCCAGCGCGGCCGCAGCCGCCACCGGATTGCCGCCGAAAGTGGAGGCGTGCGCAGAGACGGTGAAGACATCCTGCAGCTTCGCGCCGGCAACCAGCGCGCCCATCGGCAAACCGCCGGCCAGCGCCTTTGCGCAGGTAAAGAGATCGGGCTGGACGTCGTAGTTCTGCCAGGCGAACCACTTGCCGGTGCGGCCCATGCCGGACTGCACTTCGTCGACGATCATGAGGAGGTTCTTCTCGTCGCAAAGCGCGCGAACGCCCTTCAGAAAATCGTCCGTCGCCGGCGTCACACCGCCTTCGCCCTGCACCGCCTCGAGCATAATCGCGACCGTCTTGTCGCTGACCGCCGCCTTGACCGACTCCAGGTCGTTGTAATCCGCATAGGCGAAACCGACCGGCAGCGGGTCGTAGCCCTCCTGGCACCAGGCCTGCGCCGTCGCCGCCAGCGTCGCCAGCGTGCGGCCGTGGAACCCCTGGCGCATCGTCACCACTTCGTAGCGCCCGCCGTTCGCCGCGCCCCACTTGCGCGCCAGCTTGATCGCCGCCTCGTTCGCCTCGGCGCCCGAATTGCAGAAGAACACCTTGCCGCCGAGGCCGGAAAGCTCGACCAGCCGGTCGGCGAGCCGGGTAGCCGGCACGTTGGCAAAGAGATTGGAGCAATGGGTAAGCGCCGCGGCCTGCTCCTGAATCGCCGCCACCACCCGCTTGTGGCCGTATCCGACCGACTGCACGCCGATGCCGCTGGTGAAATCGTAATAGGTGCGGCCGTCGACGTCGCGCACGGTAACGCCCTTGCCCGAAGCGATCACTACCGAAGGCGCGTAAGTTGGCATCACCTTGTCATGGTACAAATCGAGAATTTCCTGGGTCTTGTTGCTCATTGCGTTATCTCCGTTCCCACGCCTTCACGCGTGAATATTTCCAATAAAAGCGAGTGGGCCATGCGCCCGTCGACGAGGTGAACCTTCTTCACCCCCGAGCGGATGGCATCTTCGCAGCTCTCGATCTTCGGGAGCATGCCTCCCGAGATGGTCCCGTCTTCCTTCAAGGTCGCGACATCGTTGAGATGCAGCGTGGAAAAACGGGTGGACGGATCGTCCGGATCCTTCAGGAGCCCGGGGACATCCGAAACCAAAACGAATTTGCGGACCTTGAGCGCCTTGGCGAGCGCGGCGGCGGCATAGTCCGCATTGATGTTGTAGAGGTGGCGGTCTTCGAGCCCGGTGCCCAGCGGCGTCACCACCGGAATGATGTGCGCGTCCAGCATCTCGGTGACCGCGCGCGTCGAGACCTCGGCCACTTCGCCGACATAGCCGCGGTCGGGCGCCGTGATCCGCCGGGCGCCGAAGAGCCAGTTGCCGTGCAGCGGCCGCGCATTGGCGCCGCGCAGGCCGAGCCGCGCGACCAAGTCGGGGTTCACCACGTTGTTCAGCGTCTTGCGGACGATCTCCATCGTCGTCTCGTCGGTGACCCGGAGCCCGTCGACGAACTTCGGCTCGTGTCCCGAAAGCTTGATCGCCTTGGAAATCGCCTTGCCGCCGCCATGCACGATCACCACCTTGATGCCGACGGCATTGAGAAAGGCCACGTCATCCATCAGCAGGTCGAGGTTCGCGTCAACCTCCATGACACTGCCGCCCAGCTTGATCAACACCACCGAGCCGCGAAAATCCTGAATATAGGGCAAAGCCTCGGTCAAAACCGCGGCCTTTGCCTGCGCTGTATCCAACTTGTCCATTGTCGGGACATTATATCAAAAATTTTGGTATAATGGCCCACATGGCTAAAGAAAGAAATCAGGCTTGGAGTTCCTGGCTGATTATCGCGCTCGTTGCGTTCGTTTTCTTCTCAATGTACAAGCTGAATCCGAACGCGCCGAAGACGCGCGAATTGACCTTGCTGGAATTTTATCAGGCGATCGATCAGGGCAAGCTGGTCGAGCCCGTAACCCGCGTATTTGACCGGGACGAAGGCGAGACCTACCTCGCCGGCGAAATCGAGCTGGACGAGCTCAACGAAGACGGTTCGCCGAAGCGGGAGTCCTATCGGGTCTCGCTCGTGCCCGGCGAAAACGAGGCCACGATGGGCGACCTCCTGAACAGCAACATCAAGGTGATCGTCCAGGAGCGCAGAAGCGCGCTGTCGCCGTTCGTCACCCAGCTTCTGTTCTTCTTCGGCTTCATGTTCCTCTTCTACTGGTTCTTCTATCGGCGCATGAGCGGGGGCGGGGGCGTATTCAGCTTCGGCAAGTCGCGCGCCAAGGTGCTGAACGGCAAGGAAGACAAGCGGAGCATTTCCTTCGCCGATGTCGCGGGCATCGACGAGGCCAGGGAGGAAGTGCAGGAAATCGTCGAGTTCCTCAAGGACCCGAGCGCCTTCCAGAAACTGGGCGGCCGCATTCCCAAGGGCGTGCTGCTCGTCGGTCCGCCCGGCACCGGCAAGACGCTGCTTGCCAAGGCGATCGCCGGCGAGGCCAAGGTGCCCTTCTTCGCCATCAGCGGCAGCGACTTCGAGGAAATGTTCGTCGGCGTCGGCGCGAGCCGGATGCGCGACATGTTCGCCGAGGCGAAGAAGCGCGCGCCCTGCATCGTCTTCATCGACGAGATCGACTCGATCGGCCAGAAGCGTACCGGCGCCGGCGCCCTCGGCGGCAGCCACGCCTACGAGCAGACGCTCAACACGATGCTGGTGGAGATGGACGGGTTCGACGCCAACGAAGGCGTGATCGTGATTGCCGCGACCAACCGTCCCGACACCCTGGACTCGGCGCTGCTCCGGCCCGGGCGCTTCGACCGTCAGGTCGTCGTGGAGCTCCCGACCCTCAAAGGCCGCGAAGAGATTCTGGCGCTGCACGGCAAGCGCATCAAGTTCGCAGCCGACGCCGATCTTTCGCGCGTCGCCCGCGGCACCCCCGGCTTTTCCGGCGCCGATCTCGCCAACCTGCTGAACGAGGCGGCGCTCCTGGCGGTGCGCAAGCAGCTTGACGCCGTCGACATGGCGACGCTGGAAGAGGCGCGCGACAAGGTGCTCTGGGGGCGCGAGCGGAAGTCGGCGGGCTACTCGCAGAACGAGCGCGAGACGACCGCCTGGCACGAGGCGGGGCATGCGCTGCTGCAAGTGCTGCTGCCCGACACCGATCCGTTGCACAAGGTGACGATCATTCCGCGCGGCCGGGCGCTGGGGGCGACCATGTCCCTGCCCGAGAAGGACGTCCTGAACCGCACCAAGAAGCATTTTCTCTCCGAGATCCGCCTCTGCTGCGGCGGCCGCATCGCCGAAGAGATCTTCACCGGCGACATTTCGACCGGCGCGGCGCAGGACATCGCCCAGGCGACGCAGATCGCCCGCGAGATGATCTGCCGCTACGGCATGAGCGAGCGCTTCGGCTTTCAGGCGTTTCAGGAACAAAGCCAGTTTACCGGCGCGGCGCTGCCGCCGGCCTTCAGCGAAGAGACTTCGCGCGAAATCGACGCGGAAGTGAAGCAGCTGATTGACGCGGCCTATGCCGACGCCAAGCGGATCATCGAGGAGAACCGCGCCAAGCTGGAGCTGCTGGCCAAGACGCTCATCGAAAGGGAAACGATGGACGGCGCCGACGTCGAATCGCTGATCCGCGACGAGCCCCAAGCGGTCGAATAATTCCTGGCGCTCCGACCGCGCAGACCGATCGACGGTTAACGTTTCTCAATCGTCACCAAGATCGCCTCGGTCGCAGCACGGCGAAGTAAACGGCCGCTTGCCGCGCCATTGAAGCATCGGCTGCCCCTTGATCGGGGCAAAGCGAAAGTCCGAGACATTCGTCGGCTTCGTATCTTCCGCTTTGATGTCGAGTTCTTGCTGCTTCATGCTGCTTTCCTTTCAAAATTAACGTTTAGTGCATTGACAACGCACATACATTTATCGTATAATGCTTGCGTTTGTACAACAGAAAGAGAGTGAACCATGGCTACTACACTGACAATTCGCATGGATGACGCACTTAAAGCCGAGGCGGAAGAGTTCTTCGACGAAATCGGCATGAACATGACGACCGCAGTGACCTGCTTCTTCA
>JAZLMR010000013.1:0-8054 GCA_045598785.1 Kiritimatiellia bacterium
TCCGTGAAATCCGTGGATAAATTCGTTGGTCGCCGCTTCTTCTTAGTGGCCCTCGGCGCTGATTTTTTGCGCTCTAGCTCTCGTCACACCCGCAATCACCCGCCCCTTGGAGCTTGGTCGGCTTAAGTCAACCCAATCTCCCGCCCACTGCCGCTTAGCCATTTCAATGATTGCAGCCGATTACCAGCCTCCCAGCGCTGCGATTAGGGCGCTTCGCGCTTCCATCGCCCACGGTCGTCGCTTGTCGGTCGTCGGCCGTCGGCTCTGTCGTCGCTTGTCGGTTATCGGCCGTCGGCTCTGTCGGCGGAGGGAGTCCTGCGAATGAGGAGGCCCGGGGATGCAGGCGCCAAGAGCAACCTGCGCACGCAGCCAGTGGTTGTGTCGAGGGGAATGGCTGAACGAAGCTGGTTGTCTTCGGTGAAAAGCGCGGCCCCGTGCTGACGAGATTGAGCAGGGTATCCGCCGAGCGAAGCGAGCTGCCGAAGGCAGTGGCTACAGCGGTGCTCCCGCCGCAGCCGACATTGCGCCAAAAAACCGGGAAGGGAGAATTTGGCCGCGAGGCAAGTAGCGCCGAGTTGGGGCGCCTTGAAGACTAAGGGCGGCGCGTCCGCTGTCGAATAAAGCGAAAACCGGCTGGGGGTTCAACAGTCTGCAATCGCCATTTCTGTGCAACGGAGGAGATGAAATGTTGTATAATCTTCTAAATAAATTGAGAGGAAAGAAAACGGCTTGAGGCGGAATAGGTGGAAATGGCTGTTGTGGATGGTGGCGCTGGCGGTGCTGGCGGCGCTGGCGGTGCCCTTGGTGGTGCCGCCGGTCGCGGAGATGCTGATCGTGCGCCAGTTGCGGGCGCTCGGGGTGACGGTGCGGCCGACGCTGACGCTGGGCTATTGCTGGCGGAACGGGCCGGGCGTTCAGGGCCAGCTCAAGGTTTCGGTGCCGGGCACGATGGCCCTGGCGGCGGCAGGATGCTTCACGGTGAAGACTGAAAGCGAAGTGAAGCCCATTCACATTACGCTGGACATCAACCTGAAGGTGGACAAGGAGATCGACAAGGCGTTTTCCGATGAGAATCTGGCGCGGCCGGCTGCGGCGTCTGGCTGCAGCGCGAGGACGGCACTTGGTTCCAGAAATGAAGTAAGGGAGCGGGGGTAGTTCCCCTTGTCCGGAGATGGAAATGAAAAATCTTGGAGTCTGTCTGTTGGTCACGCTCGGTGCCGTTCTGGCGGCCGGCGCCTTCGAGTGCTCGCCGACGGCGAAGGCGGCGGCGAGGAATTTTGTCGAGAACCAGAAGTCCTTCCGGCTCGGCTTCCTGCCGACGGAACGGAGCAATCCGCTGACGGCTTCGCTGGAGACGGACTTCCGGCGCTCGGGCGAGGCCGGCGTCGCCTGTCTGCAGCGCGCCGACCGCACGGTGGCGATTGTCATGCGCCATTCGCTCGTCTCGCCGGAGTTCCGCGCGCTCGTCGACGCGATGGAGGCGGCGCTGCGCACGCCGGACGGCCGCATCGTCTTCTCCGGCTGCGGGGCGACGGGCCGCGAGTCGATTTTGCTGGAGTCGATGTGGCGCGATTTCTTCGTGCGCCGGGCGGCCGAGCTGTCGGACGCCGAGCGCCGGCTCGCCGACCGTGTCGTGTCGATTATGACCGCGGGCGATTTCGCGCTCATCAAGTCCGTCGAGTTCTTTGAAGACTACTGGAACGGCGGTGCGCGACAGACTGATGCGCTGAAGGTCGGTCCGCATGACGTCTTCGTCGCCCTCAACGGCGGCGGCGAGTGCTCGACGATCCTCGGCTCGGCGGCCCGGGCCGTCGAGCGGGGCGCGGCTTTTGCTCGTTCCTGACGCCAATAATTTGCTATCATATCCATTATGATTAAGCCCATTCTTGCCGTTCTCGGCGCAGTATTGCTGGCCTCTGCGCCAGCCCGTGATTTTACTGACACCAAGTTGCAGGTTCAGCTCGCCAGCGGGCTGCTGAACGATTCGACGCGCGCGCAATATCTCGAAGCCGTGCGCCAGACCGAAGCCGACGGCTTGCAGCTCATCGCCTGCGAGTTCTTCGTCGACGGCGAGCAGCGGCAAACGGCGCTTCGCAACTTGGCGGAGTCGATTCGCTTTTTCGAGGCGGCCGGCTATCCGGTTGCCGTCTGGACCTCGACGCTCGGCTATGGCGCCGAACGCAACGCCGACTTCCGCCGCCGCTTCCCGCGCGCTCGTAAGTTGCGCGGCTTTGACGGCACCGAAGCTGCGACCTGCACGACCGATGCGGCCGTCGCCGCCGCGATTCAGGAGAATCTGCGCGACTTTGTCCGCGCCGGCGCGAAGACCATTTTGCTGGACGACGACTTCATTCAGTGCTGCCGTCCCGGCCAGTGCTGCTGCGTCTGCGACGAGCATCTGCGGCGTTATGCCGCGAAGCTCGGGCGCGACCGGCTCACGGCGGCAGAAGTCGCGGCGGCGTATGCCGGTCCGTCGAATGCGGTGCGCTCGGCGGTGCTGGCGGTACTCGGGGAGACGCTGACGAACTATGCCGCCGGCCTTCGCGCCGCAGTGGACGAACTCGACCCGACCGTCAACATCGGCCTTTGTTCCAGCTTCACGCTCTTCGACCTTGAAGGCGTGGACGCGGAGGCGCTGGTCAAGCGGCTCGCCGGCCGCGGGCGCCGGCCGCTGATGCGCGTTTCCGGCGCGACTTATTGGCCGACGGGCTGGGTGGCGCCGCGCTATTCGGGGCAGAACCTCGTCGGCGTCCTGGAGTTCGTGCGCCGGCAGGTGGCGGACTTTGGCCGTCGCGGCATGGCGATTCTCGACGAGAACGACACTTGCCCGCGCGACCCCGAGTGGGTGCCGTCGGGCATGGCCGAGCTCTACGACAAGGCGATGATCGTCGAGGGCGGCGTCATTCGCAACAAATACATCTTGCGGCAGAACCGCATGGATCCGGCGCGGCAGATTGCGCCGGAATATCTGGAGGGCCACTTGCAGAATCTGGCGCACGACCGCGAGTTGGCCGCGAGTTTCCGCGGGGCAGAGCCGGTGGGCTTTCGGGTGTTCATGGCCGACGGGCTTTTCGCGCAGACCGAAGTGCCGGAGCCGTTTCCGGGCGAAGACTGGCTGAAAACCCGTTACTCGCAGCCGATGGCGGGAATCTTCCTGGCGAACGCCGGCTTTGCCACGCAGTATCGCAACGACCGGGAGCCGTGGGCGGTGTTCGGCCCGTCGGCGCTGGCGCTGCCGGAGACGGCGCTCGCCGTCGGCGTCCTCCTGGACCGCGAGGCGGCGGAAGTGCTGGAGCGGCGCGGCATTGACGTCGGGCTGAAGGCGAAGTCGCCGAAAGCGCTGGGCGGCTGGTGGTGCTACACCAACGACCATGGGCAGCGCTTTGCCGTCTATCCGAAAGCCTGGTCGAACCTCGACTTCCGCCGCGAGGCGCCGCAGTGGCTGGATGTCGCCGCGGCCTGGCGGTTTCTGACCGGCGGCCGGGCGGAGCCGGTGCGGGTTCGGGGCGCGAAGGGGATTTATCCGCTCGTCAAGCGCCGGGCGGACGGCACGCTGGTCGCGCTGGTGATGAACGCCTGCGACCGCCCGACCGGCCAGTTCACGCTGGTGCTCGGCGACCGGGAGTTCGAGCTGGAGCTCGGCGCCTGGGGCTGGACGACCGTCGAGTCTGCGCCGATTGCCGGGCGTGGCGCCGGGCGACCGGCGCACGGCACGCTGATCCTCACTTTCGACGATCGCAATTTCCGCGACTGGCAGCAGGCGCAGCCGCTCTTTGCCAAATACGGCGCCCACGCGACGTTCTTCGTCAGCGGCGAGCTGGACGACACCGCCGAGGGCGTGCTGCGCGAGCTGCAGGAGGCGGGGCACACCCTGGGCCTTCACGGGCTTAATCATCAGAACGCGCCGACCGGCGGCACCCCGGCGGAAGTCGAGTCCTACTATGCGCGGGAAATCGCGCCGCAACGCGAGCAGTTCCGCCGCGCCGGACTCAAGGCCGAGGTGTTCGCGTATCCGAACGGTCGTTCCAGCGCGGCGACCGATTCGGTGATTCTCGGGCATGGCTTCAAGCGCGTCCGCGGCACCGGCGGCAAGTTCCGCCCCTATGACCCCAAGGGCGAGAAGCGCGCGCAATTGCAGCCGCTGGTGTCGCTGGATGCGGCGTTTCTCAAGCCCGGCGAACTTGAGCGCACCGTCAAGATGCACGGAGTGCTGCTGGGCTCGGCCTACAACACCGACATTGACGAAGTGGTGGCGGCGCTGGAGCGGGCGGCCGCGCGCAACGAGACCTTCCAGCTCATTTCGCACGGCATCTCGGCGACGCCGAACGCCATCAGCATGCGCCTCGAATGGCTGGAGACGATCCTGAAGACGGCGGCGCGGCTCGGGATGGCGATGCCCGGCTATGCCGAACTGCCGGCGGCGCCGGTGACGGCGGTCGCGAAGATCGATTTTGCGGCTCGGGCAGGCAAGGTCAAGCCGCTGCACGGCGTCAACAATTCGCCGGTGCGCGTCGGCAAGCAGGCGACGCAGCACGAGTTCGCGGCGGCGGGCATTCCCTTCGTCCGCACGCACGATACGGCGGGGATGTTCGGCGGGGCGCATTACGTGGACGTACCGAACATCTTCCGCGATTTCGCGGCCGACGAGAACGATCCCGCGAACTACGACTTCGCCTTTACCGACGCTTATCTTCGGCCGCTTGTCGAGGCGGGCTCCGAGATTTTCTTCCGCTTGGGCGTGACCATTGAAAATTATTGGCGCATCCGCTCGTACAACATCGACCCGCCGGCTGACTTCGCGAAGTGGGCGCGGATCTGCGAGCATATCGTTCGCCACTACAACGAGGGTTGGGCCGACGGCTACCGCTGGCAGATCCGCTACTGGGAGATCTGGAACGAGCCGGAGAATCCGCCGATGTGGAAAGGCACCAAGGAGCAGCTCTTCGAGCTCTATCGCGTCACCGCCAATCATCTCAAGGCCTGCTTCCCGGCGATCCGGGTCGGCGGCTATGCCGGCTGCGGCTTTTACTGCGTCGACGACCACGGCTACCGGATGCGGCACAATGATTTTTATCAGGGCTTCCGTACTTGGTTCGAGGACTTCTGCCGCTTCGTGACGGCGGCCGAGACCCGCGCACCGCTTGATTTCTTCTCCTGGCACCTTTATCTTTACGAGGGCACGACGCCCGAGCGGATCGCCGTGCACGCCGACTATGTGCGCCGGACGCTCGACGCCGCCGGGCTCACGGCGACCGAGAGCATTTTCGACGAGTGGAACTGGAACCCGATGGCCGATTGGGTGCGGGTGAAAGGCAACGAGGGCGCGGCGGTGATGGCCGGCGCGTTCGCGGTGATGCAGAATGCCCCGGTGGACATCGCGATGTATTACGACGCGCTGCCGACGCGCGGGCACGGCGGGCTCTTTTACTTCCCGAACGTCGAACCGACGCCGACCTACTATGCGTTCATGGCGTTCAACGAGCTTTATCGCCTCGGCACCGCGGTGCGCGCCGAGGCCTTCGGCGACGGCGTCTATGCGCTGGCGGCCACGGACGGCCGCGATCAGGCGATCCTGCTGGCGAACCGCAATGACGAAGACCGGCTGCTGGAGCTGACGGTCGGCGGCTACGAGGGCGGTTTTCGGCTTTATCGCATCGCCGCCGGCGACCGCGAGCTGGAGGAGCGCGGCGCGTGGCGGGGCGGCGAGCAGTTCCGGCTGCCGCATAATTCGGTGGCGCTTTTGACGACGCGCAAGGTCGATGTGGCGGCGGCGCGCCAGAAGCCGACGGCGAAGAAGTCGATCAACGGGCTGGACGACGGGCAGGTCGCTTCCGACCCCTACGAATTCAAGCCGCTGGAGGTGCGCGAGGTGAAGCCGCAGGCGATCTCGCGCAATGCGGCCGGGCATGAGCTGGTGGATTTCGGCCTCGCCTCGTGCGGCTGGCTGGAGCTCGCGGGTGCGGGCGAGTATGAGATTGTCGTCGGCGAGCTCACCAACGGCGAGGGGCGGGTCGCGAACGAATATCCGCGCTCGACCATCTATGTGCGCACGCTCAAGGGCGTTGCGCCCGGGCTGCGCGACTATCGGGCGCCGTTTGCCGAGGACCTCGATTTCGTCAAGTATCACGGCTGGGACGTGCGCGGCAATGCGATCAAGCTGCCGAAGCACATCGGCGACATTACGCCGTTCCGGTTCGCCGAAATCGTGAAGGCGCCGTGTGCGGCCGCCGAACTGCGGCAGCAGGCGGTCAACTATCCGATCGACATGACGAAGAGTTCGTTCGAATCGGACAATGCCGACCTGGTGCGGCTCTACGACTTCTGCAAGCATTCGATTCGGGCGACGAGCTATTGCGGCATGTACATTGACGGCGACCGCGAGCGGCGGCCTTATGAGGCCGACGCCTACATCAACCAGCTTTGCCACTATGCGATCGACAACGACTATTCGCTGGCACGCAAGACCCATGAGTACCTGCTGCGGGAGGCGCCCACCTGGCCGACGGAATGGAAGCAGCATTCGATCATGATGGCCTGGACCGACTGGATGTGGTCGGGCGACAACAATTCGCTGAAGGGCTATTACGACGTGCTTAAGTCGCAGAAGCTCGACGCGGGCTGGCGCGCGCGGGCCGACGGGCTTTTGGTGACGAGCGGCTTTTCCGATCGCGGCGAGCGCGATATCGTCGACTGGCCGGCGGGCGAGCGCGACAATTTCGACTTCCGCCGCGTCAATGCGGTCGTAAACGCCTTCCGTTATCTCAACCTCCGGCAGATGGACGACATTGCCACCGAGTTGCAGGAGCCGGAGGACGCGCAGGCCTTTACGGCGTTGGCCGAGCGAGTCAAGGCGGCTTATGAAAAGGCTTTCTACAATCCGGAAACCGGCCTGTATGTGGACGGCGAGGGCTCGTCGCATTCGTCGCTACACGCGAATGCGGCGGCGCTGGCGTTTGGGCTGGTGCCCGCGGAGCGCCAGGCGAAGGTGGCGGACTTCCTGGAGGCGAAGGGCATGGTCTGCAGCGTCTATTTCGCGCAGTATTACTTGGAGGCGCTGTATGCGGCGGGCCGTGACGAGGCGGCGATGAAGCTTATTTTGGCGAAGGGCGACCGCAGCTGGCTGGGGATGCTCGATTTCGGCTCGACGGTTTCGATGGAGGCGTGGAACATGCGCGCGAAGCCGAATCAGGACCTGACCCACGCCTGGGGAGCGGTGCCGCTTAACATCATTGCGCGGTATGTGCTCGGCGTCACGCCGCTGGAGCCGGGCTTCAAGAAGGCGCGGATTGCGCCGCATCCTGCGGGCATTCGGTATTTGAAGGGGACGGTCCCCACGGCGGCCGGGCCGATCACGGTGGAGATCAAGGACGGCAAGGTGACGGTCGACACGGCGGTGCCTTACGAGCTACACCTCCCGGCTTGCCCCTGATTGTCGCTAGTCGGCTCTTTCTTTTAGCCTAAATTCGGTAGTTAAATCTTGCCAGCTCGCCGATATTTAAACACAGAGACACAGAGGCACAAAAATCAACTTTTCTCTGAGTCTCTGTGCCTCTGTGTTTAAAACGACCCAGCCCAATTGCCATTTTTGGTTTAGGTGGCTTCGGGTGGCTTTGCTTTCCAGCGTGCGAGAAGATTTGGCGCGTTCGGCTCCCGTTCTCGGTCGGGCTGGCGGCTTGTCCTTGCGACCGACGAGCCGACTAGCGACGACCGACATCCGACTTCCGCGGCGTGACCGACTAGCGACGACCGACGGCCGACTTCCGTGGCGTGACCGACTAGCGACGACCGACGGTCGACTTCCGCGGCGATTGGCAGGCGCTTTGCGCTTTGAAATCGTCGCGCCATTCGCCAGGCGATCATAGCGCTTCGCTCGACATCGCCGGCCAACCCCGCCTTCCTCAGTCAAGCGGCAGGCCCTCCGCTCCGCGCTTGGGTGCCGCTGGAGTCGTAATTGTAGGGCGCGTCCGTCGATTTTTGTGTCGTCCACGGATTAACACGGATTAACACGGATAAGATTCAATCCGTGAAAATCCGTGAAATCCGTGGATAAATTC
>JAZLMR010000014.1:0-2902 GCA_045598785.1 Kiritimatiellia bacterium
GTCTGATCGTCGAACGGACGATTGTAGCAGCAATTATCGAGATAGACGCGCATCACATCCTCCGTCATGCGTTTGCCAACTTGCCTTTCTGCGAGAAGAAGGCGCGAATTTCATCACGGGAAGTCAATCGCGTCACCTGCATGGACGGCGGACGCGGCGGCTTCATCCGATACGCCTTCCAAAGCCCGTCGACGAAAGCTCGCGCACTGCTGTAGCCACTTTGCTTCGCAAAGCTCGCTTCGCTCGGCAGATACGCCTTGGGATCCCTGATCTCAAAGTTCGCCGTTATGCTCGATGTCGCCATTCGCTTTCTCCGTTCGCAGGTTGTTCAAGTGTACAATTCGCCCAAGGCAAAATCACCCATATTATAGCATTTTTCGGCGAAAAAAGCTAGCTCCCGCGCGAAAGCAGAAGCGCGGCGGCCCGACTTTTCTCGCCCGAACCGTCGCTGCGGCTTAAGCCTACGGCTGGTGCGGCGGGCTGCTCCGCGTCGGAGAGGCCTGGAGAATAGCGCCTTGGCGAAAAGCGACTAACGACGGCCGACGACCGACGGTCGCGGGCGAGTGGTAGGCGGAGCGCTAGGGTCACGCGAAAAATCAAGTCGGCGACCATGGCGGAGGGAGGGGGATTTGAACCCCCGGTACGGAGATTAGACCGTACGACGATTTAGCAAACCGTTGCCTTCAGCCACTCGGCCATCCCTCCAAATCGTTGGCGCGTATTGTATCAAATCCGCTGTTCACCGTCAACGAAGACGGCGACCGGCCTCCAGGAACGCGGATTGATCACCACTAGGTCAGCGAGAAAGCCACGCTCGACCTTGCCGAGGTCCTTGCCCCAGCCCTGCTCGAGGGCTTGATTCCAGGAAGTCGTGCGCACCAGGTCCTTGAGCGGCAGCCCGGTGACATCATGGACGTTCTTGAGCCCCATGCCCATCCACAGCGTGGAACCGGCGAGATTGTTGCCCTCGACGAGACGCGCCTCGCCGTTCTTGAGCAGCACCTTCAGCCCGCCCATCTCAAAGGCATAGCCGTCGGGACAATGCGAGCAGCGCAACGAGTCGGTGATGATCTGGACATGCGCGAGATTCCGCCGGAGGAACACCAGCCGCAGCATGTCGTCGCAAAGGTGAATGCGGTCGCAGATGACTTCGGTATTGAGGTCGTCGATCAGCAGCCCCGCGCCGACCATGCCGATCTCCCGATGGTGCAGCGGCGTCATCTGGTTGCAAAAATGCGTCAGGTGCCGGAGCCCGTTCTTATAGGCGGGCAGCAGGTCTTTCATTTTCGCGCCCGTATGGCCGCACGACGGCACCACCCCGAGCTTCAGGCATTCCTTGGCAAATTTCGCGCCGCCCTCGGTCTCGACCGCATAGGAGATCTGCTTGACCGGGAACACCTTGGCGATGGCCTTAAGCTCCTTGACCGACGGCTTGCGGACATATTTCGGATTCTGCGCGCCGCAGCACTTCACGTTGATGAACGGGCCTTCCAGGTGAATGCCGGGCACCTTCGCATAAGGAGCGCCCGCCTCGACGTACTTGCGGGCGTTCTTCGCCGCGACCATCAGCTCCTGATGGCTGACCGTGAGCGTCGTCGGCAGGAAGGTCGTCACGCCCTCCTGCAGCTTGGCCTTGGCCACCTCAAAGATCGCCTTGGGATCGGCGTCGCAGAAGTCATAGGTGAGCGCACCATGGGTATGAACGTCAATGAAGCCCGGCATCACGTACTGGCCCTTGACGTCCACCACCGTCGTATTCCGGTCGGCCTTCACCGCCGCCGTGCCGGCGCTGACGCGCTTGATCCGCTTGCCCTCGATTACAATCGTCGCCTTCGGCAAATCCACGGCCGGCGAAATGACATGGGCGTTGACAATTACGGTCCGCTGCATTTTAATCGCTCCTTTATTTAAACTTTTTCCAACCGGTCGCCCCGCACAGGCTAACCGATTCCGAGAAACGCGGCAATATTATCACTTATGTTCATCCGCGTCAAACAACACCCCAAGGTTGCAAAGAGTGGGTGCGCTTGCTTGCCTGTTGAACCCTCCGCCTGTTTCCGCGCCCCTCGACAGCGGACGCGCCGCCATAGACCTTCAAGGCACAACGCTTGCGCTCTTCAACCGCGCAGGGTGTGTTTGTTGAATTGTATCGCTGCTCTAAACTATACTTGCGCCCGGGACGCATCCTCCCACACCGACTCCGGCGCAACGTCTATGTCTTCCGGCCAGCATAGCGTTCCGCATTCGGCACGGACCTGTCGAAAGAACGCCGGCGACTTCAATTTAGCCCAATAGGAATCCTTCGTCAGGTATTCGCAGTCAAAAATGCCGCGTACGCCGTTCTCAAAGGAAACGAGAACACGCAAGCCGTCCAATGGCTCCGCCTTGACAACCTGGTGCAATTCCTCCATCGCAGCCCTCCTTATCGTAGCGGATCGATCTTGAAGTACGTACCCTCTTCCGCCAAAAGCTTCCAGTTGGCGAAAAGTTCCTCTCGATGAATCTTGATCCATGCGCGAATCATCGATTCGTCATCTGCGTCAATCTCCCCAGCGAGGCGAGTGCCAGTCTCTATGTCAAACGAGGCCTGCTTTCCCGCATGCCAAGCATGGAGATGCGCCTTATGATGGGGCGCTCGATCCTCCTTGTTCATCTTAATGATGATTCCGAAAAACATTGCCAGCGTCGCCATAAATTTTCATCCCTTCGCCGCCTATTATACCATAGTTTAGTGCTTGGTGCTTAGTGCCTAGGTTGCAAAGCAGAGATTCCAATTGTACGGGGCGTCGTCGGCTTCGCCGCCGCCACCCCACACGATTTAACTCTTTCCGACGCAGCGCTGTCGTCGCCGCCCCCTGCGAAAGCAAACCTCCCCCTTACCCCCAGCCGACCGGGAGTACGG
>JAZLMR010000015.1:0-3413 GCA_045598785.1 Kiritimatiellia bacterium
TATTGATCAGAACCAGCAAGGCGCCGCTTTTGCGGCGCTTTGCTTTTATTGCTCGGGCGGGATTTTAATTAGTTGGTGTTGGAGTGGAAGTTGAGGATGGGGTGGAACGCAAGTCGCTATCGCGACACGCAATAGGAGGCAGATTTTCGATCCGGCTGACAACGCTCGGCCCAATAGATTTGTAATCGCCTTTGTGTTGTCTTTCAGTTGTCGGCCGAGCTACGCCGGAATCGGAAAACGGCCCACTGCGTTCTTGGACGTGTAGACGGGATCGGGTTTTGAAAAGCGGCCAGCTTGCGTTCTTGGAGGTGTGACATCGGGGCGGGCGACGGTCGCGGCAGCGCTGACAAGCGACGGCCGACGGGCGCGGGCGATAGAAAGGCGTGGCGCTATGGTTGCGCGAGGAAAGGCAAGGCGATTTAGCCTAAAAACGACAGTTGGGCTGGGTCGTTTTAAACACAGAGGCACAGAGACACAGGGAAAACCCAACAAACCTCTGTGCCTCACACAAGAACGCAAGATGACCGTTTTTCGATTCGGGCGTAGCCCGCGCACCAATGTCTGGCAATTACGATGCAAGATTGTAGCCAAAGGCGCGGGCGTTGTCAGCCGGATCGGAAAACGGTCTCTCCTTATTGCGTTCGGCGCAAGCCGATTGCGTTCCAACTATTGATTCCGGCGCAAGCCGATTGCGTTCCAACTATTGATTCCGGCGCAAGCCGATTGCGTTCCAGCACCCAAACGGTTCAACGGTTTGCAATCGCACCCGTCGATGGCGGTGCATCGTCGTCGCGCTGGATAGAGTCGGGGCAATATGCTATAATTAAAGAACTTTTAATCCTCAATCAAGGAAGGGCATAGAATGAAACAGGCAGACATCGGGCTTATCGGTCTCGCGGTCATGGGCGAGAACCTCATCATGAATATGGAGTCGAAGGGCTTTACCGTGGCGTGCTACAACCGCACGACGGCGAAAGTCGATGCGTTCGTCGAGGGCCGCGCGAAGGGCAAGAACATCATCGGCTGCCATTCGATCAAGGAGCTCGTCGCCAACCTCGCCAAGCCGCGCAAGGTCTTCTGCATGGTCAAGGCCGGCGCGGCGGTCGATGCGATGATCGAGCAGCTCATTCCCGAGCTGGAACCCGGCGACATCATCATTGACGGCGGCAACAGCCACTTCCCGGATACGATCCGCCGCACGCAGTATGTCGAGTCCAAGGGGCTGCTGTACGTCGGCTGCGGCGTTTCCGGCGGCGAAGAGGGCGCGCTCAAGGGCCCGTCGATGATGCCGGGCGGTTCGCCGAAGGCGTGGGAATTCGTGGGCCCGATCTTCCAGGCGATCTGCGCCAAGGTCGAGGACGGCTCGCCGTGCTGTGACTGGGTCGGCGAGAACGGCGCCGGTCACTTCGTCAAGATGGTCCACAACGGCATCGAATACGGCGACATGCAGCTCATCTGCGAGAGCTATCAGCTCATGCGCGACTTGCTCGGCATGTCCGACGACGAGATGCACGAGGTCTTCACCAAGTGGAACCAGACCGAGCTCGACAGCTATCTCATCGAGATCACCCGCGACATTCTCGCCTACAAGGATACCGACGGCTCGCCGATCGTGGAGAAGATCCTGGATACCGCCGGCCAGAAGGGCACCGGCAAGTGGACGGGCATTGCGGCGCTCGACGAAGGTGTGCCGCTCACGCTGATCGGCGAGGCGGTGTTCGCGCGCTGCCTCTCGGCGATGAAGAACGACCGCGTCGAGGCCGCCACGGCCTACGGCCGCAAGATCCCCGCGTTCAAGGGCGACCGCGCGGAGTTCATCGAGAACATCCGCAAGGCGCTTTACGCCGCGAAGATCATCTCCTACGCCCAGGGCTATGTGCTGATGCGCACGGCGGCGAAGACCTACAACTGGAATCTCAACTACGGCGGCATCGCGCTCATGTGGCGCGGCGGCTGCATCATCCGCTCGGTCTTCCTCGGCAAGATCAAGGAAGCCTACGACAGGAACCCGGCGCTTTCCAACCTGCTGCTGGACCCGTATTTCAAGGCGACGATCGAGTCCCTGGTGCCGGCGTGGCGCAAGGTGGCGGCG
Organism: Kiritimatiellia bacterium; assembly: GCA_045598785.1. Lineage (GTDB taxonomy): Bacteria > Verrucomicrobiota > Kiritimatiellia > RFP12 > UBA1067 > UBA1067. The sequence goes on from JAZLMR010000015.1 coordinate 2,093, forward strand.
GCGGCGTGCGAGTACGGCGTGCCGGCTCCGACGATGACTTCGGCGCTCAGCTACTTCGACGGCTATACGACGGAGCGGTTGCCAGCGAACCTGCTGCAGGCGCAGCGCGACTACTTCGGCGCCCACACCTACGAGCGTCTCGACAAGCCGCGCGGGGAGTTCTTCCACACCAACTGGACGGGCCGCGGCGGCAACACGACCGCGCAGACCTACATCGCCGGCTGAGATGGCTGAGATCAAGATCATAGCTTTGGATCTCGACGGGACGCTTCTGGACAGCCAGAAGCGTCTTTCGTCTCGCAACCGCGCCGCCCTGGCGGCGGCCGCGGCGCGGGGCATCGCCATCGTGCCGACGACCGGGCGCTTTTTCGGAATGATGCCGCCCGAGGCCCGCGATTTGCCGTTTGTCCGCTACGCGATTACCATCAACGGGGCGCAAGTCTACGACCGTGAGACTGACGCGGCGATCGTGCGCGAGGAACTGCCGCTCGGAACGGCGCTTAAGCTGATGCGGATTCTCGACCGCTACGACGTCATCTACGACTGCTACCGCCAGAACTGGGGTTGGATGACCGCTGCCTTTCAGGCGAAGGCCGAGGCTTACGCGACGGATGTCCATTATCTCAAGATGGTGCGGGAGTTCCGCAAGCCGGTGCCCGAACTGAAGGCGCATCTGGAGGCGACGGCCGCGGAAGGCGACGTGCAGAAGATCCTGCTTTTCGGGCGGCTGGACGACCGCGAGACGGTGGCGCTCAAGGCGATCGCCGCGGAAATCGGCGATAAGTTTCCCGAGGTGAAGATCACCGCCTCGACCTGGAATGACCTGGAGCTCAATCTCCAGACCGCCAACAAGGGGGGCGCGCTTAAGCGCTTCGCCGAATATCTGGGGTGTTCGCTGGAAAACTGCATGGCGTTCGGCGACGGGCTCAACGACCTTTCGATGATCGAGGCGGCGGGAACGGGCGTGGCGATGGCGAATGCCGCGCCGGCGGTCCTGGCGGCGGCGAATCATGTTTCGTCGTCAAATGACGAGGACGGGGTGGCGCAGGCGCTCGAGGATTTGCTCGGAATCAAATCATGAACCCGACGGCTGCGCCTGGGTCAAGGTCACGGCCGAGGGCGCGGGCGATAGAAAGGCGTGGCGCTATGGTCGCGCGAGGAAAGGCAAGGTGATTTAGCCTAAAAACGACAGTTGGGCTGGGTCGTTTTAAACACAGAGGCACAGAGACACAGGGAAAACCCAACAAACCTCTGTGCCTCACACAAGAACGCAAGTTGACCGTTTTTCGATTCCGGCGTAGCCCGCGCACCAATGTCTGGC
>JAZLMR010000016.1:0-21553 GCA_045598785.1 Kiritimatiellia bacterium
AGGTTGCTTCCTTAAATCCACTTTCTTCCGCCTACTTCTTTCTTGGATGAGAAAGAAGTAGGCAAACAATCTTCCGCGCGCGACGTGCGCGGAACAAACGGCGAGCAACCTCTGTTCGCACAAACAAAAACCACATCCCCCCCGAAAGGAGTACCACGCATGGGAAAAATCAACGTCCTGTCCTTCGCCGTCGCCAACCTCATCGCCGCAGGCGAAGTGGTCGATCGCCCGGCATCCGTCATCAAGGAACTGATGGAAAACGCCATCGACGCCGGGGCGCGGAAGATCGCCGTCTCCTTAATCCAGGGCGGGCGCAAGCTCGTGGCGGTGCAGGACGACGGCTGCGGCATGACCCGCGAAGACGCCGTGCTCGCGCTCGAGCGCCAGGCGACCTCCAAGATCCTCGAAGTCGGCGACATCGAGGCGATCGACACGCTGGGCTTTCGCGGCGAGGCGATTCCGTCCATCGCCTCCGTCTCGCGCTTTTCCCTCACCACCCGCCGCGCCGACGCCGACGAAGGCACTTTTCTACAGGTAAATGCAGGCGTCCTGGCCGAAGTGCGCGCCGCCGGCTGTCCGCCGGGAACGCGCGTGGAAGTGCGCGACCTCTTCTGCAATGTCCCCGCCCGGCGCAAGTTCCTGCGCACGGCCGTCACCGAGGAGAATCACATCAAGTCGATTTTCACGGTGCATGCGCTCGCGCATCCCGAACTGGGATTTTCGCTGACCATCGACAATCGCGAGCTTTACCAGCTCGCACCGGCCGGCAGTCTGCGCGAACGCGTCCGCGAACTGTTCGGCGAGGATTTTCTTGCGGAGCTGCTGCCCCTGGAATCTTCTGCCGACGCCGCATCGCCAGTTTCCGTCTCCGGGCTGATCGAACGGCCGAACCTGAACACCCCGACGCGTCGCGATCAGTTCATCTTCGTCAACGGGCGCCCGGCCAGCGCGGCCTGCATCGCCTACGCGCTCAAGGAAGCCTACCCCCGACGCGCCGGCGACAGTCGACCGGCGGCGATCCTCTTTCTGGAACTGCCGCCCCAGCAAGTCGACGTCAACGTCCATCCGACCAAACCGGAGGTGCGCTTTCGCGACAACCCCGCCGTCAAGGCGGCCGTTATGGCGGCAATTGAAAAAGCGCTGGCGGGGCCGGCGGGCGCGGCGCCGCAATCGTCTTTACCCGACCCGGCGACCGAACCCGCCGAACCGGCGCGGCCACTGCCGCCTGCGGCAACCGAACCGGCCGCGACCGGAAAACCGGCAGATCCGCTGCCGCCGGCGACTGCGACCGCCGAACCCGCGAACGGCAATCGGCCCCAGGCGGTGCCGGTGCAGGTGGAGTTCGCCGTTGATCCCGACTCGCGCTCCACCCGGCCCTGGCAATGGTTCAAATTTCTCGCGCAGGCCGACTCCGGTTATCTGCTCATAGAGACCGACGCCGGCATCGTCACCATCAATCCGCATGCCGCGCGAGAACGGATCGCCTACGAGAAAATGCTGGCCGCCGACTCGTCGGCCCGCACCGCGCAAACCCTGCTGATCCCCGAGACCATCCAGCTTTCGCCGGTGGAATCCGCGCGGCTTAACGGCGTGCTGCCCGTCATCCGCACGCTCGGCTTTGAAATCGAGCCGTTCGGGCACGACCGGTTCAAGATCGACGCCATGCCGCAACTGCTGGGCAAACTGTCGCCCGCGGCGATTCTCGCCACCATCGCGCGCGACCTGGCCGAACACGGCGCGGCCCGCGGCGGCGAAAGATGGCGAGAGGAACTGATTGCCAAATCCATCGCCAGAAGCTTTGCAGGCAGCGCCTGCAACCTCACGCAGGCAGCAGCGGAAACCATGGTCGAAGAACTCTGCCGCTGTCGGATGCCGTATGTCTGCCCCCGCGGCAAGCCGGTGATGATCTTCACCTCCACCCGCGAACTGGACCGCAAGTTCGACCGCCGCTAGAGCGCCACCGACTCCACGGTTCCCCGCGCCAGACGCGTCGTCAGCCGTTCACCGGTCTTCACTGCCGTCGCCTCGCGAATCACCGTCCCGTCGGCGGTCGTGGTCAACGAATACCCGCGTTCCAGCACGCCATAGGGCGAATAGGCCGTAAGTTTCGCCTCGGCCTTTTCCAGCCGCGCCGACAGCACTTGCAGCCGCAGCGCCAGCGCCGGCTCCAGTCGCGAAGCCACCACCGCGAGTCGCTTCTCCACCTGACTCAAGCGCAGAATCAGCGCGGGCTTGAGCCGCGGCATGAGCCCCGCCAGCCGCCGTTCCGTCCGCGTCCGCGCCAAGTCCAGCGCCGCCGCCAGCCGGTCAGACAACTGATCAATCCGCTGCGCGCAAAACTCATTGCGACTGCGGACCGCCGCCGCCATACGCCCGTCCAGCCCATTCAGCCGCGACAGCAGTTCATCCCGCACCGGCACAACGAGTTCGGCGGCAATGGACGGCGTTCCGGCGCGAACATCGGCGGCAAAGTCGCAAAGGGTGAAGTCCGTCTCATGACCGACCGCCGAAATGACCGGCACCGACGAAGCCGCCACCGCCCGCACCAGCTCCTCGTCGTTAAAGCAGAACAGGTCTTCGAAACTGCCGCCGCCGCGACCGACGATCAGCACGTCCGGCACCCATTCCGTCTGAAAATAGGCAATGCCCCGGAGCAGCTGCTTCGGCGCCTCGACACCCTGGACCATCGCCGGATAAAGCCGAATCTGCAACCGCGGGAACCGCCGCGTCAGCACCGTGCACATGTCATGGATCACCGCGCCGGTTTCACTGGTGACAATGCCGATGCGCTGCGGCAGGAACGGCAGCGGCCGCTTGCGGGCGGGATCGAAGAGTCCGGCCGCCGCCAGCTTCGCCTTCAGCTCCAGAAACTGGCGCATCAGGTCGCCCTCGCCTTCCGGGCGAATCAGCTTGACCACCAGCTGATAAGTGCCGCGCGGCGGGTAGACGGACACGCTCCCGCGCACCTTGACCTTCGCGCCGTCCCTAAGCTGGCGAAGTTCAATGAGCCCGCGGCGGATCGAGGACTCCAGGTCCCACTTGTAGAGTACGGCCGAAATTTGCGCCTCGGCATCCTTCAGGGTAAAATAGTAATGGCCGGTCGAACTGGGAATCAACCCGTTGTCGGCCGTCTTCTTGCTGACGCCGATCTCACCCTCCAGGTCCACCACCTGGAACTTGCCCTCCAGCGCCGCCTTAATCGCCGCCGTCAGCCCGGACACCGTCAGAACCGGCGGCAACGCCTTGGTTGCCGCGTTCACTTGACGAGCACCTTGCGCAAGAACTGACTCTTGCGATCGCGATAGGAATGAATGCCTACCGAAAAAATAGTGCCGACGGCAAAAAAGGCGCTGAGGAGATTGGTGCCGCCATAACTGAAAAACGGCAGCGCCATGCCCTTGGTCGGCAACGCCCCGCAGACCACGCCCAGATTGAACATCGCCTGGAAGAAAATGATAAAGGCCATGCCGACGACCAGCAGCCGGCCGAACCGGTCGCTGGCATTGCGCGCGATATACACCGAAAGCACGAAAAACGCCAAAAAGAGCAAAATCACGGCCACCGAGAAACTCAGCCCCAGCTCTTCGGCCCCGATGGCAAACACGAAATCGGTATGCGCCTCCGGAAGATAATAGTACTTCTGCATCGATTCCCCGAGCCCCACGCCCCAGATGCCCCCGCGACCGATAGCCGTCAGCGCCGCCTTGACCTGATAAAGCATTTGATCGTCAAACAACCGCTTCATTCGGTTGGGATTGAAGTAGATCAGCACCGACACCGCGAATACCCCCAAGGCCGCCGGCGGCAGCAGATGCATTAATCGCGCTCCGGCAACAAACATGATAAGACACCCAACCAACCCGATAACCATGACCGACCCGAAATCCGGCTCCAGGACAATCGGCACCCCCAGCACCGCAATCAGGAGCATCGGCAGAATCACCCCGCGGGTAAACAATTCCACGCGCCAGCCCACCCGATCCATCCAGACGGAAACGATGATTACCGTCATCAGCTTGGCGAATTCGCTGGGCTGCACGCGCAGCACCCCGAGATCCAGCCAACGGTGCGAGCCGTTGATTGCCCGAGACTTCAGCACCACGCACAGCAATACCAGCATCGCCGCATAAAAGAACCAGCTGAGCCACGGACAGTCGCGCCACTTGCGATAGTCGAACATCGCCACCACCGTGGCCAGAACCAGTCCGGCCGCCACATATTCAAACTGCCGGCGAATGAAGAAATAGGCGTCACCATGGTGAAATCGCACCGAATTCTGCACGCTGGCCGACGAAAGCACAACCAGGCCCAGTGCCACGAGCGCCGTGATCACCAGGCCCAACCAGAAGAGCGCGGATTTACGCACGGCCGATTACTGCTGAGAGGCTTCAGCCGGGAGCTTCAGCACCTGACCCGGCGAAAGCGTGTCATTCTCGCCCAGGTTGTTGAGCTCGCGGATTTCCGCCACGCTGACACCAAAACGAATCGACACGTCCATCAGCTCTTCACCGCTCTGAACGGCATAAGTGACAGTGTTCGGAGCCGTCTCCGTCGCCGCGGCCGGCTCCACCGCCGGAACCGCATCCGCCTTCACCTCGGCATTCGCAGCCTCAGCCGGTGCATTCGGCTCGGCATTCACCTCAGCGGCACCCGACTCCTCCTTGCCCGACTCCGGTGTCGCCGCCGCCGTAGTCTCCGTCGCCTTGACCGTCGGCTCGGCAGCCTTAACCGCCTTCTTGGCCTCCGACTTCGCCGGCGCCTTCTTAACCGCCTTCTCGGCCGGAATCTTCAGCTTCTGGCCCACGCGAAGCGTATCCTTGCTGAGGTTGTTGAGCGACTTCAGCTGCCGGATGTTAATACCGTTGCCATAGGCGATGCCGCCCAGGGTGTCGCCGCTCTTGACCACATATTCCCTGGTCGGACCCTCATAAGTCTTGGCAACTTTCTTCGCCGGCTTCTTGGCGGCCACCACCGGCGCCTTCTGTTCCCCGACCTCGACCTTGCCCGGCAACTTCAGCTTCTGGCCGACCCGAATCAGATCGGACTTCATATTGTTGACCCGCTTGATGGCGCTTACCGTGATATTGAACTTCTTGGAAATCTTAGCCAGATAGTCGCCGTTCTGCACGATGTACACCGTAGTCTCCGGCTCCACCGGCTTCGCCACCGGAGCGGGGGCCGGCTTGTCCACCGACTCCACGACAACCGGCGCCGGCTCCGCCTTGACCGGCTTAACCTCGGCGGGAGTCTCGACCGGTTCCGCCGGAACGGTGTCAACATTCTTGACTTCGTTTTGCGCCGGCGCGCCAGCACGCCTGTAATCAGGATCCTTGCAACCCGCCAGAGTCGCCACCGCCGCGAGACCGAGCACCATGCCGAACTTGTTCATTTGCTTCATCTTTCCTTTTTGACGAATGACGCGAAGACCTCCCCGCGCTCCTCGTAACTTTTAAACTGATCGAAACTCGCAGTTCCAGGCGACAGCAGCACCGTCTCACCCTTCCCCGCCTCGTGCTTTGCCCGCTCCACCGCCCGGCCCAGCGTCTCGCAGATTTCGCAATCGACGAACCGCCGCCAAGACGATGCCAGCGACTCCGCACACTGCCCAATAAGATACACTTTTTTAACCAGTTCTGTCAAGACAGCGCCCGCCGACAGCGGATCATCGCCCTTCGCCAAACCGCCGGCGATCAGCCGGATTACCTGATTGCCAGATGCAGCCATCTTCACGCCGGCAACAAGGGCGGCAATGCTCGTGGCCTTCGAATCGTCGACATAGCGCACGCCGCCAATTTCGGCAACGAGGTTCATTCGATGCGGCAACGGCCGAAACGCCTGAAAGGCGGCGGCGATGTGCGTCTCATCGAGCCCCGCCACCCGCAGCAGTTCCGCGGCCATCGCCGCGTTTCCCGCCAGAATCTCATTGTCAAAATACGACCCTGACCAAAGCGCTCTCGCCGTGCTTTCACCGGCGCCGGCGCCGCCCAACCCGGCTTCCGAAATCCCGGTTCGCGCAAAGGTCAGGAGCTTGCGCTTCAGGGCGTGATACACCGCGACCGAACCGTGCCGGTCCAGATGGTCCGCCTGCAGGTTGAGAATCGCCGCCGCCTCAAAGGTGTCGCCCGGCAGGCACGTGGTTTCCAGCATGAACGACGAAACCTCCACCACCGCCCAGTGCCCGAGCGCCACCCGCCGCCCGCAATTCGCCAGCGCCACTTCGCAGACCGGCAGTCCGTAGTTACCGCAGGCCACGGCCGATCCCCCGGCACGGTCGAGCGCCTCCGCGACGAGTTTCACCACCGAGCTCTTGCCCTTCGAGCCCGTGACCGCCAGCAGCCGCCAGCCCTGTCGCTTCAGCTCTTCGCACCCAAGCTGCAATTCGCTCCGGAGCGGAATGCCGCGGCGCTTCGCCGCCGCGAGCCACGGATGCGTCAGCGCGATTCCCGGCGAGACGACGGCGAATTCAAAGGCCTGGCCGTCATCGGGGAACGGCGTATCGCCCGCCAGCACCGTCACCGAAAAGCCCAAGCGGCCAAGCAGCATTTCCGCCGCCTTGCCGCTCCGACCGTATCCTAACACCAACGCATTCACTAGATGGCGATGTTGTCCAGGTCGGGAACACGGGCCAGCAGAAACTCACGGCAGCGCCGCCGGATCTCCGCGGCCTCCAGCCCGTCATCCAACGCGGCGACCATCGCCGCATAGGCGTCCAGATCGGCCCGGGTGAGCCGGGAGAAAAGCTTGGACATCACCGGAATGTAAGTCGCCGACATCGACAGCGTGTCGACTCCCATCGCCGCCCACAAGGTGCCCACCACCGGATCGGCCGCCGACTCGCCGCACACGCTCACCGGTATGCCCTGACGCTTCGCCGCGGCAATCGTCCCCCGCACCAGCTTCAAGACGGCGGGGTTGGTCGGCTGGTAGAGATTGGCCACGGCCTCGTTGCCGCGGTCCGCCGCCATCGTATACTGCACCAGGTCATTGGTGCCGATCGAAAAGAAATCCACCTGCCGGGCCAGCGCCTCGGCGTTGAGCGCCGCCGCCGGCACCTCAATCATCACGCCCACCGGCAGCTTTCGATCGAACGCCACGCCCTCGCGCTCCAGCTCCGCCTTGGCCACTTCCAGCAACGCATTAGCCGCCCGCAGCTCTTCGACGCAGGCAATCATCGGATACATCAGCTTGACGCGCCCGAAGGCCGACGCGCGCAAAATGGCCCGAAGTTGAGTCTTGAACATGCCGCGATTCGTCAGCAGATAGCGAATCGACCGATTGCCCAAAAAGGGATTCGCCTCGCGGCCGGAAAGCCCGCGCACCAGCTTGTCGCCCCCGACATCCAGCACCCGAATGGTCGTCGAGGCCGTTTCGGACAGCGCAGCGACAAAGCTCACCGCCTCGCGATACGCGGCGAACTGCTCCTCCTCGCCCAGCTCATGCTCACGGCCCAGCCAGAGATATTCGCTGCGGTAAAGGCCCACGCCACTGGCGCCCAGTTCCCGAATGTCGTCCAGCGGCACCCCGGGATGCACGTTGGCCAGCAGTCGCACCTGCCCGCCGCCCTTCAGGGTCCCGGCCGGCAAACCGCTCGCGACCTCCTCGGAAATCTCCTTCTGCCGCTCGACAAGATCCAGGAACTCGCGAAGGGTCGCCCGGTCCGGAGCGACGGTGATCACGCCATTGGTGCCGTCAAGCAGCACCGGATCGCCGGGCTGCACCTTTTCGGTGATGTTCCCGAGCCCCGACACCGCCGGAATGCCCATCGCCCGCGCCAGCAGCGCCACATGGCTGGTAGTCGAGCCGCCGTTCGTGGCGAAGCCCAGCACGTACTCACGCGGCAGGCGAACGGTCTCGGCCGGCGTAAGCTCGTCGGCAATGACGATCGACGGCCGCTGCAGCGCCTGCTGCGGTTCGACGCCGAACCCGATGATCGCCTTGAGGATCCGCCGCTCCACATCCTCCAAATCGCGAATCCGTTCCCGAAAATACGGATCGTTCATTCGCCCGAACCGTTCGCGGAAGTCATCCGCCGTCTTCCGGATGGCCGCCGCGGCGTTCAGATACTCTTCATTGATGTAGCGCAGCGTTCCCCGGCGCAGCTCCGGATCGTCAAGGATCATGAGATGGCAGTCGAAGACGTTGACGTCATCGCCGCCCGTGCGTTCCCGAAGGACGGAAATCAGATTCTCAAGGTCCCGCCGGGTCTCGTTGATCGCCCGCATGAGCCGCACGACCTCCGCTTCCGTCTGGTCGGAGGCGATGCGGTATTCGGGAACGGCGATTTCGCCGTCCCCGCGATAGATGAACGCGGGTCCCGAGGCGAAGCCACGGGCCGTTGCCAGGCCCGTGATCGTCTGCATGGAACGCTCACAGCTCATCCGGGATGTCGAACTTGCGCTTCACCAGCGACTCCAGTTCGTCCAACGCCTCCTGAGCCTGTTCGCCCGACGCCGTCACCTTGAGCACCGTGCCGCAGACCGCCTCCAGCGTCATCAGCGCCATGATCGACTTGCCGGAGACGACATTGCCGTCTTTCTCAACTTCGATGTCGGCCGCATAACGGCTCGCCATCTTAGCGAACAACCCCGCAGGCCGGACATGCATTCCGTACTTGTTGAGCAACGTCATTTCCCGCGTAATCTTATCCGCCATAACTCCTTAACTCCCTATTTTAACCGCTTGTCCTTAGTCCGATCCGCCCGAATCCGCAGTCGTTCCGAAAGCTCCTCCACCGGGTCCCGCCCGGAAAACAGCAGTTTTTGCTGCATCGCCGCCGTCTCGACCAGATTCACCAAATCACGCCCCTCCGACACCGGAATGATGATGTTGGGCACATCCACCCCGAGAATCTTCTTGGTGCGGCGAGTCTGACCGACGCGGTCAATCTCACCCTTCACGTCGCGAAGATGCTTGAAGGTAATCACCAGCTCCAGCCGCTTCTCCCCGCGCACCGCCGCCACCCCGAACAGACTCGGGATATGCATGATGCCGATGCCGCGGATCTCCATATAGCCCGCCGTCGAGTCCGAAGCCGAGCCGAACAGCACGTTCTGGCCGACTTCCTTGCGGATGCAGGTCAGATCGTCGGCGATAAGCGCACAGCCGCGCTTGATAAGACCGAGCGCCGTCTCCGACTTGCCCAGCCCCGGATCGCCCTCGAACATGACCCCGAGCCCGCAGACCTCGACCATCGTGCCGTAAAGCGAAGTGGTCGGCGCCCCCAGCCGTTCCAGCACGAAGGTGCTGCGATGCGCGAACACCCGCGTTTCCAGCGAAGTCAGCAGCAGGCTCGCGCCCGCGCGCTCGACCAGCCGGATGTCGGCCGGCCGCGGCCGCTGGTTGTTGGTGCAGATGAAGCAATAGGCCCGGTGATCCAACAGCGCCTGCAGCCGGCGGGAGCGTTCGACGGCCGCCAGCGAATTCAGATACGCCATCTCGGCGTTGCCGATGAGCTGCAGCCGCTCCCAGGCGAAATGCTCGTAAAAGCCCGTCAGCGCCAGGCCGGGGCGATTGACGACGGCCTCCTCGACCAGATGTTCCAGATTGTCGCCGCCGGCAACCAGCGAAAGCGCCAGCTCCTCGCGGCCGGCCTCATAGAAGTCGGCCACGGTGAAGCGGTTGCCCTCGGCACTGTTGCTGGTAGGCAGTTCGCGCATGTCAGTTCTTGGCCGAAGCCGCCCGCTGTTTGCGAACCGTGCCCTTGCGGGCCTTGACCCGCATCCGCAAAAGCTGCCGTTCCGCGCGGGCCGCGGCCGCGTCAATCACGCTCTTGGCCGACTCCGAAAACTCCTTCGCCCCGACCGCCGTCTCGCCCAGCCGGTTCGCGATGACTTCCGCCATGTACATATGCTTCTTGACGTCAATGTCGATGACGATCGCCACCTTGGTCACCTTGGGAAACTTGGCCGCCAAGAGCGCCATGCGCTTTTCCGCATATTCCTTAAGCGAATCGATCCGAACGTCGCTATGCCTCATCGTAACTTCAATGCTCATCTGTTGTTCTCCTTTCGTATCTGTCTCCAGTATGGTAACGTCTCACATCCTGAAATTCTCGCCGAGATATTTCTCGCGCACCTCGGGATCGTTGACCAGCTCGTCGCTGGTGCCTTCCCTCAGCAATCGCCCATTATACACCAAATACGCGCGATTTACCACCGAAAGCGTCTCACGCACGTTATGATCGGTGATGATGATCCCGAGCCCGCGCGCCGCCAGCCGCCGGACAATGTCCTGAATTTCGTTGACGCTCAGCGGATCCACGCCCGCAAACGGCTCATCCAGCATCAGAATCGCCGGATCGCGCACCAGCGCCCGCGCAATCTCCAGTTTGCGGCGCTCGCCGCCGGAAAGCGTGTAGGCCGGCTGCCTCGCCACCTTCATGAGATCGAACGGCGTCAGCAGCTCCTCGGCCCGGGCCTTGCGCTCCTTGCCTGAAAGCGGCAGCGTCTCGAGAATCGCCATCACGTTGTCCCAGACCGAAAGCTTGCGGAACACGCTCGGCTCCTGCGCCAGGTAACCCAGCCCCTTGCGCGAGCGCACGTAAACCGGCAACCGGGTGATGTCTTCGCCGCGAAACTCGACCTTGCCCTCTTCAGGCCGCACCAGGCCGACGATCATGTAGAAGGTCGTCGTCTTGCCGGCGCCGTTGGGACCGAGAATGCCCACAATCTCTCCACAGGAGCAATTGACGTTCATGCCCGCGACGACCGTCCGGTCGCCGTAGATCTTCACCAGCGAACTCGCCACCAGATCCGGCCGCGCCGCCTTTTCCTGGACCATCGCATGCATCGCCTCCAACACCGGATCGCTCATTGCCGACTTGCCTCCCCGCCCTGTTGAACCTTGATTTGAGAATCCTCGACCTCCACCCGCTCGGAATCCAGCCAGAAGCGGATGCGCGAGCCCAGCAGCTCGCTGGCCTCCTCGCCGTTTTCCATCAGCCGCGCCCGGTTGCCGTGCTCGTCACCGAACATCTCGATCTCGCTTCGCCGCCGCCGATAAGTCGCCATCTGGCAGAAGCCGACGCGCGTCTCGTTGGTAATCGCCACCCGGCCGATCGCCACCACCCGGTTCAGCTCGTTCGACGACGACAGGAAAGTGAAGATCCGGTCGGCGCACATCGTGTAATCCTGACCGTAGATGATCTTGACCTTCCCGTCAAAGAGAATCACGCCTTCGTTGCGGTCGTAGTCGCAGCTCTCGCTTTCAATGACCACGCCCTTGCCGAAGTCGGTAGCCGCCTTCGACGGCAGCTCCACCCGGTCAGCATCCTCGGAAACCGCCGCTGCCGCCTCGGCGTCGATCACTTCGGTCGGATCGAGGAGCAGCATTACCGCCAGCAGATTCAGCAACGGCAGGCTCACGGCTTCATCCCTCCAAGCTTGAGATCCTTCGAAACGACTCGCGAATCCTGCAGCACCTTCACATACCAGTCGGTCGCCGAGAAAAATACGCCGTTGCCGGTAAAGGTGGTCTTGCCGTGCACTACCGTGGACGGGCCCTCCGCCCAGCCGCACTTGCTGACTCGGTCAACCAGACAATGCCCGGTCGTGATCATCGCGTCCTGCGACCCGTCCCGCTTGAACTTCCTGACCGTCACATCTTCGGCCCACACCAGCCCCGAGTCTAGAAAATACTGCGCCCGTTTCGCGTGGACAATCGTCTTGACCGAACCATCGTCAAACGACTCGATCGGCACCGTCACCTCATCGGCGGGTGTCGTCACCCGCGCAGCGCAATTCGAATACGCCTCGCGCAGCCGCAACGCCTCCGCCGTCATCCGGCCATGCTTCGCGAGCCAGGCCTGCGAATCGAAGGCCTGGGCGCCGAACGCCGTCAGCAACAGCCCGAGCTCAATGAATCGCCGCATGGATCTTCAGCAGCACCTTCCAGACTTTCTCGACCTCCGCCAGGCGAATTGCATTCGCCGCGTCGGACTTCGCCACCTTGGGATTGACATGGGTCTCCATGAAGACACCGTCAACGCCCGTCGCCACCGCCGCGCGCGCCAGCGCCGGCGCATACTTGCCGTCGCCGCCCGACCCCGTGCCCAGCCCGCCCGGACGCTGCACGGAATGCGTCGCATCCATCACCACCGGATAGCCGAACTCGCGCATGATCAGCAGCGAGCGCATGTCGGCGACCAGGTTGCGATAGCCAAAGGAACTGCCGCGCTCGCAAAGGACGATCCGGCGGTTGCCGGTCGACTCCAGCTTGCGAATCACCGGCGCCATGTCTTCGGGGGCCATGAACTGCCCCTTCTTCACATTAATCACCGCGCCCGTCTCCCCGGCCGCCAGCAGCAGATCGGTCTGCCGCGCCAGAAACGCGGGAATCTGCAGGATGTCACAGACCTGCGCCGCCGGCGCCGCCTGCCACGGCTCGTGAATGTCCGTCAGCACCGGCACCTTGAAGGTGGAGCGGATCTCGGCCAGAATCTCCAGCCCCCGGTCGATGCCGGGGCCGCGGAACGAATCAACGGAAGTGCGGTTGGCCTTGTCAAAGCTGGCCTTGAAGACATAGCCGACGCCCAGCTTGCGCGCCAGCGCCGACAGCCGCTTCGCCAGCTCCATCGCCATCTCGCGCGACTCGATGACGCACGGCCCCGCGATAAACGCCAAACGGCCGTCACCCAAAGCGACCCCTTTGTCCACCCGAATTGATTTCATAGGGCTATTATATCAAAAATCCAGCCGCCCCAATATCTGCCGGGCGGTAACTTCCGCAATCACCCGCTGGGCGCCGGCTTCGGGATGGCATTCCGCGACCCGGTTCGTCATCCCCGCCCCCCCAGGTGATCGAATCGCCGATGCACGCCACGCGAATCTTCCGCGCCTGACCCGCGTCAACTGCGGGCTGGGCCAGCACCTGACCAGCCAACGTCAAAACGACCGCCGTCAGAATTCCCAGTCCCGGTCCCTTAGGTCGAGATTGCCGCGCGACCACGACCGAAATTCCATTGGGGATCACCGTCAGCGAACGCTTGCCCAGCCTCCGCGCCATCGCCAGCGCCGCGTCCAGCGAAGCGGCATAGCGCATTTTCATCGCCTCGACTATCGGCCGCATTTCCAGCCGCGAAACGACAATCACGGTGTAGTTGCGGATGATGCGCGCGAGGATCTGCGCTTCCCATTGGTCGGGAATCGTCCTGTCCTGCGGCGTCGCCAGACACTGCGCGTAGAAATCATCCGCCGAGGTGCAGTTCTTGAGCGACTCGATGACGCCCGCGCCATACCGCGCCTCATCGAACTCGATTCCGCCCTTGCCGTAAAGTATCCGTGTCATTGATATGTATTTTATCATAATCACGTGTGGTAGGGCGCGGCGTCCCCGACGCGCCGAACATTGCACGATCCGACACGGTAGGGCGCGACGTCCCCGACGCGCCGCAACGATATCAAAATGATATAATGCATCGTATGAATAATCGCGAAATTTCGTTCACGCACCAACTCCGCCAATTTCGCATCCTGACAATCGTTGGGTATTCGCTGTTATTGTTCATCATTGCCGGCATGGTCGTGGCAAGCGAACTGATCCCACGAACCTCCATGCCGATTCCGCCTGAATTGCCCATTGGTCTTGTCGGCGTCGTACTCTTTATAGGAGCATCATATCCATTCCTTTTGGCAGCCTACGACAAAACAACCTGCCCACACTGCGGAAAGCGAATCGAGGATGGCCATTTCTACTGGCACGGAATCAAGTGCAACGGCCCAACACTGCGTTACTGGAAGCTGTTTTTCGGAAATTCTTTCCAATGCCCACATTGTCATAAGGAGGTCCGTGCGTATGGTCGGCCGAGGACGTCCGACCCTACCTTGCGTGCGGCATAATCAACATATGGACACTCCTTACCCATCCCGTAAACGTCTTGACCATCGTGGGCCGTTGTCGATTGGCACGACAGATGCCGTTTACTTCATCACAATTGCGGCGACCGAACACGGGACAACCGAGCTATTCGACAAGGCCGACACCATTCTTTCCGCGGCCCGCTACTATCAATCTGCCGGGAAATGGTTCCTGCACCTTTTCCTGATCATGCCGGATCACATCCACATGCTCGTCCATGTACCGACCATTCCGGTAGGGCGCGGCGTCCCCGACGCGCCGCAACCGCCGCCGCGCGGACTTGCCAAAACCATCGGCGATTTCAAAGCATTCCTCTCAAAGAAGCACGGGATTGGGTTTCAGGCGAATTTCTTCGATACGCGAATCCGCGACCGGGAACATTTTGCCGAAAAATGGAATTACATTTGCCAGAACCCCGTCGCCAAGGGATTAGTTCCCTCCGCCCGCGAATGGCCACATTCAATCGCATTTGATCCGGCAACCGGCCAAGAACGACCGCACCGTTAGACGGCGGTGCGGCGTGCCCGGAGGTCACGCCCTACCGTAACCACCACGTTGTGTACAATTCGCCTTGGTAGGGCGCGACGTCCCGGCGCGCCGCAACCGCCGCAAAACAAAAATTCGTTTGAAACCGGTTACGGCGTGCCCGGAGGTCACGCCCTACCGTAACCACCATGTTGTGTACAATTCGCCTTGGTAGGGCGCGACGTCCCGGCGCGCCGCAACATTGCACGATCCGACATGGTAGGGCGCGACGTCCCCGACGCGCCGAACATTGCACGATCCGACACGGTAGGGCGCGACGTCCTCGGCGCGCCGCACCAAGCGTTTCGGCGGGACGACGGAACGCGCAAGAAATGATCGGCGACGCAGTCGCGCGCCCGCTACTCTGCAATCACCTTGTGCGGGTTGAGGATGTTCTTCGGGTCGAAGACCTGCTTGATGCCGCGCATAAGGGCACACACCTCCGGGGCGAGGGATTCCGCGAGGAACGGCTTCTTCGCGAAGCCGATGCCGTGCTCGCCGGAGACCTGTCCCCCGAGTTCCTTCGCCTTCGCGTAGAGGTCGCCGAAGGTCGCGGCGAGGGTGGTCTTCCACGCCGCGTCATCGAGATCATCCTTGAGGACATAGATGTGCAGATTTCCGTCGCCAGCGTGACCGAACGAACGGATGCGCACATTGTGCTTCTTCTGGAGCTCGTGCGAGAAGATGACGAATTCCGCGACCTTCGATCGTGGCACCACGACATCGCACTCGTCCATATCGGTCGTCGAGGCCTTGATCGCCTCCAGAAACGCCCCGCGGGCGGACCAGATCGACTCGTTGCGCTCCTGCGTATCGGAAATGAAGACATCAATCGCCCCCTCCTCCAGACAGGTCTTCGCCACCGTCTCGTAGGCAAGGCCGATCTCCTGCTGGCTCATGCCGTCGAAGGTCAGGAGCAGATAGGCGTCCGCCGAATTGTCCGGGAACTTGCGCGCCTGGAACTTCTCCGCCGCGAGAATGACCTCGCGCTCCATGAACTCGACTGCCGTCGGCACTGACGAAGAGCGGATGATCAGCGGCACCGTGCTGATCGCCGTCTTGAGGTCGGGGAACGGCACCAGAAGCGAGATCCTGAACTTCGGCAGCGGCAGCAGCCGCAGCGTCGCGCGCGTCACAATGCCGAGCGTTCCCTCGGAGCCGACGATTAGGTCCTTGAGCGAATAACCCGAACTGTTCTTGGCGACCTTGCCGCCGAGCTCGACGACCTCCCCGTTCGGCAGCACCACTTCCAGCGCCCGCACGTAGTCGCGCGTCACGCCGTACTTCACGGCCCGCATTCCGCCCGCGTTCGTGGAGATGTTGCCGCCGATCGTCGCCGTCTTTTCGCCCGGATCCGGCGGATAGAAGAGGTTGTGTTCCTCGACGTACTTGCCGACGTCCATGAGGAGGACGCCCGGTTCAAGCGTCAGGGTCATGTTCTTCTCGTCAAGCTCGAGGAAGTTGTTCATCCCGCTCAAATCGAGAAGAATGCCGCCCTCGAGCGGAACCGCACCGCCGACGAGACCCGTGCCGCTCCCGCGCACGGTCACCGGAATCGACTTCTCGAAGGCGTACTTCATGATCTTCGAGACCTCGTCCGTCGAGAGCGCCTTCACATGCACGTCGGGACGCGCCCGCGTACCGCCGAGCTCGTCGTGGCAGTAGTCCTCGCCAATGTCGTCCCGCGCCGTGACGCGCTCCGCCCCGCAGACCCTTTTCAGAAAATCCAAATCCGTCTCGTCAAACTTCTTATAGCTCATAATCTGGCCTCCCGCATTTTCCCTTAACCGCGGATTTCACGCCTTACCCGGATCATACCGCTCTTGATCCGTGAAATCCGTGTAATCCGTGGTTAATCATTTGCCGTTCGTCTTGATTTGATCTGCTCGACCAGCTCCGGCACCACTTTATACAAATCCCCCACGATCCCGACGTGCGCCACCTTGAAGATGGATGCCTTCGGATCGGTGTTGACGGCAACGATCGTCTCCGAACCGTTCATGCCGGCGACGAACTGGATCGCGCCCGAAACGCCGCAGGTGATGATCAGCTTCGGCTTTACCGTGCGGCCCGAAAGCCCGATCTGCCGCTTCGCATCCATCCAGCCCTGCTCGACGACCGCGCGAGTCGAGGCGACCTTGCCGCCGAGGAGCTTCGCAAGCTCCTCCAGCATCGCGATGTCCTCCGGTTTCTTGACGCCGCGTCCGCAGACGACGAGCACCTCCTCGTTCTCGATGCCCTTCTCCGCGTCTTTTTTCCGGCGCTCCAGGACCTCGATGAGCGAGACCAGCCGGTCCTTTCCGAGCGTATGCTTCACCACCTTGCCGTGCGGCACGCCCTTCGGCGGAATCGAAAAGATCTTGTAGCGGACCGTCGCGAACTGCGGGCGATGCCGCGGCGTGTTGATGTGCGCCATGATGTTGCCGCCGTAGGCCGGGCGAATCTGGTCGAGATCCGTCGTCGGCGACATGTCGAGCACCGTGCAGTCCGCCGTAAGCCCCGTGCGAAAACGCGCGGCGACGCGCGGCGCCAGCGAACGCCCGTTCACCGTGCCGCCGACGAGGACGGACGACGGATGGGTCAAATTGATGAAGTCCTCAAGGACGTTCGCATACGGCTCGATGCGGAAGTGCTTCAGTTCCGGATCGTCGTAGACATGCACCTCGTCCGCTCCGTACGCAAGCAGTTTTTCGACCGCGGCATCCGTACCCGAACCGATCGCCAGCGCCAGGACGGGATGCTGGATCTTGTCCGCAAGTTCCCGGGCCTTCCCCAGGAGTTCCAGCGCAACCGGATGGAGCGTGCCGTCCGCATCGATCTCCGCGACGACGGCGACGCCGCGCCACTTCGACTTGTCGACGGCCGGAGCGGCGCCTTCCTCGACGAGCTCGAAAACGCCCCCGCCCTTCTTGATGCACATGCGGCACATGCGGCAGCCCGCATTGATCTCCAGCCGGCCGTCCCGCGCTTCAATGGCTCCGAACGGACAAAGCTTCACCAGCGCCGCCTTATCGGTCGCCTGCTCCTGATTGATCTTGATGTAAGACATTTCAGCCTCTCGGTTCTAGTTGTGCTAGTCATTCTAGAAGTTCTAGAGCATCTAGAGCTTCTAGCAGGTGCCTTTACTGCAGAAGCTTCTTTTCCTCAAGAATCCCGGCGAGCTTCGCCGCCTGCTCCCGCTCGTCGCCCTCGAGCATCACGTGCTCGACATGGCTTTCCGGCGGAAAGATGCACTTCACCTGCGTCGGCGAGCCGTTGAGACCGTAGTGCTTCGGATCCGTATCTTCGAGATCCCCAAGCTTAAGCCACATGATTTCACGGTCGGCCGTGGCCAGCTTCCGCCGGTAAGACGGAAGCCGCGGCTCGAAGATGCCCTTTTCGACCGTCATCAGCATCGGGAAGGGAATCCGCTCCGTGAGCTCATAATCGGGAAGGTCGACCGTGAGCGTGATGTCCTTCGCCGTAATCGCCCCAATCGCCTTCACGTTGACGACATGCGGCAGCTTCAGCCACTCGGCGAGTTCCGCGCCGACTTGCGCCGTATCGCCGTCGGTCGTCTGCTTGCCGCAGATGATGAGGTCGATGTCGCCCGCGCGCTTCACGCCCGCGGCGAGCGTATAACTCGTCATCAGCACGTCGGCCCCGCCAAACGCGCGATCCGAAAGAATGATGCCGCGGTCGGCACCCATCATAAACGCCTCGCGCACGACCCGCTCGCACTGCGGCGGCCCCATGGTGAGCACGGTCACTTCCGCCGCTCGGCCTTCGGATGCAACCGTTTCCTTGATCTTCAACGCCGTCTCCAGCGCATAGAGATCAAAGGGGTTCATCTTCGCCGCCACCCCATCGCGCTTGAGCGTACCGGTCTTCGCGTCAATCTCGACTTGACTCGTGCCCGGCACCTGTTTGATGCAAACCATTATGTTCATATTTTTCAACCACTTAATCTAGCCCGGCCTTCCAATCCTCAAGCGCATCAGCGGGCAAGAAAGCCGCCGTCAACCGGCAGTTCGACGCCGGTAATGAAAGCCGCCGCCTCGCTCAACAGAAAGCAAATCGCGCTCGCCACCTGCTCCGGCCGCCCCAAGCCCAGTGGCTGCTCGGCCCGGATCCGCGCCAGAAAGCCCTCGCGATCCATCGCCAGCGACGGCGCAAGCATCGGCGTGTCGATGCTGGACGGCGCCACCGCATTCACTCTCGCGCCCTTGGGCGCCAGTTCGACCGCCAGCGCCCGCACCGCCGCCGCCAACGCCCCCTTGGCGGCGCAATACCCGGCGCCGCCGGCCCAACCGGCCGTAGACGAAACCGAAGTCACGGCGACCGCCGAAAACCGCCGGTCGCAGCGGCCGGAGCGAACAAAGGCGTTCATCAGTTCGACAAAAGCAACGCAATTGACGCGCAACGCCTTCTCCAAGGCCGCCGACGAAAGCATGCCGGCCGGGACCAGCAACGAACTGCCGGCAGCCGCCACCAGTCCGTCACTGCGCTCGCACTCGGCCCCCAGCTGGTGAAGAAACTCCAAGTCGCCAAGATCGCCGACTGCCAAGGTATGCCGGGACGAATCCGCCGTCAACGCCAGCGTGGCCTTCAGCTCGGCTTCGCGCCGCGCCACCAGCACCAGTTCGGCGCCCAACTGCGAGGCCAGGACCGCCGTCGCTCGCCCGATCCCCGAAGATGCTCCGGTAACGATAATGCGCCGACCTTCCAATGTCATCGGATTGACCATTGCAAACCCTCCTGCCGCTGCCGACCGCAAAAAACGAAGGCGCCGGTTTTACCCGACGCCCGCGAGCTTCAGTTAAGCTCCATCCGGCCGCGACGCGACCGATTGCGAATGCGCGCACGCTGCGATTTCTTGCGCGCCTTGACGCAGGGCTTCTCGAAATAGCGATCGTCGCGGAGCTTCTTGATCAGACCCTCCTTGTCGAGCACCTTCTTGAGACGCTTGAGCCCGCGTTCAACGGACTCGCCCTTCTTAAGCTTGAGCACGATAGCCATTATTTCACCTCCTTCGCCGGCTCTTCCGCTGCCGGAGCCGCGGCCTCGGCGGCCGTGACCCACTGCAGGATGCACATCTCGGCCGCGTCACCCCTGCGGGTGCCGAGCTTGACGATGCGCGTGTAACCGCCCTTGCGATCCTTCATCGCCGGGGCGATCTTCGCGAAGAGCTGCTGGACGGCCTTGGGGTCCAGGAGGCGGCTGGCGGCGAGCCGGCGAGCGGCGAGATCGCCCTTCTTGGCGACCGTCACGATCTTGTCGGCGTCCTTGCGCGCTTCCTTGGCCTTCGGCAGGGTCGTCTTGATCGACTCCGCGAGGATGAGGTTGGTGACGAGGCTCTTCATGAGCATCTTGCGATGCTCCGTCGAGCGCCCGAACTTCTTCATAACTCTCTGATGACGCATTTTAAGTCTCTTTCCAATCGAGTGACTCGATTAATTATTTCTTCTCCAACAGGTCGGCGTCGAACTTGTATCCGAGCGAAAGACCCATCTGAACGAGCTTCGCCTTGATTTCCGTAAGCGACTTCTTGCCGAAGTTGCGGTACTTGAGCATATCGGCCTCGGTCTTGGAGGCAAGCTCGCCGACCGTGGAGATATTCGCGTTGTTAAGGCAGTTCGCCGCGCGGACCGAAAGTTCGATCTCGTTGACGGACATGTTGAGGAGCTTGCGAAGGCGCTCGCGCTCGTCGGCATCGCTCTTCTGATTGTCTTCGAACTCCAGCGTTTCCTCGCCGGCATAGTCGACAAACACATCCAGATGCTTGCGCAGCACCGCGCCCGCGGTCTTGACCGCCTCCTCCGGATCGATACGACCGTCGGTCCAGACGTCGAGGATCAGCTTCTCGTAGTCGGTGCGCTGACCGACGCGGGTATTCTCGACCAGGAAGTTGCAACGCGTAACCGGCGAGAAAATCGAATCGATCGCGATCTTTCCGATTTCCTGATCGGGCTTCTTGTTGCCTTCGGCAAGACAAAAGCCGCGGCCGGTGCGCACGTCGCACTCCATCTCGAGCACGCCGTCGACATCCAGAGTGCAGATCTCCTGCTTCGGATTCAGCACCGTGACATTGTTGTCCTTCGCGAAGTCCTCGGCCGTCACCGTGCAAGGCCCCTTGGCCTTGAGCGTAATGACCTGCGGATCGCGCGAGAAGGTCTTCAGGAGCACGCGCTTCAGGTTGAGGATGATGTCAGTGACGTCTTCCGCGCAACCCTTGATCGTCGAAAACTCGTGATTCACCCCCCGGATCTTGACGGACGAAATCGCCGCGCCTTCGATCGAAGAAAGCAACACCCTGCGGAGCGAGTTGCCAATCGTCCTGGCATAACCGATCTCGAAAGGCTCCGCGATGAAACGAGTGTACGTCGCGGTCTTGGTCGCCTCGTCCAGCTGGACGTTATGCGGCATTTCGAAACGGCTCAAACGGATAGGCATTTATAACCTCCCTTGAAATGTTGAGGTGGACACGAAGATTAGCGGGAATACAATTCGACAATCGCCTGCTCGTCGACGATCGGAGCAATCTGCTCGCGAGTCGGGACGGCCAGCACCTGCGCCTTGAGATTGGCCTTGTCAAACTCCATCCACACCGGAAGCTGAGCACCAGTTGCGGCCTCAACCGAACGGTTCGCGGCGTCCTTCGACTTCGCGTCGTCCTTGACCGCGACCATATCGCTGACCTTCAGCACCATCGACGGCACCGCGGCCTTGCGGTCATTGACCAGAATGTGCCCGTGAAGGACGAACTGACGCGCCGCCCGACGGCTCGGCGCCAGGCCGAGACGATAGACGATGTTGTCCAGCCGCATCTCCAGCATCTGCAGCAGGTTCTCGCCGGTGATGCCCTCCTTGCGGAGCGCCTCCTCGAAGAAACGGTGGAACTGCAGCTCGCCCATGCCGTACTGACGGCGCAGCGACTGCTTCTGACGCAGCTGGCTGCCGTATTCCGACATCTTCTTGGCACGACGGCCGACATGCATGCCGGGAGCGCCGGTGCCCTGCTCGATCGGGCACTTGGCCATATAGCAACGCGCACCCTTGAGGAAGAGCTTCTGCCCTTCGCGGCGGCACTGACGACAAACGGGACCAGTATAACGACCCATGATTAGACCCTCCTGCGCTTACGAGCGCGGCAACCATTGTGCGGAACCGGCGTGGTGTCGGTGATCTGCGTGAC
>JAZLMR010000017.1:0-10444 GCA_045598785.1 Kiritimatiellia bacterium
CGAGGACCCTCGCCCTCTACTTCTTCGCGAAAAGCGGCATGTCAAACTGCCAAGCATTCAAGGAGAAGATGCAGGCGAATCCGGACCTGGCATTCGACCTCGTCATGGGAAAGGAGGTCTAAAGTAAATCACCATGGGCGCACCGACCGAAGCACGACGAGCAAGATTACATGTCGCCTGATTAACCGCCCTGACCGCACTCCGTTCCCCGCGGCGAATGCAACCTCAGCGCCTCCACCCGATCCCTGATGACCAGCACCCGCACCGCATAGGGGGCGAATACGTCCTGATAGCCGTCTGGAGCCGGCGCCAACGTCCGCTGCTCCCACAACACCGTCGCGGGGCCGGTGCCCGTCAGCGGATAGCGGGCCGTTACCCGCTCCGCCGTAAGATTCACGGCCATCACATACGTCTTGCCCGCGTGACGCTTCATCAGTCCCACCACCGCCGGGCCGCCCCAGTGATTGACCGCGGGGCCCTCGACCACCGTCAGCGCCGCCGCGGGCTGCACCTCGCGCTCGACCAGCACCGGCCGCAAAGCAGCCAGCCGCGCAACCACATTCGTCATCGCCGTCCACGCGTCTTTCGTCGCCACGGCACCATAGTTGCCCGAAGCGACATTGCCGCCGTAGGTATACCAGACAATCCCGTTGGCACCTCCGACAACTGCCGCAAAAGTCATGGCATAAAGCTGTTCGGCGCTCGGCCGGGCTTTCCAACTGCCGTAACCCCGGAAATGCTGCAACGCCGGCCAAATCCCCAATCGCCTGGAACCGCGAGATGCCATATCCGCCTTGACCCGCACCATATCGCGCCAGACCGTTGCCGCACAGGCCCGGTCTTCCGCTGGATCCTTTCCGTATACCGGATAGATTTCAGGAATGAACACCTCCGTACAATCCGCATAATCGGCAAATTTCGACTTCTCACGATCCGACGCCACGGCATCAGCGTGGCAAGTAAGCCGGGTGCCGTCCGTCATCCGCACCGAATCGGCGCGGTCGAGCAGCCTTTGCACCGAAGTGTTGTCCGAGGTATCGTCGGCCAGATACCAAGCCATAATCGTCGGCTCGTGCCGGCCCTTCTGCAACAGCCAGGCCATGTCTCCGTCCGCCTCCTTGCCCGCTTCCACCCACAACTTGAACCCGTGCTCGGACGCCGCCCGATAGTATTCCTCCTCCCGGTCGACATAGTACGAATGGCCGAAATCAAAGCCAACCTGTCGCAAATCCGCAAAGGCGCGATTCAAGTCAAAGACGTTGAACTCACGCCGACAAATGCCATAAATGCCAATTGGAAAAATGGGCTTGCCGCCGATCAGCGCCATGCCGTCATCCCGCAAAGTCACCCTCGGCGTCGACGAAGGTTCGCCGACCCGGAACCACTTGCGGGCGCGGTAACAATCGCCGTCGTCGGCCGTCATTTCCACTTCCAGCCGGTGCAGTCCCGCCGCGAGACCTTTCCCCTTCAACACCACCTCATCAGACGGCAGCGGTTCCCAGACACATCCCCGCCGGCCGTCGATTCGCACCTCCGCCCTGGAAACCGCGACTCCGGCCGCACGCTCGAACTTAAACCGCAAATCCGTATCCGCCTCACCCAGCGGCTGATTATTCAGCATCCTCACCGTCACCGCCGGAGGCAACAATGACGGCAACACCGTCCGCGGCACCGGCGACCCCGCCGGCAGCAATTCCAGGCTGATGTCGTCGACGGCGACCTGACTGTCCTTCGCCACGCTCGGATAGTCATTGCCGAAGCGCAGCGACACCGAATGCGCCGAGGCGGGGACCGCCCCGCCAAACACAAAAGAATGGAAGCGGCCGCCGCCGACCCGCAGCTCCAACACGACATTAGTGACCAGATTCCCAGCCGCGTCGCGCCAAACCAGCCCCGAAGTCCAGTCGCCCTCGCCCCGCGGCCGAATCCAGGCGCAATCCGCATACAGGCGAAAGCTCAACCGATAAGCCGCAGCGCCCGCCGGCACCGGTACCGCCCGCGTGGTCGCACACCAGGCGGTGTCGGCGGAAACCTTGCCGGTCACCACCAACGAACGCGGCTTGCCTAGAAGCGGAATCTGATGCGCGACCTCACAGCGGTCCTGATAGATTTTGGGCGCCTCCCAGTCGGCAGCGCCGGTAAACCGGTGAACCTCGGCCGCCGGCAGCGCCAGCGCGACCACTTCCGCCAGAACGGCGACCCGCCAGCTGTCAGCCGTCTTCACCGGATATAATAGACGCTCGCCTGCGGGCCGTGAATCCGGAAGTTGCTGAACCGCCAGTAATATGAGGGCACGTATGCCTCGGTCGTGCCGCCGGAAGTGGCCGGGCCCACATAAACGGTGTCACCATAATGCGACGCATCGCGTTCGAAATAAAGCCGCCATTCGGGAGCGGCCTCAGTCTTGGCGCTCAACCGGAACTTGCCGTCCTTGCGCTGCAGGCGCAGCCAGGTGCGGGCGGCGACGTAGTCCGCCCAGGTGGAATCGGAACCAATTGACTTGGAATCGAGAATGTCCGTCGCTCCGAACTCCCGATACTTGCCACCCAATCGGAAAGTGTCGGCGGAACTCATGATGAAAAACGCCTCGAACGGCGAACTGGCCGCAGGTTCGCTCCGGACCATCAGGCCGCCCTTCTGCCCGTTCCGCCGCGTCGCCGGCAGGCTGTCGATGCAAACCGTGCAGGTAAAGTCTCCGGTATAGGCCCGATAAAGATGACCATAGCCGTTCTTGGCAAAGTAAAGATCCGCCCCGCCAAAAGCCAGGTCAAACGAACCGTCCGCCCCCACCTTCACATCACCGACAAAATTTGTCTCCGCCGAACCGCTGAAAGTCCGGGCGCCGAGCCATGGCTGCGGCAAGGGCCGCGGCGCCTCCGGCACCAGCTGGCTGGTCGGGATCAGCTCCCGCACCGATCCGCGCTTCCAGTAAAGCCGGCAGATTCCCGAGCCGACATTGCGAAAATACACGGCCGTCAGCTCATGTTCGCCGGCCTCCAGGCTGATCGTGCCCTCCTGCCGGCTGAGCAACTGGCCCTCGTGAGCCGGCCGATAGAGGATCGCCTTGCCGTCGATCCAAAGCGCCAGCGTGTCGTCGGCCTCGGCTTCAAACGCCCAATCGCCGGCAATCGGCACCAGCAATCGGCCCGTCCACCGCACCAGCGTATGTTCCCGGGAGTCGGCGCCCGCAAGCTCGATGCACCGATTGGTGACGGCAGTCACGATCTCGTCGCCGGTAACCCGGGTGCTGTCGTAGCCGGAAGTCCAGACGGCACTGAGCCCCGTTCCCGAACCCGGCAGATACGGCAGATAGTCCAGCTCGGCCGAGTAGGCGTAATCGTCACCGTTAACCGTCTTGACCCGATAGCGACAAGGCACGCCATCCGGCACCAGGCTATGGTCGACGTATTCGTCGACAACGAGGTCTTCGGCGAGCGGCGTCCATTCCTCGTCGCCCTGACGCAACCGCTCCACTTTCAGCGAACCGTAAGCGGAATCTACATGCCACCGCAACGTCGGCGTGCCGTCCGGGTTGCGCACGACGGTCAAGTCCCGGACCCCGCTCGCGACTGTCGCGACATTCGCCACCGGCCAACCGTAAAATTCGAGTTCGCTCACATTGCAACCCCAGCCGTTGTTGTCGGGATTGTGAACGAACAGATACCGATAGGGACCGGTGGCCGTCACCGGCAGCTCATACCAATGGAAACTCTCGCCCGAATGCTGCAACGGACCGGCCAGGTTCACGAACTGCCCGTCCTCGTTCCAATTGGACTGGTTGGAACCGGCCACCATCGCCCCGTTGACGCGAGTCTTGTTCGAGCTCCAAACCCCCCAATTGAGCCGCACCTTCTCGACATAGCAGGGCGCCGCACCGAAATCCACGCCCAGGCAGGTCCGCGGCGTCACCGCCTTGAGATCGGCATAATTGTAGCCGTTATGCGCGCTGTCGGTACCGGTCGGCCACTTGTTGTCAAAGGCGAGCATGACGCTGTTGGTGACGCCTTCGGCCGTCGTCGAAGTGCTCGGCGTCCAGACCGTGCCGCCGTACTTATAGATGATCGACACCCCGACTTTCAGCTCCGTCCGGTTGGCAGCCGTGCGTTCGAGCGGCTCCAATCGCCGATGGCGGAAGACCTCCGAAGTCATCGACACATTGTCACCGCAAACCGGCACGTTGGCAACTACGCGATAATAATAGGGGATGCCGGCGACTGCGGTCGTGTCGGTCCAGGACGAAGTCGCCGCGCCGGGCGCGGCGACTTCCTCCCAAGGTCCGCCGGCGCCCTGGGCGCGTTCAACCGTCACTCGCCCGTCAATGCCCACGGGCCGACTCCAGGAAATCACCGCCTGCTGGGTGTAGGCCCCGGCATCGTCGCCCTTCGTCACCGATCTCGGAGTGACATCCGGCACGAAAGCCGCTTCTCCCAATTCGCAGTCGTTCGCCGCCACCCAGCGAATGGCCCGGCCCCTCACGCCCGGCAGCGCCACCTTCACGATCGCCTCGTCCGCCGCCACCGCCGTCACCGTCGCCACCGTCCGCACGGAAGCGAAATCGGCGGTATCGGCGACCTCAATGCGGCTGCCGACAAGCGCCGCGCTGTCGAAGGTCAGCAAACGCGCTTCGACGAACTCCACCTCCGTGCCGAAATCGCGGAACACGGTGTCGCCGGCCTTCAGCGCCAAGGTCGTGGTCGGATCGCCGTCAAAGACCCGGTAGGCGTCATCGTCCATGCCATACGCCTCCAGTTCCGCCAAGCTGCCGGCAAAAGTGTTGGCGCTGCCGTTCTTCGGCTGCCGGATGCGGAAATAGCGGAAGGTAGAAAAGCCATATTCGGGATTCGCCCCTGCCTCCACCCAATACGGCGCCGTGCCCCAATTGGCCGGCACGCTCTCGCTCAGCGAATGCAACACGATCGCATCCGAAAAGTCCGGCTGATTGGCACCCTCGATGACGCATGCGCGCATCCGCGCGCTGACCGCATTGTCGTCCGACGTGCCGTAATGGTAGCCCCGGAAGCGAAACCGGGTCAGGTGTTGCGGCACCGTGAAGCCGAATCCCGCCCAGGTGTCGTCGGCCACCTGCTTCGGATCGTACCAAGTGGCAAGATTGCCGTCAAACATCTTGTCGGCGCCGCACGACGGCGACCAGAGCGCATGCCCGTCGCTCATGACTGCAATCGCACCGCCCTCGCGCACCGCCGCCCGGCGGAGCTCCTGTTCGCCGTAGCTGCGCGCTTGCGCAACGGCAATTCCCGGCGACAGCAGCAAAGCCATTCCGACGAACATGGACCATTCTGCAACTTTCATAACGACGGCCTTTCCTTAAGTTCGAATACGCACGGCCTTCCGGCCGAACGCTTGCATAATATCACAGGCGTGAAAATCACGGCAATGTTTTCGATTGTCAAAATCAACAACGGTTTATTGTTGATTCCCGTAATGCAAGATGCTAGAATCTCAATCAATGAGACAACCCAAGGTGATGGCTTCGGTGGGCATCGACTCCAGTTCCGGGCGCGAAGTGCTCTCCGGCATCTTCAGTTACATCGAAGCGGGGCATCCCTGGCAGTTGCGGCTGATCCAGACCTGCAACGAGCTGACGGGCGAAATGATCCGCCACGCCCGCCTTGAAGGCATCGACGGACTGCTGCTGACCTTCCTCGGCAACGACGAGGCCGTCGCCGCGCTCAAGGCCACCGAACTGCCGGCCGTCTTCCTGGGCGCGCGCAAGCCGGGCTTCGAGGCTCGCTCCGGGTCCACGGCGATGGTTTGGAACGACAACCTCGCCCTCGGCACTGCGGCGGCCGAGCACCTGATGGGGCTCGGGGTGTTCAAAAGCTACGCCTATGTCCATTCCCTCAAGAACGGCAACTACAGCGACGACCGGGCCGATGGCTTCGCCACCGCGCTGCGGCGAAACGGCCTTAAGCTCGGCGGCAGCTACCGCACCGACTGCGAAGAGGGACGCGACGAGGACCTGCGCCAACTGGCCGCCTGGCTGTCGGGTTTTCCCAAGCCGCTCGCCGTAATGGCCGCCTGCGACCGGCGGGCGCTGCATGTCCTCGCCGCCGCCGAACTGGCGGGCCTGTCGGT
Organism: Kiritimatiellia bacterium; assembly: GCA_045598785.1. Lineage (GTDB taxonomy): Bacteria > Verrucomicrobiota > Kiritimatiellia > RFP12 > UBA1067 > UBA1067. The sequence goes on from JAZLMR010000017.1 coordinate 6,097, forward strand.
GCCCAAGCAGCTTTCGCTCATCGGCGTCGACAACGACCAGCTGCTCGTCTCCCATTCCTCTCCGCCCTTGTCCAGCGTCCAGCCCGGGCATTTTGAAATGGGGTTCAAGGCGGCGGCGGAGTTGCAGCGGCTGATGTCCGCCCGCAAGGTTCCGAAACTGCGCACCACGCTAATCAGCCCGACGCGCGTCGTCCGGCGGGAATCCACCGGCTTCATCGCTCCCACGGTCTCATTCGTGGAACGGGCGATGCGTTTCATCCGGGCCCGGGCGTACGAAGGCATTTCCGCCGCCGATGTCATCGAGCACCTCGGTTGCTCGCGATCCCTCGCCGACCTGCGCTTCCGGCAACTGGAAAACATGACGGTGCGCACCGCGATCGAAAAAGTGCGGCTGCAGGAAGTCCGACGGCTGTTAAAGACCACCGACCGCACGGTTACCGCCATCGCCCGACAATGCGGCTTCAAATCCAATCAGGCGCTCAATCATCTGTTCACCCGCCGCTTCGGCATTTCCCCTGACGCCTGGCGTCAGCAGTTCGACGAGCCGAAGCATTCCGCGTCAGCCGCCAGACATAGCCCACGCGGTAAGCCGCGCCGAGTCCGTTGACCGCCGCCACCGCCGCCACCGCCGTCCACGCCGCCGCCCCGGCTCCCAACAGCGCCAGCGTCGCCAGAAACGCCGACGCCGAAATCAGCGAACTGACCGCCTGATAACGCGCCACATCGCCAGTCGCGAGAATAGTCGTGGTCAGCGGGCGCGAGACGGCGTCAAAGACCACCGCCACCAGAATCCAGCGGACGAAGACCGGCCCGTCCGCCGGCAGGTTCCCGCCCAGCCAGGCCGACAGGATCGGCTCCGCTCCGATTCCCAGCACTGCCGCCGGCACCAGCGTAAGCACCGCAGCGACTGCCGTCGTCGACCACACCCACCGCCCCCGGATTTCCCCGTGAGCCCCCCAGCCCTTGAAGACCACCGGCGCCAGCGCCTGACTCAGGTCCGAGGCCAACGGCGCCAGCAGTCCCCAGACGTGCAGTGCCACTTTCCACGCCGCGGTGGCCTCAACTCCCGCGTGGACATTCAGCAGCAGGCATACGCCCTGATACTTGAGGACATTGCCGATCGGACTCAGCAGATTCCAGGAAATAAACCGCCCCATCGACCCGAAGTGCCGCCAGAATTCCGGCAATCGCCACCGCAGGCCGGGGAAGCATTGCCGCGCCCGCACCCAGTAAAGCGCCAGCATCATCAGTTCCTTGACCAGCAGCGCCGCAAAGAAGCCCGTCAACGCGCGTGGACCCAACGCCCCGGCCAGCAGCGCCGCCGCCACCTCCAACATCAATTCGGCCAGCCCGGCATGAAAGAAAAAGGCCATTCGCTCATCGACCACCACCAGCGCCTCCAGCCCGATGCGCAGCGTCGACACCATGACCGTCATCAGCCCCAGCTGATAGACTCGCCCGACCGTAACGACGGCAACGCCACCGGTATCAAGGCCGTGGCCCACGAAATGCCTGCCCGCCGTTTCACCCAACAGAACCGCAGTGAAGACAAAAGCCAGCGTCCAAACCAGCGTCGACCCGAGGGCCGAAGCCATGCCCTCAAGCCCGTCCCGAGCAAAAGCCGCGCACAAATACCGCTGCGAGGCGTCACGCAGTACACCGTGAAAGGTGGTGACTACCGATACCACCCCCATTATCGCGGCATAGCAGCCATAGCCGGAAATTCCCAGCGCCTTCGTCACCAGACTCAGGATCCAGACACCGGCCACCAGCCCGCAGCCAGTCCTGAGCAGCAGCCAGCCGGCGTTGCCGAACATCCGCCGCGACCGCCGGCCAAGCCCCTGCCGCCGCAGACAACTGTGCGCGAGAACCGTCGAGATCGCGGTCACAACCCCATTCACTAACATTTGACAACCACGTTCAAGATTTCTTCGCGCTACTGGGAGATCGGCCCGCCTATAGTTGATTGCTTGACCATACATGTCTGCCAACGACAAGCCGCCATTATTTCAGCGTCACCATTCCCTGATTTTCGCCGAAGAGAAGGCCTGCGATGAGAATTGAATCTGGACAGTCATTCCAAACGGCTTCTTCATTTTCGATTTCCTTTCAAATTCACGGCCGCAGGGCCGAAAGCGGGCAGACAATCACGCCGTCTGGGCGCGTGTAGGCAAACTCGCCCGTTGCCGTGAGGACCATCCTGAAGGCCGGCGGCTTCATGCGAACGGTGTCGATTCGATCGGCAAGACTGCACAGCGTCCGCACGCCTTTCTCGACAAGGGCGTCGCCGCCAAGCTTGATCTCAACCAAACCATAGCGACCATTCCGCAGATGGATGACCGAATCACACTCAAGCCCGCTCGCGTCAAGGTAATGGGACACCGTTCCGTTCAAGGCCTGCGCATAGACGCGCAAATCGCGGACCGCCATCGTCTCAAACAAATACCCGAATGTCTTCACATCATTCATCAGGTCTTCCGGACTGACGCCCAAGGATGCCGCTGCAATGGACGGATCGGTGAAATATCGCGTATCCGAAGTTCGGATTACGGCCTTGGTTCTTAGGTTCGGACACCAGGCCGCCATGTCTTCAATGACAAATATCCGCTTAAGCGCATTGACATAGGAGCAAACCGTTTCCTCCGAAAACGTACGCGGCTCGTTTTCCGCCAAATCGGCCTTGATGACCCTCGCTGTCGCCTGCGTGCCCTGAAGCCGCGCATACGACCGCATCAACCGCCGCGCCCGCATCTCATCGCGCCTAACCCCGTCAACCCGTGAAATATCCGACTTTACAACGGCATCCAAATATGAGAAAGCACGATTGAGGGCAATGTCGCCTTTCAAGTCGCAAGCCGCTGGCCACCCACCGCGGCAAAGCATGAACGCCGTCTCCTCGAGATCTGGCTTCCATGCTACCGCTCCAGTTTTGTCAACTCCTTTGAAAAGTTCGGTCAAACTCACCTCGCCCGAGGACTCGCCAGACTCCCAAAGACTCATCGGACGCATCCGAATCCACGAGAAACGACCGGCCCCGGAATGCTTGATTTCATCTGATGCAGGAGGCACGGACGATCCCGTAAGGATGTATCCGCCCAAATCGGAATGATCGCACCGGTATCTAATTACATCCCAAAGTGCAGGCGTCAACTGCCACTCGTCGACGAGACGTGGCGAATCCCCGTCCAGCAAACGCTCGGGCTTGGTTGTCGAAAGCAGAAGATTGGTCTCCAATTTTCCAGGTTCATCAATGTAAATTACACTTCGAGCCGTCTGTTCTGCCGTAGTTGTCTTGCCACACCACTTGGCTCCTTCGATAACAACTGCACCCGCACCTTGAAGCTCAGACGCCAGTATCTTATCACAAATTCTATTTTTATACGTTTTCACGTCGATATTATATCATTGATTGTTTTCCTTTTTCAACCACATTCCTTCGATTATCATATTTTCATTCCGGCAGTTGTAAAACTTTCGCTCCAGCAGTTGCAACTCTTCCTTTTACCCTTACCCTTTTCCTTCCACAACTCCAACTTCCAACTGCTCCCTCCAACCCATTCTCCAACTACAACTACTTCCCGCCTACTTCCCATCGCTGGAGCGAAGGATCATAAAGCCCTTGTCGGCTTTGGCGGGAACGGGTACGACCAGTCCATGGCCATCCGCAGCTTGCTTAACCGTCGCTGGATCAAGCTTCACCTTACCCCAACTCTTGATTTCTGCCGTAAGATCAGCGTTCGTTGAAACGTTCACATCCAAATACGCCGTGCCGTCCACAATCTGAATCGTCGTCGCCTTCGCCGCCTCAATCTCCGTCTTCGAAACGAGCACCATATCTTCGGGTATGACCGGCTCGGCGGATATGTTTAACCCTGTCGAAACAAATCTAATGGCAGAAAGCACCATACCGTTAATCGTTACCGTACCAGATAGCCCTTCCCACGACTTTGCGCCAATCTTCGTAACTCCCTCCGCAATCGTTACCTCTTTAATCTCCGCCGCCTTATCAGTCCACGGCACCTCATTGACATCCGCGAAGTCGTCCATCGCGCCCTCGCCGCCAACGACCAGCACGCCCTCGTCGCTCACATACGCCGTAACCTCATCGCCAACTTGCCACGGCGCGACATCCGTCCCGGGAATCCCCTCGACCTCCGGCGCGGTAACCGTGCAACTTTCAATAAGCGGCGAAGTAAGCGCTCTAACTCCGTCTTCACTCTCGCTCTTGAATTGATAATTGTGCGCTGGCGTGAAAATAACCTTCACATTCAAAGTACCACAACCCACCTCAAAAGAGCCATCCTTTACCGCGTTAGTTGCCGCCCCATCGCCGCTCGTCCATTCTGCG
>JAZLMR010000018.1:0-15811 GCA_045598785.1 Kiritimatiellia bacterium
AAAGGGCAAATAAGCCGCGCCACGACCATTCGGATTGGCCGCTGTCCGCTGGTTGCTGGTTGCTGAAAAACTTCCGACGCATCAAAAAACTCTCGTCACCGCGTCAGCGGGGAGGAGAGTTTTTTGATGCGTCGGCCGTAATTAAAACAAGGCCTTATAAAGCACCGCGACATTCTGACATTGCCGATAGCGAATAATTCTTCAAGTCTTCCTCTGTCACCGACTTTGCGGGGACAAGCTCATAATGCCGCTCCTCTGCCACCTTAATCTCGCCATCGCATATTGCAAGCGCAAACATGGCAATCTTCGTCGAGGTCACGAACTGAACCGAAATCGGACGGCAAATCAACTCTGGCAAATTAGTTTGACACCATGCAATGTCCTGAGCTGTTTGAACAATGCCGTGCTGGTCCTTTCCACCCTTTGCTTGTACGGGAACGACAAACTGACGCCCATGCTTATCAACAGCAACATAGACTTCATCAATCTCTATCTGTCCGATGCCTTTTACCGTTGTTCGCAGATGATTTTGTAGAGAATACGCCGTCGCCCCAAGGAAGATGTCAATCAAACGATTGTAACGCACTTTCGCCAACAATGCTTGCTCGTCACCAAGAGCATATTCACTGATAATCTCCGGCGTTGCGTCGGGGATCTTGACCGACATCAAATTCGGCGAAGGAAGAATACGACTCTTTTTGACAAGCTTGAACTGATAAACAGCTTTCCCCGCTCCAAGGATCACCCACTCATGACCATCCGGCTGCGTCTTCAGCACACTTTCCGGCAAGGGACAGCGATAGCGAAAAGAGTAGAGAACATCACCGATGTTTTTCGGCAATGCAATCTTCAGTTTTTTAGCTGCTGCCACGAATTGATCACGGGTAAAAGCAAACTCGGTCTTCCCCTTCTTGAATCCATGTTCAAAGACATATCCGACCAATGACGAATAACGATTTTCTTTCTTACTTGCCATCGCGTTTCCTCTTTCTTTGTGCTATTACATTCCTTGAAACACCAAAATGATTTGCGGCCTCACTCATATCAAAACCAAGCAACAATTCGCTACCCGGCTTCAAAACCGCACGAGGCTTTACGGGCCTAACACCCATGGCTTTCATAACCGCACCACCAACTGCTCGTGCAAGAAGCGGGGGCACACTATTGCCGATCTCACGGAAGCCATGCCACTTCGTTTTGTGGAATCGGAACCAGTCGGGATAAGAATGGATTCTTGCACCCTCTCGCACGGTTATTACTCGCGGCAAAACAGGGTGGATCGGACGAGGAGAAGTAAAGCCGCCTCTCGCGCTGTCAGTTCCCGCCCTCAACGTGTTAGACTGTCCATTCCAAGCCAACTTGAAAAAACGGCTATGCGGCTCGGTCACGCCTTGTGGCGCATCAAGAAAACGCCTTTGGCTCAGTTCTGTGTGAACCGTTCTCATGCTCGCAGTAAGCATACTTGGATCAAACTCTCGCTTATATCCAAAATCCTCGGCGTCATCAATAAGCCCTCGCAACTTCATTGCATACGGCTGTGTTGTCTTCCATGATGCCGAAACAGAATCATCATCAAGCAAACCCTTATATTTGTCCGCGTTCGGCAAATCTTCTATCGCTTCCTGAATTGTTGTTCTTCCCTCGATGGCTTTGGGATAATTTGGAAGCGTTTGATCTTCCCGGGCAGCTATAAGAAACAATCGTTGTCGATTTTGAGGGACACCATAATCTGCCGCATTAAGAACACGGTATGGAAGCAGCACATTGTAGTGGATCTTCTTTAGTTCACTTATTAACTCACTTAAGAATTTGACATGATGGCCCACCGTCAGCCCTTTAACATTCTCAAGAACGCAATACTTCGGACGGATGTCACTCACCACGCGCAGATAATGTCCGATAAGTTGATTTCGCGGATCGTCAAGTGCCCTTTTCCCGATCATCGAAAATCCTTGACAAGGAGCTCCGCCAAAGACAATATCAACATCTCGATCACCCAAACCAGCCAACTTGCGAATATCCGACCCTGTAACATTTTTAATGTCTGCGCAAATAGTCTTTGAGTACGGGAAATTATACTCATGAACTGCGGCATGAATAGGGTCAATTTCTACTGCTGCAGCAATATCAAAACCGGCTTGTTCAAAGCCGAGCGACAACCCGCCACACCCGGCAAACAGATCGATGGCCACCGGACGCTTTAATGCCGTGATTCCACACGCATTTTCACCGCAATTCATAAGTGCTTCTAGAAAATCTCCCTGCACCGGGTTGAACGCACATGCCGCCTTCCACTTCTTGAAATACGGCTTGATCTTCTCAAAGATGTTTGGAACCGACTTACCGCCACAAGCGGGAAGCGGCCTCTCATAAAAATCAGCGTCGATCTTGCCCGTCCATCGCGAAGAACAAACGCAGACCTCAGCTTCGGGATTCGACAGCAGTTTAGCCGCGCTCGTCTTTTCGCCCAGCGTGAAAAGAACATAACGATTACCGTGAGGCACTTTCGCCGTTGAATAACCGTTCTCACGCAACCATTCCCTATCAACCACCTGTGAGAATTTCGCCGCGTAGGCGAGCGGTAAAGCATCTTCGGCATAAAGAACAACTGCCACGAATTTCTCATAGATCGCTGGATCGGCGGCATCGGACAACGGGAGGTTGTAGACCTTCTTCTGCTTGATCCAATCAGTGTTTTCAGGTCGATATGTCCCGACCAGTACGCACATTTGCCGCTGTTTGCCATCTTTTCTTCTCATCGGTACATCCTCTTGCAAGCGCAGACGAGAATATCTGGGTAGCATTCACTCGTCGTGAATTTGATCCACACGTTCCCATCGGCTTTGTAGTCGCCAAACGCTTTCATTCTCTTTGCCATTCCGAATCTTCCTGACGATGCTTTCTGGGCATAATTACCACCGTGAAAAGCATTATAATTATACCATTTTATAGCCTATTTTCGACAGTAGCCAAATTCCAATTTTTTGCGGCGACCTGACGCTAACGAAGCGAGGCACTAGGGATAGGCAACGAGTGGAAGGTGTTAGGCAATCGCTTTTGCTAGGCTGGACGGCTGCAATCATAGAAATGACTAAGCGTCAGTGGGCGAAAGATTGGGTTGACTTAAGCCGACCAAGCTCCAAGGGGCGGGTGATTGCGAATGAAGCGAGAGCTAGAGCGCAAAAACGACGCCACGGGCCACTAATAAGAAGAAGCGGCGACCAACGAATTTATCCACGGATTTTCACGGATTTTCACGGATTGAATCTTATCCGTGTTAATCCGTGGACGACACAAAAATCGACGGACGCGCCCTACAATTACGACTCCAGCGGCACCCAAGCGCGGAGCGGAGGGCCTGCCGCTTGACTGAGGAAGGCGGGGATGGCCGGCGATGGCGAGCGAAGCGCTATGATCGCCTGGCGAATGGCGCGGCGATTTCAAAGCGCGAAGCGCCTGCCAATCGCCGCGGAAGTCGGCCGTCGGTCGTCGCTAGTCGGTCACGCCACGGAAGTCGGTCGTCGCTAGTCGGTCACGCCACGGAAGTCGGTCGTCGCTAGTCGGCTCAGCGGTCGCAAGGACAAGCCGCCAGCCCGACCGAGAACGGGAGCCGGCCGCGCCAAATCGGTCGCACGCTGGAAAGCAAAACCATGCCAAGCCCACCTAAAGCCAATTAAAAGCGCGACGCCACAATCAAAAAATCAACGCCGCGGGCCACTACGATGTCAGAATCGAAAAATTCACCACATAATTAAAATGGCACCCCACCGCACCAGGGGAAACTAGCCTCTTACCGGGCCTGCTTGCCGCGGAGCCGCTTCTGGACCGCCGGCGTGACAAACGGCGCGGTATTGCCGCCATAGCTGGCGATTTCTCGGACGGTCGAAGCCGTCACATAGGCGAGGTTTTCGCTCGGCATCATGAACAGGGTCTCGATTTCCGGCGCCATCCGACGGTTGGTGAGCGCCATCTGGAACTCATACTCGAAATCGGAATAGACCCGAACGCCGCGGATGACGACATGCGCCCGCTCCCGCCGGCAGAAATCGACCAGCAGCGTGTCGAGCAGCTTCACCTCGACGTTCTTGAGCTTCGCCCTGCGGACATCTTCGCGGATCATCTCCAGCCGCTCGTCGGCATCAAAAAGCGCCCCTTGCTTCTTGCTGGTCGCCGCCACGGCGACGACCAGCTGGTCGTAAAGCTTCGACGAGCGCTTAATGAGGTCGAAGTGCCCGAGCGTCATCGGGTCGAAAGTACCGGGATAAACGGCCTTGGTTTTCATAAATTACGGCAGCAGGCGCTTCGTGGTGCCCTTCAGATACGCCTTGCACATCTTGAAGCCCTCGGCATAGGCCGCGCCGCACTGATAGCCGCGGTAACGGCTGCAGGTGCGAACCATGTCGGCAAAGTCGATGTGGTCGTGCTCGCGCATCCAGTCAAGCTGCGAATGATGGCACTCAAGCATCTGGATCTTGGTGTCGATCTCCTCGGAGATGTCGACGAATTCGTCCGGCACGAAGTTGACGCCCGCCAAAGTGTCCATATAGTAGATCGGCACCAGCTTCGCCGCCTTTTTTGTCTTCGACGGCCAGTTGGGCAGCGTCGCCGTAAACGCCGCGTCAAAGACGAGCTTCGAAGTCGCGACATGATCGGGCATGTAGTCGTCGGGGTTCTGGGTGATGATGAAATCGGGCTGGGCGTACTGGATGATCTCCACCACCTTGTTGCGGCTCTCGGCATTGTCCGCGTAGATGTCGAGGTCGTCGAAGACGCCGTCCAGCACCTCGATGCCCGCGAGCTTGCCCGCCTCGCGCGCCTCGTTGGCCCGCATCGGGATGAGCTCCTTCGGCGGAATCACCACATGACCGAGCGACCCGTTGCAAAGGTGGGCGGTGACCACGCGATCGCCGCGCTTCACGCATTTTGCCAGCGTGCCCGCGCAGCAGATTTCCACATCATCCGGATGACAACCGATAGCCAATACGTTCATTTGCGACTCCTTAATGTTTTCCCGTGCCCGTCGGCACACCGTAGATTTTACCATAATTCGGCCAATCGCGCGAAATCGCGTTCGACCTGTTCGTTATCGACGAAGCGCAGCGCCTGCCAGCCGGCCCGGCGCGCGCCCTCGCAATTCGCCTCGACGTCGTCGACGAAGCAGAGCGACGCCGGCTTAAGCGCGATCCGCGCCGCCAGCAGCTCGTAGATCCGCCGCTGCGGCTTGAACATGCGCTCCTCGCCCGAAATGACCATCGCGTCCGCCAGCTCGATGAAATCCGCATAGACCTTGCGGAACCGAATCGCCATCGCCGGCGGCATGTTAGTGAGGATGCCGATCCGATAGCCCCTCGCCTTCAGACTCCGCATCCATTCCCGCGTCTTCAGATTGCGGTAGTCGTCGAGAAAGCTGGCGTAATCCTCCTCCAGGATGTGCGCCAGCTGCTCGGACTGGAGCCGGATGTCGGCATCGGCCCAGATGAGCTCGTACATCGTCTCCAGATTGAAGAAGCCGCCGTCCATCAGCCGCCGGTATCGGGCGAAGCCGGCTTCCAGCTGCGCCCAGTCGATCCCATATTCATCCGTGCACTTGCGCACCCGTTCCGGCATGGTCGTCGTAGTCATCACCCCGCCGAAGTCAAATATCACCGCCCTGATCTTTTCCATAGCCGATATTATACCATAGCTTGCCAACCGGCGCGGCCGACGGTCGACAATCAGTCAAAGTCACGCAAGGCGCTTAAGAGCGATTCGGTGGTAACCGGGCGGCGACGGGTGCGAAGCACGATCAGGCGGCCGATCAGCGCCGACTCGAAATCGGATAGGCAGACCCCGTCCTTCCGGTCCTGCAAAATGCGCAGGAGATCCGCCGACGTCAGCCGGTACTTCCGCTCGCCGCCCTTGCCCATGAAGACATTCGTCAGCCGCATCGCCAGCCAGGTCAGCGGCCGCAAGCCGACCTCGACCGCCGCATAGGCCGGCGCCAGATACAGCGAACGCCGCAACGGGCGCGCCGCGCACAGGAGCTTGGGCAGGAACTCCGACACATACAGCACCGTAAACGCCGCCAGGAAACTCCAAAGCGAACGCACCAGCGAATCGGCACACCCGTCCGCAATCAACGCCGCCGTCGCCGTCGAATATGCAACTGACGCAAGGTTGTTGCCGATGAGCAGCGTCGTCATCGCCCGCGGCATGTCGCCCAGCACCCGCTGCACGACCTGCGCCTTGCGCCCGCCCTCGCGCGCCAGATGCAGAATCCGCTCGCGGCTGACGGAAAGAAAAGCCGTCTCCGCGCCGGCGCAGAAGCAGGCAAACCCCAGCGCAATCAAGGTCGACAAGGACAACAGCAGCACGCTCATTCGTCATCCTCCTCGGTCTTCTCGATCGCCTCGTCGGTCTCGGCCAGGATCTCCTCGTCCGTATCCACGCCGGGATGCGCCAGCACCTCCAGCCGTACCAGCGTGACCCGCCGGTGCCGCCGCTTGAGCACCGTCGCGCGGCAGCCGTCGGCTTCGATTTCCTGCCCGACATGCGGCAGGCGCTCGGCATGGAACTGCACCCAGCCGGAAAGCCGGTCGGCGTCCTCCGCCTCCAGCTCCAGATCGAGTTCGCGGTTGATCTCGTCGAGGCTGGCCCGGGCGTCAATCTCCCAGACATTGTCGCCGACCGGCACGATCGCCGGCTCGACATTCTGCGCCCCGAACACCTTGGGGCCGACAATCAGCTCCACGATGTCATTGGGCGTGATGAGCCCCGCCGTGCCGCCGTATTCGTCCAAGACGATCGCCATCGGCTTGCCGCTCTTGGCGAAAGTGACCAGCAAATCGTCGAGCGTCACCGTTTCCGGCACGAACAACGCCGCCTCAATCCGGCCGGTGGCGGCTTCAATCACGCCTTCGATGGCATCCGGCGTCCGCCGAAAGACCGGCAAATGCCGATGCCGCGCCCGCTGCAGGACTGCCGCGCGCGTCGCCGCGTCGCAGTCGATGTCATAGCCCTCGAAATCCACTCGCGGCGTCATCTCGTCGTTGGCGCAGAGCTCCGACAGCCGGAGCACGCCCTCGACCATTTCCGCATCCGCCGCCGAAATCTCGCCGTGCTCCGCCGCCGAATCCATCACCGACACGAGCTCCTCGTCCGAAAGCGCCCGGCGCTCCCGCTCCAGGGCCGGCGCAAAGGCCCGCGACGACAGGCGCAGCACCACATTGAACGGCGACAGGATGAAGCGCCAGAACATCAGCAACCGCACCGCGAACGGCGCGATTTTCTCGGCGTAGTTGAGCGCCAGCCGCTTGGGCGTGATCTCGCCGAACACCAACAGCCCGATGGTCATCGTCGGCACCGCCAGCCAGCCCCAGCCCGGCAGCCATTCGCGAAAGAGATGGTAACCGAGGGCGGAAATGGCGAAGTTGACAAAGGTGTTGCCGACCAGAATCGTCGAAAAGAGCACCGCCTTGTCTTCCAGACACTTGGCCAGCAGCCGCGCGACCGCCGGCTGACGTTCGGCAATCCGCGCCCGCTGCGTTCCCGTCAGCGAAAAGAGCACCGTCTCGGAACTGGAGAAGAAAGCTGAAAGCAAAAACAGCGGGAGCAACAGCAAAAAGAGCAAGCTCGACCCCCTTATGCCTGAATCAGCTCAAACGCCCGCGAGATCTTCAGCAACTTCGCTTCCTCGTAAGCCCCGCAGATGAACTGCACGCCGACCGGCAGCCGAGTGTCCTTGGTAAAGCCCGCCGGCACCGCACTGGCGCAGACGCCCGCCAGCGCCGAAGGAATGGTGTAGAGGTCGTTCAGATACATCGTCAGCGGATCCTGATTGGCCCCGAACTTAAAGGCCGGCGTCGGCGCACAGGGCGTGAGCAGCGCGTCGCACTGCTCGAAGGCGCGGTCAAAGTCCTGCTTGATGAGCGTGCGGACCTTCTGCGCCTTGCCGTAATAGGCGTCGTAATAGCCGCTCGACAGCACATAGGTGCCCATGATGATGCGTCGCTTGACCTCGGCCCCGAAGCCCTCGGCGCGGCTCTTGACGTAAAGCGAGAAGACGTCCTTCGCCGCCGCGCTGCGATGCCCGTAGCGGACCCCGTCGAATCGCGCCAAGTTGGCGCTGGCCTCAGCGGGGGCGATGATGTAGTATACCGCCATCGCATACTCGGTATGCGGCAGCGAAACCTCCACCAGTTCCGCGCCGGCCGCTGCGCAATGACGAATCGCCTCGTCGGTAATGCGCTTCACTTCCGGGTCCATGCCGGCGGTGGCGAGATACTCCTTCGCCAGCCCGAGCCGGACACCCTTCATCGACGCGCCCGCGAGCGCCGCCGCGTAGTCCGGCACCGGTACCGCCGGCGTCGTGCCGTCCATTTCGTCCTTGCCCGCCAGCACCTGCAGCAGCAACGCCGCGTCTTCGACCGACTTGGTCATCGGCCCGACCTGGTCCAGCGAACTCGCGAACGCCGTCACTCCATAGCGGCTGACGCGCCCGTAGCTCGGCTTGACGCCGACGCAGTTGCAGAAGCTCGCCGGCTGGCGGATCGACCCGCCGGTGTCGGTGCCGAGCGCGGCAATGCAAAGGTTGCCGCCGACGGCCGCCGCGCTCCCGCCGGACGAGCCGCCCGGCACGCGCGTAAGATCGTAAGGATTGCGAGTGACGCCCAGCGCGGAATTCTCCGTCGACGAGCCCATGGCGAACTCGTCCATGTTGACCCGACCGGCCGGGAAACCGCCGGCGGCGCGGATTTTCGCGACCACCGTGGCATCATACGGCGAAACATAGCCTTCAAGAATCTTGGACGCGCAGGTGCAGGGCTGGCCGCAGACATTGATGAGGTCTTTGATGGCAATCGGAATTCCCAAGAGCGGCTGATCCGCCGCGCCCGCCCGACGCGCCGCATCGGCCGCCGCGGCCGCCGAGCGCGCCCCGGCCTCGTCAAAAGTCAGATAAGCGCCGATTTCGCCGTTCCGGGCGTGATAGCGGCCGATGACCGCCTCGGTGAGTTCGACGCTGGAGAACTCGCCTTTCGCCAGCCCCGCTTGCGCGTCCCTGATCCCCAACTCGTAAAGTTCCATCGTCATCCTTCCTGGATTAAACCGCAGCGCTTAAGATTCCGCCCCTTCCACGATCTTCGGCAGCAGAAATTCGTCGCCGACCCGCTTCGGCGCGTTGGCCAGCGCCGTTTCGGTCGGCAGCGATTCGCGCACCGTATCTTCGCGAAACGCATTGACCAGCGTGCGGCCGTGCATCATCGGCTCGACCCCGTCGACATTCACCGACGAAATCTTCTCCACGTACTTGACGATGCTTTCAAGCTGCGGCTGAAAGACCGCCTTTTCCGCTTCCGTGAGCTCCAGTCGGGCGAGCTCCGCCACATACGCTACGTCAATTTTCATGTCACTTGCACCAAGTGGGGCTGATCCAGTTGCCTTGCGCGGAAAACATCTGCCGCGGCTTGTCGCCGTCCTCCAGCGTGTCCAGCACGAAGAGCTTGCCGTTGCTGCTCGCCACCACATGCCGGCCGTCACGCGCCCAGCTCGGGTGCTCCCACACCCCGGCGGCGTTCAGCACCGTCGCGGAGGCATCGCCCGCCTTCGCGTCCATCACCGCCACCTGCGCCCCGGCGCGCTTGGTGATGTAGACGATGCGCCCGTCCTTGCCCCAGTCGGGGTCGACGTTCTGCGTGCCGCGCGTCGTGAGCCGCCGTTTCGCCTTCGTCGCCACGTCAATCACATAGATCTGCTGCTGCCGCGTCTCGTCGGAGACATAGGCGATCTGACGCCCGTCAGGGCTCCAGGTCGGCTGGCCCTCGCTGCCGTATTTCGTATTCGTCAGCCGAAGATAGCGGTCGCCCTCCAGCACATACAGCTCGGGATTGCCCTGAAACGAAAGCACGGCCGCCACCCGCTGGCCGTCCGGCGAAACCGCGATGCCGGTCGGCGTGCCCTTGAAGCTCCACCGCTTGCGCCGCTGGCCGCTTTGCGTGTTCATCTCCCAGATCTGAGGCGCCCCGCCCTTGTCGCTGATGAAGTAAATCGAACTGCCGTCGCCCTTCCAGCGCGGGAAGATCGTCATCTTGGCGTCGCTGGTAAGCTGATGAATGTCATAGCCGTCCGGATAACCGACGCAAATTTCGCTCGGAAGCGCCGTATTGTTCGCCTTCGCCCGCCCACGGTTGAGGAAAAGCACCTGGTCGCAGGCGAAGCCCTGCTGCCGGTTGTTCGAATAAGCCGCGACCATCGCGTCCGCCAGCTGCCGCGCCGCCATGCGCGCGGCCTGGTCGTCGCCGAAAGTCGCTGCCGAGGAAAGTGCCTTGCCGGCGCCCTCGACCCGAATCGCGCCAGAGGCGCCCGTCACCTTGATCGACCCCGACTTGCCCACCAAAAACAGCCCCGAAAGCTCAAGGTTGCGGCTGAGGCTCTTGGCGAAGGCGCCGTGCCCGACCTGCACCTGAACGGTGAACTTCTGATTGCCGGTGCCGGTGACGTCAATTACCGTCGCCGCCATCAGCACCGACCCCGCCAACATCAGCCCCGCCATTATGAGTTGCTTCATTTCCGATTTCCCTTTCCTTGATTCAAGTCGTATAGTCCGCATTGATATGCACGTAGTCGGGCGAGAAGTCGCAGGTATAGACCGAACTTTCGCCGCGCCCGAGATGCAAGTCGACCAACACTTCGAAGGCCGGCCGCTTCAGCACTTCGCCCAGCTTCTTCAATTGCGCCGCATCCGCCACCTCGCCGCGGCGGAAGGCCCACACGCCGTCATAGAAGACCTCGGTCTGCATGTCCGTGACTTCGGCGCCCGAATAGCCGACCGCCGCCAGCACCCGCCCCCAGTTCGGATCGCGCCCGAACCAGCTGGTCTTGGCCAGCGGACTCTTCGCGACCGCCCGCGCCGCCCGCGCCGCGTCCGCCTCGCTGCGGGCCCCGCGCACCGTCACCGTCACGAACTTGGTCGCGCCCTCACCGTCCATCGCCATCTGCTTCGCCAGCGAAATGCAAACCGCCTCCAGCGCCGAGCGAAACGCCTCGAAGTCTTCGCCGCCGCGGACGATGCGCGCATTGCCCGCCTTGCCGGAAGCCAGCAGGAACACGGAATCGTTGGTCGACTCGTCGCCGTCGACCACCAGCCGGTTGAAGCTTTTCGCAATCGCCAGCTTAAGCGCCCGCTTCAGCATCGCCGCGTCAATCGCCGCATCGGTGGTAATGAAGCCGAGCATCGTCGCCATGTTCGGCTCGATCATGCCCGAGCCCTTGGACATGCCGCCGACCGTCACCGTCTGGCCGCCGATCGTCACCCGCGCGCACGCCTCCTTGGGCTTCGTGTCCGTCGTCATCACCGCCTTCTCCGCGGCCAGCCCGTGCGCCGCCGTGCGGCCGAGCCGCTTCGCCGCGGCCTTCATGCCGGCGAGCAGCCGGTTCATCGGCAGCGGACGGCCGATGACGCCCGTCGAAGCGACCAAAACGTGCTTCGGGTCGACGCCGAGTTCGCCCGCCGTCACCAGCGCCGAAAGTTCCGCGGCGCGAAGCCCCCGCTCGCCCGTGCAGGCGTTGGCGCAGCCGGAGTTGGCCAGAATCGCCTGAACGCGCGAGCCCTTCGCCAAAACCGCCCGGTCGTAGACCACCGGCGCCGCCGCCACCCGGTTGGTGGTGAAGACCGCCGCGGCGACCGCCGGCTCGTCGGCCACGATCAGCGCCACGTCGTTGCGGCCCTTGTACTTGATCTCCGCCGCAACACCCGCCGCGCGGAATCCCTTCGCGGAGCACACCCCGCCCTTAACCATTCTAACTTTCACTGCCGGTCTCCGCCATTCAACGATCTTTCAGCCGGACATATTCCCGCGAATGGAAAATCGGCTTGTAGGCGGGGCGGATGATCGGCCCCTGGTTGACCAGCTCTTCCATACGGTGCGCACACCAGCTGACGCAACGCGCCACCGCAAACAGCGGCGTATAGAGATCCTTCGGAATCCCGAGCATGTCGTAGACGAACCCGGAGAACAAATCGACGTTCGCGCACACGTCCTCCGCGCGCGGATGCCGCTTCTTGATGATCTGCGGCCCCAGCTCCTCGATGGTTTCCAGCAGACGCAATTCGTCTTCCCGCCCCTTTTCCTTCGCCAGCATTCGGGCCTTGGCCTTGAGCATCTGCGCCCGCGGATCGGAAATCGTATAAACCGCATGCCCGAGCCCGTAGATGAGCCCGGAGCCGTCGCCGGCCTGCCCATCGGCGATGCGCTCGAGATAACGGGCGACCTCGGCCGGCTTCCGCCAGTTCTTCACCTTGGTCATGATCTCCTCGTTCTGCCGCATCACCCGCAGGTTGGCGCCGCCATGGCGCGCGCCCTTGAGCGACAGCACCGAGGCCGCCACCGACGAATAGATGTCGGAATGCGACGAGGTCACGACATGGGTCGTAAACGAGGAATTGTTGCCGCCGCCGTGCTCGGCATGCAGAATCAGCGCCAGATCCAGCGTTTCCGCCTCCAGCCGCGTATATTTGCCGTCTTCGCGCGTCAGCATCAGGAAATTCTCCGCCGTCGACTTCCTGGGATCGGGATTGCGGAGCATCAGCGACGCCCCGTCGTGATAATGCGCCTTGGCCTGATAGGAATAGGCCGCAATCGTGGGGAGCGCCCCGATCAAGTCCACCGACTGCTCCAGGCACTTCTCGATGGAAATGTCATCGGGATCGCCGTCAAAGTCAAACGCATAGGCGAACAGCACCGCCCGCGCCATCGCGTTCATGAGCTCCTTCGGCGGGTTGCGCATGATGGCGTTTTCCTTAAACCCGTCCGACAGCTTCCGACAGTCGCCGATGCGGTTTTTCCAATCCACCAGCTGCCGCGCCGTCGGCAGGTCGCCGAACAACAGCAGATAGGCGGTTTCCTCATAGCCGAAGCGATGCTCGCGGCGGTCGGCGTCGACGATGTCCTGGACATTGATGCCGCGATAATAGAGTTCGCCGGGAATCGCCCGCTTCTCGCCCTCGTCCATTACATAACCGTGCACATTGCCGATGGTCGTCAGCCCCACCAGCACGCCGGTGCCGTTGTCATTGCGAAGCCCGCGCTTCACACCGTACTTGCGATACAAGGCAGGGTCGATCCAATCGACCTTCCTGACCTTGTCGGCCTGCCTTTTAAGCCATTTCTTGTCTACCATCGACATACCTCGTCTATACCCGGGTATTATATCAAAAAACGGGGAACAAGAACGGGGAAGCGAACTGACGATAATGTCGTTTCCGTCATAGCGCACGCGGCAATTCCGGCCATTCAGCGTCACGACATTCGAGAAGGTCCCCGTGATGCCGGTCGTCGCGGAGGTTTGCGGTACGACCGAGTCAAAAACCGGAGCTGGCCTGCGGAACGGACGGAGAAAGCGTCTCGCCGAAGACGGACGTCCAGTCGGAGGAGAACTTCGTCCCGACGCGGTCGAACATGTTCGTCAGTTCCGCAGGGTCCCGCCGCACGTCGTAGACGGCCGGCATTCCGTCCCCGATCCGCACGATCGCGCAATCGCCGACACGCATCATCCGCTGCTGCCTGTTGTACCGGTAGGCGGTCGCGATGCGCGATGGCCGGACATCGGCTTCGCCCGTCCACCGCGGCAAAAGGGATGTGCCGGGTCGATCCGCCGGCGGCAGGACGCCAGCAAGCGCGGCAAGCGTCGGCATCCAATCGATCGAAGATGACGGATGCTCGTCAGTCTTCACGGCCCATCCGCCCTTCTTCCAGACAAACGTCGGCACGCGCATTCCACCTTCCAACACATCCCGCTTCCAACCGCGGAACGGTCCGGCCGAGCGGAAGAAGCCAGGATCGCTTCCGTACTCCTTCGCGGGACCGTTGTCGCTCGTGAAGACGACGATCGTATTTTCAAGCACGCCAAGCCGCCCGAGATGGTCCATGAGCGACCGTATTTGTTCGTCGAGGATCGTCACGCATGTCGCATACCGCGCCATCTCCGGCGGAAGGCGCCGGTACTGCGGATACGGCTCACCCGGGATCTGGAACGGACCATGCACCGTTGTGTACGCAAGGTAGATGAAAAACGGTTCCCCCGCGTGTTCCCGGACGCACTCTGTCGCGTACGCCTTCGCCTTCTCGGTGAAAAGTTCTGTCGAATAGCGGCCGACGGCGCTCGGCGTCGCGTTCGTGCGATCCTCGTCGATACCCATCCAGACGCCCCTCCAGAAGGTGTCGGTATGAAAATAGGTGTGACCTGCGCGGTGGTCGAGAAACCCATAGAAGCGGTCGAACCCGCGATCGCACGGATGCGCCGTCCGCGGCAACTTCGATTCCCCGCCGCCAGCGACACCCCACTTTCCGACGGCGTACGTGCGGTAGCCGCCTGCCTTCATCACCGTCGCAAGCGTGTCCGTTTCGGCGATCGGACGGTCGAATTCGTTGTCCTTCACCGAACATCCCGGCTGCGGCACGCCCGTGAGGAGGGACGCTCGGGACGGCGCGCAGACCGGCGCGGCGCAATAATGGTCGGTGAGCGTCACGCCTTCACCGGCGAGTTCGTCGAGAAACGGCGTCGCGATCCGCGGGCCGCCCTCCCTGCGGGCGAACGCAAACCCGACATCGCCGTAGCCGAGATCGTCCGTCAGAATGAACACCACGTTCGGCTTCGCGGAACAGGTGATCGCGGCAAAGAGGAACAGGGATGCGAATAGCGATTTCATAACCGAATTACTCCATAAGTTTCCTGAGGAAAGGGACCGCATGGGCGAAGAAACGCCGCCATCCCGCATCAAGCGTGCCGCGATTGCGAGGACAATCCGGATACGCGCGTTTCCTTTCGCCGAAACGCGCGTATCCGGGGGATGCGAGAAGCGACTCCCAGGAATCCGTTCGAATGTTGCCGAGCCGGTTTTCGGGCGCCACATGGAAGTCGCAGGGATACACGTCGCCATTCGCCTCGACGACGAGATAGTTGCGGCAATCGCGCGCAAAGTTACACATCGTGGGCACACCGAACCTGAGCTGCGCGACGATCGAATCGAAAAGCCTCACCGACACGCGACGGACGTCGCCATCCCCTCGCCAGACGTCGAACAGCCGACAGAGGAATTCACCCCACGCCTCGCCCGTGACCGCGAAAGCGGACGGCGCCGTGCACTCAATGTACTGGTGGAATGTCGCGCCCAAATCGTCTCGGATATGCCGGTAGAGCCGTTCCGGTTCGCCGACATTGTCCGCCGTGACGAGCTGAAGGACGTTCGTCCTCACCCCTGCGGCGCGCAACCTGCGGTACCCCTCGAGACCGCGGCCAGCGGACGGGCCGCATCCCCGTGCGTCCCAATGCGGACTCACGCCGACGAGCCATCCCTCGTCCGCGAAGAATTTCGCGAGGCCCTCGGTGACGGACGTCGCGTTCGTCTGTACGGAAAACGAAATTCCAGCGCCCAGTTCCGCGGCCCGACGGAAGAAGGCCTCGCCCGCGAGAAGCGGCTCGCCGCCTTGGAATGCAATCGCGTGCGCGGCAAGCGGCAACGCGCGATAAGTCGAGAGAATCAAGGAGAGAAGTTCGCCGTCCATGCGCTCCGACGCACCGTGTCCGCGATAGAAACAGTACGGACAGGACAGGTTGCAATCCGATCCAACCGGCTTGACAAGCAGTGAGAAATTCAACATGCCGCCCGTTCAGAACGGGAAACCCGTGACTCCGCCGAGAACAACGCCAACTCCAGAAGCAAATGCAAATTCGCAAGTCGCCGGCATCCAGATGCCGGCGACTGCATCCTGCGGGCTCTTTTCTTCACGGTCAAAATGAATCCAGTGCCGGGGACGGGGGCGGTAATGTCGTTTCC